>JAJYTH010000129.1 GCA_021793175.1 Actinomycetes bacterium
CAGCCGGGTGGGCAGTTCCCGTCCAGTGGTGGTTTCCCGCAGCAGGGTCAGCCCGGCCAGCCCGGTGGGTTCGGCCAGCCCGGTCAGCCGCCGCAGCAGTGGTGAGCCGCTGAAATCGACACGGATCTCGAAGGGCCGTGAGCGAACGGATCTTTCCGACTCGCCCACGGCCCTTCGTCGTCCCGGCCGTTGTCACCAGGTCCTCGGCCGTGGCAGCGGCCTGCGGGGGCCGGGCCGTAGGCTGGGGGCATGGTTGCAGACCCTGCCAGCTACGGATTCGAGACACGCGCCATTCACGTCGGGCAGGAACCCGACTCCCGCACCGGCGCGGTGATCGTGCCGATCTACCAGACCTCCACCTACGCGCAGGACGGCGTCGGCGGCACCCGCGAGGGCGACTACGAGTACTCGCGCACCGCCAACCCGACCCGCACCGCGCTCGAACAAGCCCTCGCCGCGCTGGAAAGCGGTAAGCACGCCCTCGCGTTCGCCTCGGGTATGGCGGCCAGTGACGCGGTGCTGCGCGTGGCCCTTCGCCCCGGCGACCACCTCATCCTCGGCAACGACGTCTACGGCGGCACGTTCCGGCTCATCGACAAGGTGCTCACCGAGTGGGGCGTGAACTACAGCGTCGCTTCGCTGGGCGATCTGGACGAGGTCAGGTCGGCCATGCGCCCCGAGACCAAACTCATCTGGTGCGAGTCGCCCACCAACCCGCTACTGGGTATCGCCGACATCGCCGCCCTCGCCGAACTCGCCCACGTCGGCGGTGCGAAGCTCGTGGTGGACAACACGTTCGCCACCCCGTACCTACAGACACCGTTGGAGCTCGGCGCCGACATCGTCGTGCACTCCACCACCAAGTACCTGGGCGGCCACTCCGATGTCGTAGGTGGTGCGGTGATCACCAACTCCGACGAGCTGCGGGAACGACTGTTCTTCCTGCGCAACTCGGCCGGAGCCGTTCCCAGCCCGTTCGACGCGTGGTTGACGCTGCGTGGTCTCAAGACGTTGGGTGTGCGCATGGAGCGGCACTGCTCCAACGCCGAGCTCATCGCCGAGACCCTGTCGAAGCACCCGAAGATCGGACAGGTGTACTACCCGGGCCTGGCCGAACACCCCGGGCACTCGCTGGCGGCCAAACAGATGCGCCGATTCGGCGGAATGGTGTCGTTCACCCACGTCGACGGTGAACGGGCCGCGCTGGACGTGGCGGCCAGGACGAAACTGTTTATCCTCGCCGAATCACTCGGCGGAGTGGAATCGCTCATCGAGCACCCCGGCCGCATGACGCATGCCAGCGTCGCGGGCTCGTTGCTGCAGGTCCCGGCCGAACTGCTGCGGCTGTCGGTCGGTATCGAGGACGCGCACGACCTGCTCGAAGACCTGCGCAGCGCGCTGGACGCGTCCTGACGAAACCCCGGATCAGGGGTGGAAATCGCTGGGGGAGGTGCCGGTGGAGTCCGTCCGACCGTGGTCGTGGCCGATGCCCGCCTCCCTCAGCTCCGCTCCCGTGACGCAGCTGCCGACCAGAGTCATCCGGTGACCGTCCCGAACATAACGGCCGGGGTCACACTGGGCTTCGGAAACCGTGTAGACGGCGGCGCCGGTCAACGCGACGGCGGAGACCACTCCGGCGACGAGCGGCAGCACACCAGCGGAACGAGATGCGTCCGATGTGCGCGCCCTTCCCATACGTGACTCTCCTGCCTTGATCCAGTCGATGTATCACAAGCTTACCCAATCGTGATCTGTCTAAGCACGTAACCTCTCCGTGACGCTGCGTGCAGTGACATGATCTGCGGTTATGGGACTTGTCAGCGTGGACACAATCCGCGAGGCGAGGCGTCTGCTGGAATCCGTCGTGCGGGAAACGCCGATGGAACACGCGCGTGACCTCGAACTTTCACACGGCGGGCCGGTGTACTTCAAATGCGAGAACCTGCAGCGCACGGGCTCGTTCAAGATCAGAGGGGCCTACACCCGCATCCACGGGTTGAGCGAGGAGGAACGCGCGCGAGGTGTGGTGGCCGCCAGCGCCGGCAACCATGCTCAAGGTGTGGCACTCGCCGCGGCTCTGCTGGGGACCAGCGCCACGGTGTTCATGCCCGAGCGGGCGCCCCTGCCGAAACTCGCCGCTACCCGCGGGTACGGGGCTGATGTCCACCTGCACGGTGATGGGTTGGAGGAGGCGCTCGCCGAAGCGACGGCGTTCGCCGAGCGCACGGGCGCGGTGTTCATTCACCCGTTCGACCACCCCGACATCATCGCCGGCCAGGGCACCGTGGGCCTGGAGATCCTGGAACAGGTGCCCGACGTGGCCACGGTGTTGGTCGCCACCGGCGGCGGAGGCCTGGTGGGCGGCGTGGCCAGCGCGCTGAAGGCGGCACGGCCCGAGGTGCGGATCGTGGGGGTGCAGGCCGAGGACGCGGCGGCGTTCCCGCTGTCGCTGTCGGCGGGAAGACCGGTGCGGCTCGACCGCATGCAGACGATGGCCGACGGCATCGCCGTCGGCGAGCCGGGGCCGATCACCTTCGAACACGTCCGGTCGCTCGTCGACGACGTGGTGACCGTGGGGGAGGAGTCGCTGTCGCGGGCGGTGCTGCTGTGCCTGGAACGGCGCAAGCTCGTCGTGGAACCGGCCGGGGCGGCGGCGGTGGCCGCGCTGCTGGAGTATCCCGGCGTGTTCGAACCGCCCATCGTCGCGGTGCTGTCGGGCGGCAATGTGGACCCGCTTTTGTTGCTGCAGCTCATCCAGCACGGTATGACGGCCGCCGGACGTTACCTGAGCCTGCGACTGCGGGTGCCGGATCGGCCCGGGTCGTTGGCGAGCGTGTTGTCGCTCGTTGGCGAGCTCGGCGCGAACGTGCTCGACGTCGAACACTCACGTATCTCCGGCAAGCTCGCGGTGGGTGAGGTGGAGATCGCGTTGAAGCTGGAGACCCGCGGTCCGGACCACTGTGCCGACGTCGCCGCACAACTGCAGCGCGCGGGATTCCGCCTGTTGTATTGATCACCGTCGGCCGTGCGGGCCCCGGTGCCGTGGAGCCGCCCCGTCGGCGGGCGACCCCACGACACCGGACCGTGGCCGGTCAGGGCCGCCGTCAGAGGTTTCCGCGACGTGCCTGTTCGCGCTCGATGGCCTCGAACAGCGCCTTGAAGTTGCCCTTACCGAAACCGAGCGAGCCGTGCCGCTCGATGAGCTCGTAGAACACGGTGGGCCGGTCACCGATCGGCTTGGTGAAGATCTGCAGCAGATAGCCGTCCTCGTCGCGGTCGACGAGGATGCGGTGTTCCTTCAACGTCTCGATCGGCACCCGCACCTCACCGATGCGTGCGCGCAGCTCCGGGTCGTCGTAGTAGGAGTCCGGAGTGTCCAGAAACTCCACGCCTGCCTGCCGCATCGCCTCCACCGTGCCGATGATGTCGTTGGTGGCCAACGCGATGTGTTGGCACCCGGCACCGTCGTAGAACTCGAGGAACTCGTCGATCTGCGACTTCTTCTTGCCCAAGGCGGGCTCGTTGAGCGGGAATTTGACGCGGTGGTTGCCGTTGGCGACCACTTTGCTCATCAGCGCCGAATACTCGGTGGCGATGTCGTCACCCACAAACTCGGCCATGTTCACGAAACCCATGACGCGGTGGTAGAACTCCACCCACTCGTCCATCTTGCCGAGTTCGACGTTGCCGACACAGTGGTCGACGGCCTGGAACAGACGTTTCGGTGCACCGTCGGGTTTGGGCACGCTGCGGGTACGCGCCTGGTAGCCCGGTAGATAGGGGCCGGAGTAACGAGAGCGGTCCACAAGCGTGTGTCGAGTGTCGCCGTACGCCGCGATGGCCGCCATGCGTACCGTGCCGTGTTCGTCGGAGATCTCGTACGGTTCGTTCAGGACCGTGGCCCCGTTCGCCCTGGCGTGCTCGACGCACTTGTCCACATCGGTGACTTCGAGGGCCAGGTCGGTGACCCCGTCGCCGTGTTTGCGGTGGTGGTCCAACAGCGGCGAGTCCGGCTTCACCCCACCGTTGACCACGAAACGCGCCGAGCCCGACTTGAGCACGAACGACTTGTACTCGGCGTTGCCCGTTTCCGGTCCGGAGTAGGCGACGAGGTCCATACCGAACGCCGACTGGTAGAAGTGCGCGGTCTGTGTGGCGTTGCCGACCACGAAGACCACCGCGTCCATCGCCTTGACGGGGAAGGGGTCCTTGGCCGGGTCGTGGTCGACCAGGCCGACGAGTTGACGGAGTTGGTCGTAGCTGACGTCGTCGAGTGCTGGATTCGCCATGCGACGAAGAATGCGCTGATGAACACAGACTGGGCAATAGTTACCAAATATGCTGGTCAACCTGCCCAGTGAAATTGGCATTCGAGTGATCACATTGACCGGATTGCGCAGGAGGACGGATGAGGCTGGACGCCCTGGACGCGCGGTTGCTGCTGCTGTTAACCGACGCACCCCGCCTGGGAGTGCTGGAGTGCGCCCGGCGACTCGGTGTGGCTCGCGGCACCGTGCAGGCGCGGCTCGACCGACTCACCTCGGCCGGGGTGTTGAAGGGTTTCCCACCCGAACTCGATCTCGCCACGATGGGCTACGGATTGACGGCTTTCGCGGTGTTGGAGATCGCGCAGGGGCACCGCGCCGAGGTGGCCTCCGCGCTGGCCGCCATCGACGAGGTGTGTGAGGTACACGCGACCACCGGGCAGGGTGATCTGTTCGTGAGGCTCGTCGCCCGTTCCAACGACGACCTGCAACGCGTCATCGACGACGTCGTCAGTGTCCCCGGGGTGCGGAGAACGGCGACATCGATCGCGCTGTCGACCCCGGTACCCCCTCGGGTGCGGCCGCTGCTGGAGCGCATCGCCTGCGACTAGACCGGCCGAAGCCGGGCGACACCGATGCGAGCACACGACCTCGAAGACGTCTTTGCCGGCTCGGCACACGAACGGTCCTTCCGAGAAACGGCGACGGCCGGCGCGCACCTGCCGAAAGTGGTGGTGCGCACCGGCCGTCGCCGTTGCTGCTGTTTGTGAGGACTCAGCTCTCGCTCATCGCCGCCTCGGAGTTGTAGGGAACGGCTTTGACGAGGGTGACCTTCTGGGTCTTGCCGTTCGGCAGCGGGTATTCCCGCGACTCGTTCTCCCTGGCGCCGAGCAACGCCTTGCCCAGGGGCGAGTCGGGCGAGTAGACCTCGAACGATCCGCCGCCGCCCTCCTCGCGAGTGGCGAGCAGGAACGTCTCCTCGTCGTCATCGCCGTCGTAACGCACGGTCAACACCATGCCCGGCTCGGCGATGCCGTCGTCCTTGGGCGCTTCGCCGACCTTGGCTGAGCGCAGCAACTCCTGAAGGTGCCGGATTCGGGCTTCCTGCTGCCCCTGCTCCTCCCTGGCGGCGTGGTAGCCACCGTTCTCCTTCAGGTCGCCCTCTTCTCGGCTGGCATTGATCTTCGCGGCGATGACCGGACGATTCGCGATCAACTCGTCGAGCTCGTTTTTGAGCCTGTCGTAGGCATCCTGGGTCAGCCAGGTCACCTTGCTATCGCTCACGGTCACCATCTCCTCCTAGGGCCTGCCGAACCTGGGTATACAAGCCGGCCGCCACGCCATCGTGGCTGGTAGATAAAGGAAAGACACGGCCCACTCGGGGCCGTGCCGATACCTAAGGATAGCACGAAGCTACCCCCGAGACCCCTGCTTAAGTCAGGAACGCCGGACTCCCGGCTCCTATTTCACTCCGTTGGCCGCTCGGGGGTTGACAGATATTCAGGAACATCATATGAGCAGCCGTACACGTCCGCAGTGACAGGCCGCTCGATGCTCTGTACAACAGTGTCCAGGCGTCCCACGTCCGGAGGGACGTAGATCTCCCTTCTGCCGCTCTCGGCACCCGAGATATCACGGACCCTGACGACACACACCGCGGGTCGCGACGGGTCGTTACGGATCACATCCACGGTGACTTCCATCGCATTGCCGGGCAGCTCGGTGAACGCGACCCGCTGACCGTCGATGGGCGTGGCGAAGAATTGCTGGTAGACGATGTAACCGCCGAGAGTGAGTGCCACCACCGCAACGATGCCGACCAACCACGCACGGTTTCCTCGCAGGCGGAAACGCGGCCCCGCCTGGCGTTTCCGCGCGGAGCCGTAGCGGTCCTCCAACCCGTTCGTCGACGTCGGGTCGGACTCCGACCTGCTCAACGGAGGGCCTCCCGAATGATCGTGCCGTCGCGGCGGGAGAATGAAAGCACCCACCTCGCGTGTTGAGTATCCGTGAGAGCGGACGGGCGTGGACCACGGGGGTCCGTCAGGGCGAACGCGAGTGGAAAGGAGCCGAGCCGAGCATGGCGCGAACCGACGAAGAGAGGGCGAGCAGGGTGGAGGCGGGGTTGCGGCTGATGGCGGTGCATGCCCATCCCGACGACGAGTCGAGCAAGGGGGCCGCCACGATGGCTCGCTATGTCTCCGAGGGGCACGAGGTCATGGTCGTGACCTGTACGGGTGGTGAAGCGGGCAGTGTGCTGAATCCGGCGATGGACCGGCCCGAGGTGCGCGAGAACATGACGCAGCTGCGCAGGGAGGAGATGGCCAGGGCCGCCAAGATCCTCGGTGTGCAGCATCGGTGGCTGGGCTTCATCGACTCCGGCCTGCCGGAGGGCGATCCGCCTCCGCCGTTGCCGGAGGACTGCTTCGCGAACGTGCCGTTGGACGAACCGGTCGCCAAGCTCGTGCGCCTGATGCGCGAGTTCCGCCCGCACGTCGTCATCACCTACGACGAGAACGGTGGATATCCGCATCCGGACCACATCCGCTGCCACGAGGTGTCGATGGCGGCCTGGGACGCCGTCTCCGACCCACAGCAGTATCCTGACGCGGGTGAGCCGTGGCAGCCGCTCAAGCTGTACTACGTCCACGGTTTCTCGCGGGCGAAGTACGAGGCGTTCCACGAGGCGCTCACCTCGCGAGGGCTGCCCTCGCCGTACGAGGAGTGGCTGAAGAGGTGGGACCCGAACCGGCCCGATGTCATGGAACGCGTCACCACACGGGTGCCGTGCTCCGACCATTTCGAGGCGCGCGACGACGCGCTGCGCGCACACGCCACACAGATCGACCCGAACAGTCGGTGGTTCGCGGTGCCGCTGGACGTGCAGCGTGAGGTGTGGCCCACCGAGGAGTACGAACTCGTCCGCTCGCTCGTTGACACGACGTTGCCGGAGGACGATCTGTTCGCGGGGATCCGAGAAAGGGTGACGACATGACACTTCCGGCCTTCGCGGTCGTGCCGGCCATGAACGCCGGAGCCTGGCTCGCGCAGCAGCCACCCGGGGGCAACGTGGACGGTGGTGGACAAGGTGAGGATTTCGGCAAATCCTCACCCG
>JAJYTH010000130.1 GCA_021793175.1 Actinomycetes bacterium
TTGCGGGGAGAGTCTTCGGGGTGGATGAGTATCTTCGTTCGCGGAGGGTTTGAGTCCGGCGGCTCCGTGTTCGCCGCCACGTTCGGCGCCGTATTCGGCACAGTGTTCGCCCCGTTCGCCCCGTTCGCCCCGTTCACCCCGTTCGGCGTGTTCGGTTCCGTGGTGAACACCCAGTTGTGAACGCCGCCTCCCATGATCTCGGCATAGCGTTCGGCGGCATCGCGGCTGGTGAATCGGATTCGCTGGTCGTCCACACGATTGATGATCGTGCAAGCCATGGTCCCCTCCTGAGAAATCGCTGGTCAGCCGTTCTGTCCGACTCGACCCGGCCTAACTATTAGAACAGGTGTTCGAACGGTGGGTCAAGTCATGGCAACCACGTGACGTGGTCGCGCAGCGCGGCGTAGCCGACGAACGCGACGACGTCGAGCAGCATGTGGGCCACGATCAGTGGCCACAATCGGTCGGTGCGTTGCCAGAACCGGCCGTAGACCAAGCCCATCACGATGTTGCCGACGAACGCGCCCAGCCCCTGGTACAGGTGGTACGAACCGCGAATCAGCGACGAGACGAGCAGTGAGGCGTTCTCGGAGAGTCCGAGCTGGCGCAGCCGAGTGAGCAGATACCCGACCACCAGCACTTCTTCCGCGAAGGAGTTACCGAACGCCGACAGAGTGAGCGCGAACGGTCGCCACCACGAGACATCCAATGTGGATGGTTGTACGGCGAGGTTGAACCCGAGCTGCCAGGCCGAGAAGTAGAGCACGAGCCCGGGAATGCCGATGCTCGCCGCGAGTGCGATCGCCCACACGGTGTCCTTGCCGGGGCGTCGTGCGTCCAGTCCGATTCGAGACAGACGAATACCCGCGCGCCATAACAGGTACAGGCCCAGTGCGCCCCAGCCGACGAGTTGCACCACTCCGAGTAGTTGCTTGAGCAGATCGATGACGTCGAGTGCCGCTTGCGACGTGTTGATGGAGACCCGCTGTTGTGCCAATGGTTCCGGCCGCAGAAAAGCGTCCAGTAAGGACAACGCACTGCGAACACCGGATAAACCCAAAGTAATTGAGAAAACGAGTACGACTTCCGCGACGAGCAGTCGTCGCTTGCCGGGGTCGGTCACGGGTTCCGGATAGCTCGGTCGCTGTGGAGCGAACCAGTCTCGGGCTCGTAGGGACACTGTGGCACGTTACATGAAAAGAAGTTTTCGCTGGTAGTGAGCTTTACGCCAGTCCCATGAGGAACCGAATTCACGACTTCCCCTCTTCAACAAAGGGTTTGGGTACTAGGGTCTTACGGTCCAAAGAATCCGAAGAAGGAGGCAAGCCTCGTGACGGCAACGTCCGATGCTGAGGCCGTGGAGTCACCGCCCGTTTCGCGTCGGCCGTGGCATGCCACGGTCTCGCAGCGGGTCTTCTGGCCCGCCGCGGTGATCATTTTGGTCTTCGTGGTGGCCACCGTTGTAGCTCCTGACGCCATGAGCGAGGCGATCGGCGCGATCCAGGAACAGGTCGTCAGCTCGTTCAGCTGGTATTACATGCTGATCGTGTCGGGCTTCGTGCTGTTCTCGTTGTGGATCGGCCTGAGCCACTACGGCGACATCAAGCTGGGACCCGATGAGGAAGACCCCGAGTTCGGCCTCAAGACGTGGTTCGCGATGCTGTTCGCGGCAGGCATGGGTATCGGCCTGGTGTTCTACGGGGTGGCCGAGCCGCTGAACCACTTCGCCGGCATCCCCAACCGGGCCACCGGCATCACCCAGGACGAAAGCGGTGCGCAGGACGCGCTGGTGCAGACCTTCCTGCACTGGGGACTGCATCCGTGGGCCATCTACGTGGTCGTCGGTGTGGCCGTCGCGTACGCCATCCATCGCAAGAAGCGGCCGGTGTCCATCCGTTACGCACTGGAGTCGCTGATCGGCAAGCGCGTACACGGCTGGCTCGGAGACATCATTGACATCGCCGCGGTCGTCGGCACGTTGTTCGGTGTGGCCACTTCGCTCGGCCTGGGGGTCCTGCAGATCGGTGCGGGGCTCGACTTCCTCGACATCGTGTCCGACCCAGGCAACATGACTTACGTCATCCTGATCGGCGCGATCTCGATGCTCGCCATCTTCTCGGTGGTCACCGGGGTGAAGAAGGGCATCAAGTGGCTGTCCAACTTCAACATGGGCCTTGCCGGCCTGCTGATGTTGATCGTGCTGGTCTTCGGCCCGACGCTGTTCATCTTCAAGGACCTGGTGCAGTCGATCGGCGCCTATCTGCAGAACGTCGTGCAGATGAGCTTCAACACCACGGCGTACGAGGGTGAGGACGGCAACTCCTGGCAGGGCTTTTGGACCACCTTCTACTGGGGCTGGTGGATCTCGTGGGCGCCCTTCGTCGGTGTGTTCATCGCCCGGATCTCGCGCGGCCGTACGGTGCGGGAGTTCGTCGCGGGCGTGTTGTTGGTGCCCACGGCCGTGACCATGCTGTGGTTCACCGTGTTCGGCGGTACCGCGCTCTACCGCGAGCTGTTCGGCCAGGGTGGCCTGGTGGGCACGGACACGGAGGGCAACGCCACAGTGGACACCGAGGCGTCGCTGTTCGGGGTTCTCGAAGCCCTGCCCGGTGGGACGGTGCTGTGTGTGGGCGCGGTCATCCTGATCGTGCTGTTCTTCGTGACCTCGTCCGACTCCGGTTCCCTCGTGGTGACCATGCTGGCGTCCGGTGGCGATCCGGAACCGCCGAAGTGGCACCGTGTGTTCTGGGGCGTGTTGGCGGGTGCCGTCGCCGTCGCGCTGCTGCTCGCGGGCGGGTTGAGCGCGTTGCAGACGGTGGCCATCCTCATCGCGCTGCCGTTCAGTGTCGTGATGCTCGGCATGTGCGTGTCGATCATCAGGGACTTCAGAGCGGAACGCACGGCGATGCTGCGGGTGCAGCGCAGGCTGCAACGCGAACAGCTCACGGAGCACGTCACCAACAGCCTGATCGACGAGGGGCTGGTGGACCCGAGTGACGCGAACGGGTCCGAGGGGGACGGCAAGGGCAAGAAGGAGAAGGTCCCTGTGAAGTCCTGATCGACCTTCTTTCGTACGCATGTGTGCGGCGTCCCTCGATCGTGGGGGCGCCGCACACGTTTTTTCAGGCGCGTTCGTCGACGCGGTTCAAAAACGGGCAGCCGACGAGCTTGCGTAGCTCCACACCGAGTTGTGGCGGGTTCTCCACGGGACGGGAGAAGGCCAGGCGCACGTCGTGGTCGTCGTCGGCCGTCTCGACTCGGAGTCGGATGCCGCAGCGGTCGATACCCAGCGGGCGGATTCGGCCACCCACCAGTTCGGGCGGCAGGTGCCGGGACAGGTGGCCGATGACATCCGCGTGTTCGTGTTCCAGGTGCTGCAGCCAGCGACTCTCGTAGCCGCACAGCGGGTCGGGCACGGCCGCGTCGAAGGTGACGGGGCTGAGCGGGTGGGTGCCTTCGCTGTCGGCGAGGACGACCGAGGCGGGTGTGAAGCGGAGCATGGACAGGCCGTGTCCGAGATCGAGCAGTCGCGGGTCCGGTTCGGTGGACGCATCGGCGATGGTCAACGCCCGGGCGCGAGCGGTTCGGTCGTCGAGTCCCCGGAGCCAGCCGGTCAGCCACAGCAGGCCGCGCACGGGCTGCCGCAGGGGCACGGGCGCCTCGTCGATGATCTCGAGCGTGACGGCCAGTTCGGCTATGGCGTTGCCTCGCACGCCGACGGCGAGGGGGTCGTCGGTGGGGAGGGCGATGCTGAGGTCGTCGCCCGCGTGCAGGTGCCACAGGGCGGGCGTGGTCCGTTCCGACCGGGTGTGGTCGCCGAGAGCCGGCAGTAGGCTCGCCGGACCGCCGCGGACGGCGATGGTCTTGGCTCGTTCCGCGGGGCGCGGAGTCGGGGGACGGCGGGGGACAGGGTCGCTCACAACACACCTCCTATTAGGTAAGCCTAACCTTGGAAGCCCCGGGGTGGGGTGTGGCGTGTAGCACGTGATAAGCGTTCGGTGGTCGAACAGTTTTGTCCGAAATACGTTCGCTACTAGCGTGGGGGATGTGACAAGCGCTGTGGAACTCCCGCCCCCCGGCCCTCGTGGAATCCCAACCCTGCTCGCCAGGCTTGTCGACGACTCGGCCCTGTTCCCACCGGGCGAAGCGGCAATGCCCGATGCGCTGGCCGGTTACCTGGAACACAGGTCGGGTGAGTACGCCGGAATGCAGGGTTTTTTCCTGTGCCCGGCGTCCCGGTTAGCGGAGATGATCACTGAGCTCATCAAGATCCGGCCGAAGGAACCGCTGCCGCTGTCGTTGATCATCGACACCGGGCTCGGTGGCGTACCGAAGGCCATCTCCATCGTCGAATCGCGTGAGGAACTGCTGTCCCTGCGGATGGTGGAGATGCCCGCGCCGTCCGACGTCGACGAAGTCTGGCTGGAACGAGTGTCGGAGTTCGTCCCCGAAGACGTCATCCGTGTCGTGGAGCCCCGCAGGGGGGTCGGCTGGCTGGACGGAGTACGCAAGGTCCTCGAACACGGCAGCTGGCCCAAGATCCGCTGCGGCGGTGTGTCCAGCGAGAACTTCCCGAGCGTGGACGAGGTGGCCGACTTCTTCGCCGTGGTCAGCAGCGTCCCCGGCGCGTCGTTCAAGGCCACCAACAGTCTCCACCGGGCCGTGCGGCACACCGATCCCGAAACCGGGTTCGCCCACCACGGCTTTTTGAACATACTGGTCGCCGCCGCTCGGAGTCTGTCGGGTGGGGATGTGCGCGAGGCGCTGGCCAGCACCGACGGCGAACAGCTCGCCGCGGAGGTCGGGGGACTCGGCGACAAGGCCGCCAAGGTGGTGCGGTCGCTGTTCGCCTGCTATGCCTCGGCGACCTTCGACGAAACGATCTCCGAACTGCGGGAACTGGGCCTGCTATGACCAGGGAGAGCTCGCTGACGCTGGATCGCGGGCTCGCACTGTTGCAGGCCGTGGCCGACGCGGGGGAGGCGTCGGCCACGGTGACGGACCTGGCGGAGGCGATCGGCACCAGTCGTGCCGCGGTGTACCGCCTGCTGGTCCCGCTGGCCGAACGTGGCCTGGTGTGGCGGGACGGCAGCCGCGTCCGGCTCGGTTCGGGTGTGCTTCGGCTGGCCGAACAGATGTTGCCGCAGTTGCGTGCGGCGGCGCGGCCGGTGTTGCGGGGACTGGCCGACACCGTGGGGGCCACGGCGCACCTGTCGGTGGTCGAAGGCGACCAGGTACACGTCGTCGCGGCGGCCGAGCCGCTACGGACGACCTTCCACGTGGCGTATCGGCTGGGCAGCAGGCACCCCGTGTCGCGGGGCGCCGTGGGCAAGGCCCTGGGCCTGCGTCCGAGGGGCCGGGGGTGGGCCGCGGTCTCGGGTGACCCACAACCCGGTACCTACGGGGTCGCGGCGCCCGTGCGGGGCGTGGTCGGGATCAGGGCGGCGCTGGGTGTGGTGTCGTTGACGGCCCTGGACAACGCGGTCGTCGGTCCACAGCTCGTGGAGGCGGCGAACACGCTCGCGGAGGCGCTGCGTACCTGATTACGCGCCTGTGGTGTACCCGCGGTGTCCTCGCAGCGTCTCTTCGGCTTCCTCAGCCTTATCAGCCGAGGAACACGCTGCCGAAGGCCACGGCGGACAGTCCGGCGAAGACGAACCCGGCCACGCGCTGCAACAACCGGGGCCGCAGCCTCGAACGGATCTTGCGGCCGAGCAGTACCGCCACTCCCGCGACGGTGACGAGCGCGGCGAAAGCGCCGATGCCCACGGCGAAAGGCTGTGCCGAGCGTGCCACCAGACCGGCCGTGGCCAGTTGTGAGGCGTCGCCCCACTCCGCCGCGAACAGCACCCCGAACGACGTCAGGGCCGCACGGGGGAACGTGACCGGTGCGCCTGCCCGTGCCGCGTCGTGCGCGGCGTCCTCGCCGGTCCGGAACCCCTCGCGCAGCAACATGGCGGCACCGACGCCGAACAGCACTCCGACGATCGCGGACACCAGTTGATCGGGCAGAAAGGTGAGTGCGCTACCGAATCCGACGGCGATGAGTGCCTGCAGAACGAACGCGCCGACCACTCCGGTGATGACGGCGTCATTGCGGAAACGCGTGGTGAGAACAAGCGTCGCCACGAAAGTCTTATCGGGTAGTTCGACGGCCGTCACCAAGGCGAAGGTCGTCACGAAAGCCAGGAGAGCGGCTGACACGGAAAGCACTCACCCCTTTCCTCTGCAACGATAAAGGGGATGAGTGGGAATTCCTAGTGGATGCCTTCGACGAATTGCTTTTTCAGGCGGGTTGAGAATGTGTTACCGGAATGCCTAAGGAATTTTTTCGGCGCACCGAAATCACGATTCTGTGATCGCTGCCACATATGTGACGGGACCTTGGTCCCGGTCGTCTCAGGACCACGGGACCTGACGAAAACCCCCAGTCAGAAGGCATCTTGATCTTATGGAAGTCCTGGAGCTCGCACGCTGGCAGTTCGGCATCACCACCGTCTATCACTTCCTGATGGTGCCGCTCACAATCGGACTCTCGGTCCTTGTCGCCGGCATGCAGACGGCGTGGGTGCGAACAGGTAACGTGCGCTACTACCGCATGACGAAGTTCTGGGGGAAGTTGCTCCTCATCAACTTCGCCATGGGTGTGGTCACGGGCATAGTCCAGGAATTCCAGTTCGGCATGAACTGGAGCGAGTACTCCCGGTTCGTCGGTGACGTGTTCGGCGCGCCACTGGCGATGGAGGGACTCGTCGCGTTCTTCGTCGAGTCGACCTTCCTCGGATTGTGGATCTTCGGCTGGGGTCGTCTGCCCAAGCGCGTCCACCTGGCCTGTGCGTGGGCGTTCTCGTTGGCCACGGTCGCCTCGGCCTACTTCATCCTCGCCGCCAACTCCTGGATGCAGCACCCCGTGGGGGCGGAGTTCGTGGACGGCAGGCCCACGATGACCTCCATCTGGGCGGTGCTGACGAACTCGACGACGCTGGCGGCCGTGCCCCACACCGTCGCCGGCTCGTTCGCCGTCGCCGCGGCCTTCCTCGTGGGGATCGCCGCCTGGCACCTGTGGCGCAAGCGGCACACCGAGGACGAGCACCGGCAGGTCTGGCGTTCGTCGGTGAAGCTCGGCGCGTGGGTCGGTGCCGTCTCGTTCGCCGTCCTCCTGGTCACCGGCGACATCCAGGGCAAGCTCATGTTCGAACAGCAGCCCATGAAGATGGCCGCCGCCGAAGCGCTGTGCCACACCGAACAGCCCGGGAGCTTCTCGATCATCGCCGTCGGTGACGTGGCCGACGCCGACTGCGAGAGCGTGAAGACGTTCAACGTCCCGGCACTGCTGTCGTTCCTGGCGCACGGCGACTTCGAGAC
>JAJYTH010000131.1 GCA_021793175.1 Actinomycetes bacterium
CGCCGTAGCCGAGTGTGTCACCCAGTTCGTAGCGGTTTGAGAGCAGTCGGGGTGCGCTCATTGCTCGGTGCCGTCCCATTCACTCGGTCTTCTTCCCACGCTCGGCCCGGGACCGAAGCGTGTCGCCAGTGCCCTGTGGCCAACGACATTCACCTGTGGTTCTCCATCAGGAGCGTGCTCATCATGCCTTGTTCACCGCCTTCACCGGGTGAACGCATGCCGGTGTTAGGCCAGTTGTCTCCTACCGGAGCTTGTTCCGTAGTGCTTCCGGACCCGTCGTCGCCACTCCACACCGTGATGGCGAGTACGACAATGACGACCGTCACCAACAGCACCAACGCCAGAGCCAGCAGTGTTCCCGCAGGAGTGCGACGGCGTGTCGCCTGCATCCCGCCGGGTGGAGGCACGGGCGCCATCGAAGGATGTGATCCGGGTCCGACCGGACCGGGCACGGGCGTCTGTGGGGATGACAGCGCCATCGGAGCCCCCTGAGCCGGGTGCGTGTTCGCCTGGACGGGATGCGTTAGATAACCGGCGGCGGCCAAACCCGACGGTGGCGGCAGGGGACGACCCGCCCGCACCGCGGCGACGGCGTTGGCGAACTCACCGCCATTGGCGTAGCGCTGTCGTGGATCTTTGACGAGGGTCGCTTCGACGACCGCTCGCACGCCGGGAGGGACATCGGGCGGCAAGGGCGGGGCTATGTCCCGAATGTGCATCATCGCCACGCTCACGGCGTGCTCCGACAAGAAAGGTCTGTGTCCGGCGAGGCACTCGTAGCCGCACACGGCGAGCGAATACACATCGCTGGCGGGTTCGGCGTCATGCCCCAATGCCTGCTCGGGGGCGATGTAGTGGGCGGTTCCCATCACCATCCCGGACCTGGTGACCGGGGCGGCGTCGGCGGCCTTGGCGATGCCGAAGTCGGTGAGCTTCACCACGCCACTCGGTGAGACGAGGATATTGCCCGGCTTCACATCACGGTGGACGAGCCCGCGTTCATGGGCGGCCTGAAGCGCGCGGCCCGCCTGTTCGAGAATGTCGAGGGTGCGCTCGGGAGACAGCCGACGCTCCCGGGCGAGGATCGCCGCCAGCGGCTCGCCCTCGACGAGTTCCATGACGAGATAGGCGATCGAGATGCCGGAGCCCTCCCCGACCTCCGTCTCGCCGTAGTCGTGCACGGCCGCGATCCCGTGGTGGTTCAGGGAGGCGGTCGTACGTGCCTCCGTTCTGAACCTGTGCAGGAACTCCGCATCACCGGACAGCTCGGCTTTGAGGATCTTCACCGCCACGGTGCGGTCGAGCCGGGTGTCGCTGGCTTCCCACACCTCGCCCATCCCGCCGACCGCGATGCGGCCTTCGAGTCGGTAGCGCTGTGCGAGCAGTTGCCCGGACGACAGCATGCGTCAGCCACCTCCGAGGGCGGCGGCGATGGAGGCCCGCCCGATCTCGGCGGCCACCGTGGCGCCTGTCGCGGCGAGGCCACGGTTACCACCTGACTCGACGATGACGGCCACGGCGATCTGGGGATCGTCGTGCGGGGCGAACGCTGTGTACCAGGCGTGGGGTGGTGTGGCCTTGGGGTTGGTGCCGTGTTCGGCCGTACCGGTCTTCGACGCGATCTTCAGAGACGGGTTCTTCCCACCACCGCCGGTGTTTTCCTCCGAGGCGATCATCATGTCGGTGAGGATCTGGGCATTGGCGGCCGACAGAGCGGGCTCACCCGTCAGTTCCTCGGGGGAGAACTCCTCGACCGTCGACAGGTCGGCCGCGAGCAGCTCCTTGACGAGCCGGGGCTGCATGGCCACGCCGTCGTTGGCGACGGTGGCGGAGAGCAGGGCGTCCTGCAGCGGAGTCAATCGTACGTCCCGTTGCCCGATGCCGCTCTGGTAGAGGGCCGCCTCGCTTTCCAACGGGCCCAGGTCGGACCGCACGACGCTCATCGGGATGGACATGTCGGCCATGCCGATCCCGAAGTTGGCTGCCGTCTCCCACAGCTTGTCCGCGCCGAGCTGGCCGGCGAGCACGGAGAAGGCGGTGTTGCACGAGTGCGCCAACGCGGCCTTGAGCGTGTTGCCGGGGCAAGTGGAGCCGTTGAAGTTCTCCAGCGTGGTGTTGGTGCCCGGCAGGGTGACCCGGGCGTCGGGAACGACCTCGGTGTTGGCGGTGGCCCCGTTCTCCAGCGCCGCCGCCGTCGTCAAGATCTTGAATGTGGACCCCGGGGGATAGGTCTCCCTGATGGCCCGGTTCAGCATCGGGTTGTCGGGGTCCTCGTTGTATGTCTGCCACGCCTCCTGCTGCTCGTCCGAGCTGTGGGAGGCCAGCTTGTTGGGGTCGTACGACGGCGTGGACACCATGGCCAGGATGTCGCCCGTCTTCGGGTCGAGCGCCACGACGGCACCCTTGTAGCCGTTGGCGGACATCATCTCGTAGGCGGTTTCCTGCACCGCCGGTTTGATGGTGAGACGAACGTTGCCGCCCCGCGTGTCCCGCCCGGTGATCAGGTCCGACAGTCGCCGCACCAAAAGCCGCGAGTCGGAACCGTTGAGGAAGTCGTTGTGGGCGTGTTCGAGCCCGCTCGCGCCGTAGTTCACCGAGTAGTAGCCGGTGACGGGCGCATACACCGGCCCGTTGAGATACGTGCGCCGATACCTCAGTGTGTTGTCGGTGGGTTCGATGCCCGCGAGCACCTGGCCGGCGTCATCCGAGGTGATCTTGCCCCGTTCGCGGGAGTACTCGTCGAACAACACGCGTGTGTTGCGACCGTCGGTGCGGTAGTCGTCGGCCTTGACCACCTGGATGTACGTGGTGTTCACCAGGAGCAGGGTCACCATCACGAGCATGGCGACGCCGACCTTGCGCAGCGGTGTGTTCACGGTTGTCTCCCCCCTTCCGGCGGATGCGCCGTCCCCGGTCCGTCCGGCACGCCCGGCGTGTTCGGGGTGACCTGGAAACGCTGAACCATCACCGTGTGCGCTTCCGCCAGCGGGGCCTGGGGTGCGGGCTTGGGCTTGGCGGGCTGTTGCGGCCGCCGTGCCGCATCGGAGATCCGCAGCAGGAGCGCGACGAGTGCGTAGTTCGCCAGCAGCGATGATCCGCCGGCCGACAAGAACGGCGTCGTGACCCCCGTCATCGGGATCAGCTTCGTCACACCGCCGACGATCACGAAGACCTGCATGATGATCGCGAAGGACAGCCCGCCGCCGAGCAGTTTGCCGAACGTGTCCCTGACGGCGAGAGCGCTTCGCATGCCTCGCATGGAGAGCAGCAGGTAGATCATCAGGATCGCGGACAGGCCCACGAGCCCGAGTTCTTCCCCGAGCGCGGCGCTGATGAAGTCGGTGTGCGACTCCGGAACGGTGTCAGGCCGCCCGAGCCCGAGGCCTGTGCCCATCATTCCGCCGGTGCCGAGGCCGAACAGGCCCTGCGCGATCTGATAACCACCGCCGAGGTCGTAGTAGGTCTCCAGCGGGTCGAACCAGTTCGCCACGCGTTGCTGCACGTGCGTGAACAGCGAATACGCGATGATGCCGCCCACCGAGAACATGCTCAGCCCGAGCACGACCCAGATGATCCTCTCGGTGGCGACGTAGAGCATCATGAGCACGATGCCGAAGAACAGCAGCGCTGTGCCCAGGTCCTTCTCGAACACGAGGATGCCGAGGCAGGCGAGCGCGGCGATGATGATCGGCCCCAGGTCACGGGCTCTCGGCAGTTCCACCCCGAGCACCCGTTTGCCCGCGGTCATGAACAGATCGCGCTTCGACACCAGGAAACCGGCGAAGAAGATCATCAACAGGATCTTGGCGAACTCACCGGGCTGGATGGAGAAACCCGGCAGCTTGAGCCACACCTTGGCGCCGTTGACCTCGGACAGGGAACTCGGCAGCACGGCGGGCAACGCCAACGCCACGATGCCCACCAAGCCACACGTATAGGCGTAGCGGGTGAGCTTGCGGTGGTCCGAGACGAGGATCAGCACACCCAGGAAGAACGCCAGCGCGATGACCGTGAACATCACCTGGCGAGGGGCGAAGGCCGCGGCGTTCTCACCGTTGGCGAGGGCCCGTTGGGCTTCGGCGAGATCGATCCTGTGGATCATCACGAGCCCGAGCCCGTTGAGTAGCGCGACACACGGCAGGATCAGCGGGTCCGCGTAGGGCGCCCACCGCCGGACGGCCAGGTGGGCGGCACCGAAGATCGCCAGGTAGGCCAGGCCGTACCAGAGCACCGACCACGACAACTCCTGCTCCTGGTTAGCCTGTACCAGGACGAACGCCACCGTCACGATGAGAGCCGAGAACGCGAGCAGGGCGAGTTCGGTGCCCCGCCGCTTCGGCAACTCACGTGGCGGATTCGTCATGTACTGAGCTGCCGCACCAGGGGTAGCTGCGGGCTGAGCCATCAGTTACCGCCTGAGCTGGGCGCCGGGCGGCAGTCCACGCCCGGTCGCTGTCCGCCCTCGTTCCGCCCCGCCGTCGTGTTGGTCGGTTCGTTCGGCGCGCCCGGTGTCGCATCATCGGCTGCGTCCCGCGACTCGCCACCCTGCTCGATTCCTCCGAGGCCGCCGCCTTGCGCCTGGTCGGATTCGTCGTTGCAGATTTCCAGCATGTTGTTGTGACGAAGCGTGTTGATGTACTCGCGTGATTCGACGAGCCCGTCCCGCTTGACACCGTTGCTCACCGCGGCGCGGGCGTCCTGCTGAAGGTCTTGGAGCTTCAGCGGATCGCACAGCGACGCCTCGGGCGGACAAGAACCCTCGGCCTTCTGCTGCAGCTTGAATCCGAGGATGCTGCCGGGAACGCCCTGGTAGACCACGACTTCGGAACTGGCCTCGTCGACCCCGACATAGTACTGCCGCAGCACGAAATACCGGGTGGCGAAAGCCGCCGCGGTCAACAGCACGAGAGCGAGACCGAACGCCAACAGCAGGCGGACCCGCTTACGCCGTTTGGCTTTTGGGTCGGGCTGCGTCTCCAGCTGTTCGGTTTGCTGCGGAGCCTGTGGCTGAGGTGGCGGCGGCGCGGTGAGTGCGCGCGCCCGCGCGGCGGGCGAGTCGCCCTGCGGCGCCTCGTCCGTTCCGTCACCGGCGGCGCCCCCCACGATGGGGGCGTCCTCCCCGAAGTCCACGTCGACGACATCGGCCACGATCACCGTGACGTTGTCGGTGCCGCCGCCTTTGAGCGCCAGTTCGATCATCCGGTCGGCGCATTCCTGCGGATCCGGGATACGCAGGGCCTCGGCGAGCGTCTCGTCGCTCACCATG
Source organism: Actinomycetes bacterium (assembly GCA_021793175.1). Lineage (GTDB taxonomy): Bacteria > Actinomycetota > Actinomycetes > Mycobacteriales > Pseudonocardiaceae > Saccharomonospora. Next base: position 5,267 of record JAJYTH010000131.1, read on the forward strand.
CCCGACAGTCCGTCGGAACACAGCAGGTACCGGTCGCCCGCGCGGGCTTCCCGCACTGTGACACTCGGCTCGACCTCGTGGCCGGTGAGTGCCTTCAACAGCAGGGATCGCTGCGGATGGGTCGCGGCTTCCTCCTCGGTGATACGACCCTGCTCCAACAGTTCGTTGACGAAGCTGTCGTCCCGGGTGATCTGCGAGAACTGCCCGTTGCGGAGCAAGTAGGCACGTGAGTCGCCGACGTGCACCAGGCCGAGTCGAGAGCCCGAGAACAGCACCGCGGTCAGGGTCGTCCCCATCCCGTCGAGGTCGGGGTCGCCCGCGACGAGCTCGGAGATCGCCTGGTTCCCCTGGTTCACGGCTTCGCGCAGTTGGGTAACCAAGTCGTCGCCGGGCTCGTCATCGTCGAGGTGTGCCAGCGAGGCGATGACAACTTTGCTGGCGACCTCACCGGCGGCATGGCCGCCCATGCCATCGGCGAGTGCGAGTAGGCGAGGGCCTGCGTATACCGAGTCCTGGTTGTTCGACCGAACCAGGCCTCGGTCACTGCGGGCCGCGTAGCGTAGGACGAGAGTCATGGGCGAAGCTCGATCACCGTCTTGCCTATCCGGATGGGGACGCCGAGTGGAACTTTCAAGGGTGCAGTGACCTTAGCCCGGTCCAGGTAGGTGCCGTTGGTCGAGCCCAGATCTTCCACAAACCACTCGTCACCTCGCAACGACAAGCGGGCATGCCGTGTCGAGGCGTAGTCGTCGTCGAGCACCAGAGTCGAGTCGTCGGCTCGTCCGATGAGAATCGGCCTGCCGTCCAAGGCGATCCGGGTGCCGGCGAGTGCCCCGTGGGTCACCACGAGTTGACGGGGCAGCTTGTTCCTGCCCCGTAGCGGCTTCTTCTCCTTGCCACCGCGGCGGAGGCTGGGCAGGTTAACCCGCAACCCCGACGCCGCGTAGAGGTCCGAGCGCACCACGCGTAGCGCGGCGAACACGAACAACCAGAGCAGGACGAGGAATCCCACCCTGGTGAGTTGTACGACCAGCTCTGGCACCTGTTGCCTCAGCTCCCGCCTTCTCGCGCCCAACCTGCGCCGCCCACCGCCATCCGGCCGTCGTCGGCTCCACAGGTCCCCCGCATGGCCGCCATTATGCGGGACACGTGTGGGGTTGCTGTGCAGGACGCCGAAAAACGGTCGGGTCAGCCCTGAGTACGGAACACCAGTGAAGAGTGCCCGACCCTGATGACGTCACCGTCGGCGAGCTGCCACGTCTGCACCGGGGTGCCGTTCACAGTGGTGCCGTTGGTGGAACCGATGTCCGCCAACGTCGCACTCTGGCCGTCCCAGGTGATTTCGAGGTGACGGCGAGAGACACCGGTGTCGGGGAGCCGGAAGTCGGCGTCCTGGCCCCGGCCGATCACGTTGCCGCCCTGCTTGAGCGAGTAGGTCCGGTTGGAACCGTCGTCGAGCTGCAGGATGGCTGTGAGTTGACGGTTACCGGCCGGGGGCATACCGCCCGGGTAGCCGCCCTGCTGAGCGTAGGGGTCCCCACCGGGAGGAGGCGGCGGAGCCTGCGCGGGGTAGCCGGCGGGAGGGCTCGGCGGAGCCGCGTAGCCCTGGTCGTAGCCGGGCTGTCCGTAGCCCTGGTCGTAGCCGGGCTGTCCGTAGCCCTGGTCGTAGCCAGGTTGTCCGTAGCCCTGGTCGTAGCCAGGTTGTCCGTAGCCCTGGTCGTAGCCAGGTTGTCCGTAGCCCTGGTCGTAGCCGGGCTGTCCGTAGCCCTGGTCGTAGCCAGGTTGTCCGTAGCCCTGGTCGTAGCCGCCGGGCTGGCCATAGCCCTGGTCGTAACCGGGCTGTCCCTGTCCGTAGCCGTACTGGCCCTGCTGGCCGTACGGGTCACCCTGGTCGTATTGGCCGTAGCCGCCGGGCTGGCTCATTGGTCGGTCTCCTGCGTCGCTCTTTGATGCCGACCGTGCGAAAGTCCCGGCGTCGCTTGCCTTGACGTCCGGGTCGACGGTCGAGCGGGTTTTGAACTTTCCAGTATGCAGCGCCTCGTCGCGCTCTAGCGAAACTACGACGTCACCATAGGTGTCCCAACCGTGCTCAGCGAG
>JAJYTH010000132.1 GCA_021793175.1 Actinomycetes bacterium
GACGACGGCGTTGTTGCCCCCGAACGCCAACGCGTTGTTCTGCACGACGCGAAGATCGGCGTCGACCGCCGTATTGGGCACACAGTCGATGCCGCAGTCCGGGTCGGTCTTTTCGTGGTTGATCGTCGGAGGGATGAAACCACCGGCGATACCCAACACGCACGCGGCGGAGGCGAGCGCGCTCGCGGCCCCCATCGTGTGTCCGAGCATGGACTTCACCGACACCATCCGCGGCGGACGGGGTCCGAAGACGTCGAACACGGCGCCGCACTCGGTGACGTCGTTGAGCCGGGTCCCCGTACCGTGGGCGGAAATCAGGTCCACGTCCCCGGGTGTGACCCCCGCGTCCCGCAACGCCAGCGACATGCACCTCGCCACACCGCCACGTTCCGGCGCCACCTGGTGGTGGGCGTCGCAGTTGAGTCCGTAGCCGAGCACCTCGGCGTAGATCCGGGCTCCCCGGGCGACGGCGGCCTCCCACGGCTCCAACAACAACACAGCGGCCCCCTCACCGGTGAGGATCCCCTTGCGTTGCGCGTCGAACGGGCGGCACCGCTCCGGGTCGATGGCCTTCAACCGATAGAAGCCGGTGAACGTCATCCGGCACATCGCATCGGCGCCCCCGCAGAGGGCGAAGTCCGCCTCCCCCGAACGCACGGCGTCGAAGCCGTTGCCGATGGCGTAGTTCCCCGACGCGCACGCTGTCGCCAGGGTGGTGACGTCCACGTCGCTGAGGCCGAGTTCCCGCGCCACCCCCACGGCGATCCGACTCGCGGGAATACGCCGCACCGCAGCCGGATCGACCTCGTCGAATCCGAAACGCACGGCGGTCGCCGCGACCGCCTCACCGTCGTCCGCACCACCGTCGGTGGTGCCGATCGACACCATGCCGTGACTGTCGACGAGGTCCCGTTCGTCCATTCCCGCGTCGGCCAGGGCCAACCGGGCGGAGGCGATGGCGAACTGCGTCGCCCGACCCACTTCCCACGGTGGCAATGTCCGCACCCACCGGGCCGGGTCGAAATCGGTAACCTCACACCCGAGGGAATGGGCGAACCCCTCGGTGTCGAACGCCGTGATGGGCCGCGCCCCACTGCGCCCGGCCCGCAACGCCTCCTCGAACGCGACGGCGCCGGTGCCGATACTCGACACGACACCGACACCGGTCACCGCCACTCTGCGCATCTCACCCGCCCAACGCGGCACTCAACACCGCGAAAACGCCCTCGATGTTCACCAGCCGTTCGAGCTCGTCCTCATCGACCTCGATATCGAACTCGACCTCGAGGTGGGCGAGCAGTTCGATCAACTTCATCGAGTCCGCGCCGAGGGTTTCAACGAACAGGTCGGTGTCCTCGACCTGGTCCGCGTCCACCTCCAACACCTTGCACACGAGACGTCGGATGTCCTCCGCACGTTCGGCCACAACGGGATGCAGTGCGGTACTCATTGCATCCAACTGTTGTTCGAGAAGTCTTCGTCATCGAAGACCTCTTCTCGGCGCCGTCGTGCCGGACGTGGTGGTGGCGGCGGTTTCGGAGCCTCCGGTTCGGGCTCCCGTGGTGCCACCGACCGGGAGAACTTACGCGTCTGGGTGGGTTGTTGCGCAGCAGGTTGTTCCGGGGCTGTCGGAGGCGCTGTCGACACCGGCGGCGGAACGGACGACGAGGGCACCGGATACCCGGGGAACGGCTCCTTCTGCCGGGAGTCGTCGTCCTCCGGACCGAAGCCCATGACGTTGTCCTTGTTCGCCAACGCCTTGCCGGTCGCCCAACCACCAGCGGCTTTCTGTCTGCGGTTCAGCTCCGACAGATGTTGGGTGGCGCGCTCCGCGACCTTGCCCTGCATGAGCAGCCGTTCCCTGGCGGCTTCCTTGTGCTGCGCGGCGTTGCGTTCCCGCAACGCCCGCCGATCGTTCATCTCCCGCGTGATCTGCCCCAACCGAGAGATAACGGCAGCGGCTCGTCCTTCGGCCATGCTGACTCCTCAAAACGTCCGGTTCGTCATCTAACGGGAGAACTGAACGGAACTTTCGGTGTTGTCCTCACCGATCGTGCCGCTGATTCGTTTCTCGGTGCCGTTGTTGTCGAAGATGCCGCCGTCGATGCGGTACGGGTTGGTTCGTTCCTGGTCACCACCCTGACCTCCACCGGCACCTGCGGCACCCATGCCGCCCATCGGGGCCATCCCGGCCCCGCCGGCGGTGTCACCGCTCGGGGGCGCACCGGCCACGGCGGGTTCGGCCATACCTCCCGGTGCCGTGCCCAATCCCGCCGACGTAGGTGACTCACCGGGCACCGCACCGGACATGGGGCCGTCGCCGATGGGTTCACCACCACCGCCGCCACCGACGGCGGATCCACCGGGGCCTCCGGACATCGCACTGCCGATGCCACCGCCGCCAGCTGGGGTGCCACCCGATCCTCCCCCGGAACCGCCGGTGGGAACGTCCTTGTCGGCGTCGTCCTCCTCGTCGTCCACCGGGTTCTCGCCCGGGGCAGGCATGGTTCTCGGACTTCCGCGGTCCGCACCACCGCTGCCCGCGCCGCCCGCACCACCGCCGCCTGTGGGACCGGCATCCTCGTCCTTCGCCTCCCCGAGGGTGTAGGTGGTGGGAGGAGGTGTGCCGTCGTCCACGGTGACCTTCGTCGGCCCATCCGGACCCTCCGGACGCTCAGCGGTGATCTTGAGGTCCCCGTCCTCGATGTGGATCTTGCCGTCGGGACCGGGACGATAGACCCGCTCGTCCGACTCACCCCCGGCCCCCCTGGGGCCGAAGTCGTCGTCCCCGGCTTCCCCCTCACCGGTCTCGCCGTCCCCGAAGTCGAGCTTGTACTCCTTCGGCTCACCGGACCCGTCGTCGATCGAGATCTCCATCTCGCCGTCTTCGTCCGGTTCCGTCATCTCGAACGTGCGGTCACCCTTCTCCACGGTCAGGGTGTCCCGATCGCTGCCGAGGTCCTTGATGGCCTCGCCGGTTTCGGGGTCGATCGGATACGGCTCACCCGTTTCCGGGTCGATCTCCAAGTCCTCCCCGGTGACGGGGTTCTTGGGCTGGCCCGAACCAGGAAGATCCGGCTCCGGAATGGGCGGTGGCGTGCTCGTGCTCGGCGAGGTGCCTCCGCCGCCACCGCCTCCGCCGCCACCGGTGGGGGTCCGTTGCCCGGAGTCCGGATTCCCGGTGTCCGGTCCCTCCAAGCCGAGATCGCCGCCCTCGGGGAACTCGCTGGTGTACCCCTTGAAGTACTCGTTGAGTTCCCCCCACGCCTCGTCGACCTTCTCCTTCGCGTCGTCACAGATCCTGGTGAAGTCCTTGTAGAGGTGGTCGTAGAGATCGGTGTTCCAGGAGGTCTGCACCCACTCCTTGCACTGGTTCACCGTCATCACTTTGTTCTCTTCGTTCAGACCACAGTCGTCGGCGCGGATCGTCGCCTCGATGTTGCTTCCCGTCTCGGCGTCGACCCAGGCAGCGACCTCCAGGATCTGCTCCTGGTCCTCCACCTCGCCGCGCGCGAGCGTCATGACCTTCCGCGCGATGTCCGGCACGGCGGAACCCACGGTGGGCGTGTACAGGTCGTTGATCTGCTCGATCTTGCTCTTGCACACCTCGTACACCGTCTGCACCGCGGCCTCGATGACGTCGGCGCCACCCTCCAGGTACTCCAGCAGCTCATTCGAGTTCGGCGCGATGTCCTCGCTGTATTTCTGGTACGAGGCGTTCGCGGCGGGACCGGTCCAGTCCTTGTAGAGGGAGTTGAGGTTCGACTCCGTGGTCTCGTGCAGTTCCCGCAGAGTCGCGTGCGCGTCCCGCAGTTTCTGGGCCTGGTCGAGGAACTTCTGGAAGTCGATGCCCCGTTGCTCGTTGAACCGTTCCTCGATGTCGGTCTGGAGGTTGATCGGTCCGTCGATGTGCCTGCAGTCCCCCGGTGCCTCCTCGTCGATGGGCACGAACTGCTCGAACACCTCCAGCGCGGTCTCGCCGAGATCGAACAACTCGTCCGAGTTCTGCACCCCGCCGGTGGTGCCGGGAGCCTGGGCCTCGGCCAGAGCCGACTTGTTCTCCTCGAGTCGGTCGGAGACCTGCCTCTCGCGGTAACCCTCGCGTTCGGCTTCGGCCTTCGCCTCCTCATAGATCTTGTCGTCATCTATGAAGCGTGGGGGACCGAAAAGATCCCAGCGCGGGTTGACGCCGTACTTCTCGTAGTACTCCTCGGCTGCCTCGTTACCATCCCCGCTGCGCGCGTAGGCGCCGAGGACCGCCTGCTTCGTTTCAGCCGAGACGTACGGGTCGTCCAGGATCTCCTTGGTCTCTTCCCACGTTCTCTCGCTCACAGCCCACTCCCCGACTGGGTCACGGTCGAGGACTGCTCCGCCTCGGCTGCCTCGTACTGCTTGCCGGCGCTACCGATCGCGGCGGCCAAGGACTTCAGGGACGCGCACATCCCGCTCGCCCCTTTAGCGATCTCCGCGATCGCGGTCGTGAAATCGGCCCCCCATTCCGTGTGCGCCTTTCCGAAATCCGTCTCGGACACTTCGGCGGCTTCGAGATCCTTCACTTCCCCCTGCGCGGATTCCGCCTCATCGTGGATCTTCTGAGACTCTCGCGCCATCGTGCCGGTTTCGGCTCTGTAACCCTCCGGCGCGGACACACCAGATTGATCTGTCACAGCCACTCCTTCGCCCCCATTGGCTGTCGCGCGGATACCGTGTACAAGGTCCCACGCCGTTGCTGTGACATCACTAACGCACAAAATCGTCGATCAGACAACAATCATTTTCTGATCGACGCAAATTTTCAAATAATGCGAAAATGCGCTACTGAATTCAGCCTATCGACGCAACAACACCCGCGAGTCGATCGGCCGCCGCCTGAGCCGTGTCGGCATCCGGGGCCTCCACCATGACACGGATGAGTTGCTCCGTGCCGGACGGGCGCAACAGCACCCGACCCTCGTCACCCAGCTCGGCCTCCACGTCCGCGACGGCGTCCCTCACCACGGGAGCGGCGGCCACGGCTGCCTTGTCGGTGACCGGCACATTGACGAGCACCTGCGGCAGCCTGTGCATCACCGCCGCCAACTCACGCAGCGGCCTCCCCGTCTGAGCCACCCGCCCCATGAGTCGGAGTGCGGTGAGCAGCCCGTCGCCCGTCGTGGCGTAGTCGGGCAGCACCACGTGACCCGACTGCTCACCACCCAACGAGAAACCGCCCGCGCGCAACTCCTCCAGCACGTAACGGTCACCGACGGCCGTGGTGCGCACGGCGATACCGCGCTTCTTCATCGCCAGGTGCAACCCCAGGTTGCTCATCACCGTGGCGACGAGCGTGTTGTCGGCCAGTTCACCCGACTCAGCCATGGCGACGGCGAGGATGGCCATGATCTGGTCACCGTCGACGAGGTTCCCGTCCGCGTCCACCGCAAGACAGCGGTCGGCGTCCCCGTCATGGGCGATACCGAGGTCGGCGCCGTGCTCCACCACCGCGGCCTGCAGGTCCTCCGGGCACGTGGAACCGCAACCGTCGTTGATGTTCACACCATCGGGTTCGGCGTGCAGCGCGATCACCTCGGCGCCCGCCTTGCGATACGCGTCCGGCGCCGCCAACGAGGACGCGCCGTTGGCGCAGTCCACCACGATCCGCAGCCCGCCCAGCGACACCGGCACCGCCTCGAGGAGGTGTGCGACATACCGATCGACAGCGTCGTCGACATCCGACACGCGGCCGATCTGCGGACCGGTCGGACGGGCCCCTTGGGCGTTCAGACCACGTTCGATCTCGTCCTCGATGCCGTCCGGGAGTTTATGGCCTCCCTCACCGAACAACTTGATGCCGTTGTCGGGCATCGGGTTGTGCGACGCGGAGATCATCACGCCGAGATTGGCCCCCAGCTCGGTGACCAGGTGGGCGACCCCCGGGGTGGGGAGAACACCGACACGCAGCACATCCGCTCCCGCGGACGTCAGTCCGGCGACGACGGCGGCCTCCAACATCTCGCCACTCGCCCTCGAATCCCTGCCCACAACGGCCACCGGCCGCTGCGAACGGTCGTGAGCGGCGAGGACACGGGCCGCGCTGGCGGCGAGCGCGAGCGCCAGCTCCGGGGTCAGCTCGTCATTGGCGAGGCCGCGAACCCCGTCCGTGCCGAAAAGGCGAGCCATGTTCGTCGACCTCCGTCATCGCGAGCACACAACCGACGACAAATAACCTAGCGATTCCACGATGCACGCCCTGGCCCCCACCGGCCATTCGACAACGTTTAGCGGGCTGAACGTGGCCACTGAAGTGCTCACACCACGTTAAGCAGACCGAATGCGCCAGATGCATCGGACAACGTTTAGCCCGCTAAACGTGCGCATCGACACACGAGCCACAGACAAACCAAGCGCCCACCCCGAAAACGGGCGGGCGCTTGGAATGAGCCAGGTCAGCGCTTGCTGTACTGCGGGGCCTTACGGGCCTTCTTCAGACCGTACTTCTTACGCTCGGTCGCGCGAGCGTCACGCGTGAGGAAGCCTGCCTTCTTCAGCGCAGGACGGTCATCGCTGTCGATCTCGGCCAATGCACGTGCGATCGCAAGCCGCAGCGCACCTGCTTGACCCGAGATACCACCGCCGTGCAGGCGGGCGTGGACGTCGAACGACTCGGCCTTCTCGACGGTGACCAGCGGCTCACGGATCAGCTGCTGGTGAACCTTGTTCGGGAAGTACTGCTCGAGGCTCTTGCCGTTCAACCTGAACTCGCCGGTGCCGGGAACCATGCGCACCCGGACGACCGCCTCCTTACGACGGCCCACCGTCTGCGCGGTACCCCCGGCAGCCCGAGACGGCGCCGGGGCGGCGGGCGTCTCGCTGGTCACGACCGCGTCGTAAGCGGCCTCGGTCTCGGTGCTGGTCACAGACTGTTCCTCACTCACTGGGACACCTGAGCGATCTTGGTGATCTCGTGTGGCTGGGGCTTCTGCGCGGCATGCGGGTGATCCGGGCCGGCGTAGACCTTGAGCTTCTTCGCCTGCGCGCGGCCCAGCTTGTTCTTCGGCAGCATGCCCTTCACGACCTTCTCGACCAGTCGCTCCGGGCGGGTCTCAAGCAGCTCGCCGTAAGAACGCTTACGCAGACCACCGGGATAGCCGCTGTGACGGTACGCGAGCTTCTGCTCACGCTTGTTGCCGGTGAGCGCCACCTTGTCTGCATTGACGATGATGACGAAGTCACCGGTGTCCACGTGCGGGGCATAGATGGGCTTGTGCTTGCCGCGCAGCAGCGTGGCGACCTCGGTCGCGAGCCGGCCGAGCA
>JAJYTH010000133.1 GCA_021793175.1 Actinomycetes bacterium
ACCCGCATGATCTGCGGTCACAGCCGGCCCGTGTGACCGTGAGAGGCATGTGCATGTCCGACGCGACTGCGGCGCAGACCGGGGGCGAGAAGATCCAACTCCGCCTGCCGACTGGCGAGCACGAGTTGAACGTTGTTCGCGCCGTGGAGGGCGCGCCCGGTATTGAGCTTGGGAAGCTACTCGCCCAAACCGGCTACATCACGTACGACCCGGGTTTCGTCAACACCGGCGCCACGTCTTCGTCGATCACGTACATCGACGGTGAACAAGGAGTCCTGCGTTACCGCGGCTACCCGATCGAACAGCTCGCGCAGCACTCGACGTTCATCGAGGTGTCGTATCTGCTGATCTACGGTGAGCTGCCCACGAAGGAGCAGCTGGAGAAGTTCTCCTCCCGGATCAACAGGCACACGCTGCTGCACGAGGACCTGAAGCGGTTCTTCGACGGCTTCCCGCGGGACGCGCACCCGATGCCGGTGCTGTCCAGCGCGGTGTCGGCGCTGTCGACCTTCTACCAGGACTCGCTCAACCCGTTCGACTCCGAGAGCGTGGAGCTGTCCACCATCCGGTTGCTGGCGAAGGTGCCGACGATCGCGGCCTACGCCTACAAGAAGTCGATCGGTCAGCCCTTCTTGTACCCGGACAACTCGCTGGGTCTGGTCGAGAACTTCCTGCGGATGACCTTCGGACTGCCCGCCGAGCCGTACGAGCTCGACCCGACGATGGCGAAGGCGCTCGATCTGCTGTTCATCCTGCACGCCGATCACGAACAGAACTGCTCCACGTCCACCGTGCGGCTGGTGGGCTCGTCGGAGGCGAACCTGTTCGCGAGCATCTCGGCGGGAATAATGGCCCTGTTCGGCCCGCTGCACGGCGGTGCCAACAGCGCCGTGCTGGAGATGCTGGAGAGCATCAAGACCGACGGCGGCGACGTGGACAAGTTCGTCAGCCGGGTCAAGAACAAGGAGGACGGTGTCCGCCTGATGGGCTTCGGGCACCGGGTCTACAAGAACTACGACCCGCGCGCGAAGATCATCAAGCAGACGGCGGACGAGGTCCTGTCCAAGATCAGCGGTGGTGACGAGCTGCTCGACATCGCCAAGCGGCTGGAGGAGCGGGCGCTGTCCGATGACTACTTCATCGAGCGCAAGCTCTACCCGAACGTCGACTTCTACACCGGCCTGATCTACCGGGCCATGGGCTTCCCGACACAGTTCTTCACCGTGCTGTTCGCTCTGGGACGTCTGCCCGGCTGGATCGCGCACTGGCGCGAGATGATGTCGGACCCGGCCACCAAGATCGGCCGCCCGCGGCAGATCTACACCGGAGAAAAGCAGCGCGACTACAAGCCGCTGTCGGAGCGCTAAAGGCTCTGCCGGAAACGGCTGGAAACGCCGGAAAACACCGCAGCGTTCGAAAACCGCGGAGACGAAAGGCCACCTTCGCCGCCTGGGGGGCGGGAAGGTGGCCTTCAACGTGTTTGTGGGCGAAATGCGCGTAGACCGTCTCACCGCGACCCCGGCAGCACCTCTTGGGCCTTCGTCTTCACACCTTGGGCCAGGACGCGCCAGGCGTTCGGGTCGCCTTTGAGCAGTGCCTCGGTCATCGACTTGACCTGATCGAACGTGGCGTGCGGCGGAATCGGGGGGAGCTCGGGATCACAGTGCACGTCGAGCACGACCGGGCGGTCGGCGGCCAGCGCCTCGTCCCATACCCGCCCCAGGTCGGCCGGGTCGTCCACGGTGATGCCGTGAAGTCCCACCAGCTTGGCGAACTCGGCGTAGGGCACTTCGGGCAGGTTCTGCGATTCCTCGAACTTCGGCGTCCCGCCCATGGCGCGCAACTCCCATGTGACCTGGTTGAGGTCGTGGTTGTTGAACACGCACACCACCAGTCTCGGGTCCGGCCACTGTTGCCGGTATCGGGCGATGGTGGCGAGCTCGGCCAGGCCGTTCATCTGCATGGCGCCGTCGCCGACGAGCGCCACGACCGGTCGTTCGGGATACGCGAACTTCGCCCCGATCGCGTACGGCACGCCGGCGCCCATCGTGGCGAGCGTGCCCGACAGCGAGCCGCGCATCCGCCCCCGCATCCTCAGGTTGCGGGCGTACCAGTTCGTCGACGACCCCGAGTCGGCGGTGATGAGCGCGTCGTCGGGGAGCCTTTCCGACAGCTCGTGCACCACGCGCATGGGGTTGATCGGTTCGGCGTCGAGCATGGCCTGGTCACGCAGAGTGTTCCACCAGTCGGCGACGTTGCGTTCCACCGTCTCGCGCCACGAGGTGTCGATCTTGCGTTCCAACAGTGGTAACAACGAACGCAACGTCGCCTTGGCCTCACCGACGAGGTTCACCTCGGTCGGATAACGCATGCCGATCATGCTGCCGTCGATGTCGATCTGCACGGCGCGGGCTTGCCCGAAATCGGGGAGGAACTGCGAGTACGGCAGGTTGGAGCCGACGATCAGCAGTGTGTCGCAGTCACGCATGAGCTCGTAGCTGGGGCGGGTGCCGAGCAGGCCGATCGAGCCGGTGACGTACGGGAGTTCGTCCGAGAGCACGTCCTTGCCCAGCAGGGCTTTCGCCACCCCGGCGCCGGTGACGTCGGCGACGCGCATCAGCTCTTCGGTGGCGTTGCGGGCGCCCTGCCCGGCGAGGATGGCCACCTTGTCGCCCGCGTTGAGCAGTTCCGCCGCCTTGGCTATCTCGTCCTCCGGCGGGAGCATCACCGTCCTCGGTGTGCTCGGCGGGCTGGAGGGCACTTGTTTGAACGCGTGTCGCGGTGGTGTGTACTCCTGTTCCTGCAGGTCCGCCGGGATGATCAGCGCTGTCGGTGCCCGACGTGACTGCGCAGTGCGGAAAGCGCGGTCGAGGGCGTTGGGCAGCTGCTGCGCGACGTTGACCTCCACGAGGTATTCGGACGCGACGTCCTTCAGCAGTGACTGCAGGTCGATTTCTTGCTGGTAACTGCCTCCCATCGCGCTGCGCGAGGTCTGTCCGACGATGGCGACGACGGGAACGTGGTCGAGTTTGGCGTCGTACAGGCCGTTGAGCAGGTGAATGGCACCCGGCCCGGAGGTGGCCATGCAGACGCCCACACTGCCGCTGAACTTGGCGTATCCGACGGCTTGGAAGGCCGACATCTCCTCGTGCCTGGACTGGACGAACCTGGGCTGGTTGTCCGCTTCGCCGAATGCGGAGACGAGGCCGTTGATGCCGTCACCGGGGTAGCCGAACACCTGCTCGACACCCCAGTCGCGGAGTCGCCGGAGTACGTAGTCGCCGACCGTCTCGGTCATGTGTGCCTCCCATCGCGCACGTGAGCCGGGTCCCGACTCGGCTACCCGGACGGGTGGCGTTCAACCTCGGGGCCTGTTCCTGCGGAAGGCGCGTACGAGTGTCAGCGCGGTCAGAGCACCGAGGGCGGCGATTCGGCCGTGGTTGCGGGAGGCCCACAGCTGAGGGCTGGAGACCTTGGCCGTTCGGTCGAACCGCCCGTGCGCGCCGAAGTCCTTTCCGTTCCCGCCGTCCACGGGTTCCCACAGGTTCACCGGGCTGCCGGGGCGTTGTGCTTGGTCGGTCTGTTGGGAGGCGTAGCCGGTGCGCGCCAGGTAGCGGTCCACGAGGCCGGGTGCGACCTTGTTGGCGAGCAGTGTGAACACGGTGCTGCCACCGACCCAGTAGTTGCGTCGTTCGGGATGGTCGGCGGCGTAGGTGATCGCGGAGGCGGCCACCTCGGGCTGGTAGATCGGTGACACGGGCTGTGCGCGTCGGGGCATGCGGGACAGCGACCAGTCGAACTGGGGCGTGTTCACGCCCGGCAACGTCACCATGGTGAGATTCACGCGGGATTTCTCGTGCAGTAGTTCGCAGCGCAGCGACTCGGTGAAGCCGGTGATGGCGTGTTTGGCGCCGCAGTAGGCCGATTGCAGTGGGATTCCCCGGTGCCCCAGGGCCGAGCCGACCTGCACGATCGTGCCCGCGTCTCGGGGTCGCATCCGCGCCAGCGCCGCGCGGGTGCCGTGGACGTAACCGAGGTAGGACACCTCGGTAACTCGCCGGAACTCCTCGGGTTCGACCTCGGAGAACGGGGCGAACACCGCGGCGAAGGCGTTGTTGACCCACACGTCTAGGGGGCCGAATTCGTCCTCGATCACGGCCGCCGCCTCGTCCACTTGCCGTTGGTCGGCCATGTCCACGACCAGTGGCAGCGCCCGCCCGCCCGTGGCTTCCACGTCGCTTGCGGCAGCGTCGAGCCCCTCTCGTCCGCGAGCGAGCAACGCCACGCGATCACCGCGACGGCCGAACGCCCGCGCCGCCGCGCGTCCGATGCCGGCACTCGCTCCCGTGACGACCACGGTCCGGGGATGCCTACGGCCCATCGAGTGCTCCTTTCCCGCCTCGGTACGCCGCCCGGATACCCGGGGTCGGGCGGCGACAATCGACGGAGAACGAGACGTCCGGGTAGGGGAGCGCGGTTCGTGGGAGAGGCGGGGCGGCTCACGCGCCCCTTCACCTGCCCTTCACTCGATGCTGCCGGGTCCTGTGTTCTCGGCCAGGACAGTGCGGGACAGGTGATCGGCGTGCCGAGTCGTCTCGGGCAGCCGGTATCGCTCACACAAAGTCAAGGTGTGATTCCGGGCGGTATTCAGGCTGATTCGGTGTCCGACCGATACGAACACCGGTTTCACGCCGCTGCGAGTGCGCAGCACCGCTCCCACGACTTCGGAACCCATGGTCAGCGGCGACCACGAGCCCCGGCGGGTCGCGGGGGGAGCGAACTCGCCGACGAACGCCGTTTTCGCCACCCCGAACGTCGGCACACCGGTGAGCACGCCGAGGTGGCACGCCAGTCCGAAACGTCGTGGATGTGCCAATCCGTGCCCGTCGCACACCAACAGGTCCGGTTCTGTGTCCAGTCCACGTAGGGCTTCCACCACCGCGGGCAGCTCCCGGAAGGCGAACAGGCCCGGTTCGTATGGAAACGTCGCCGTGGACAGTGCGGTGGAAGTCTCCACCGGCTCCAGGGTGGCGTAGTCGAGCACGACCACGGCGGCGACGAGCCGGGACGAATCCCGGTCGTAGGCCACGTCCACACCGGCGACCATGCGTGCGGCCGTCGACGGCGCATCGGCCGTGCTCACGCGGTGTCGCAACCGTTCCTGCAGGGCCATGGCTTCCGCCACGGTCGTCGGCCACGGTTCGTCGAGCCGGACTTCCATGTGTGCCCCCGTTCACTTCCTGCGGCACTGTTCGGGGTGGTTCCCGTCCATTCTCGACGTCTTTTCGGAGCGGAAGCGGTTGACACGCCACGGAACGAACAGAGGTCTGTACGAAGCGCAGGAAGATCCACTACGCTAAGCGGGGGACAGGGGTAGGCCATACTCGTTCGGCCGGTTCTCTCATACATGATTCGTGTGGAGGTGCACTGGAATCGACCGGCTTCTCAACGCGCCCTGAAGCGGTGCGTTGAAACGTTTCCTGGCAGGCCCGTTCGAGCTCTGGGTGATTATGGAATCTTCGCCGACCTCACCGCGTGGACAACAGACCATTGCCTGGTCGTGTGGGGCGCTCGCCGCCGTCTACGTGGTCGTCGCCTCGATTGTTCTCGCCGTCGGTGACAATGGTGGACTGCTGTGGCTGTTCCCGGGCGCGATCGCGCTGGCCGCAGCGGTGGCTCACGTCGTCCTGACGGAACGTGCGGCCAAGAAGGCAGCCGAATCCCGTGCCGTGCTCGAGAACGAGCACGCGGCGTTACGCGAGGTCCACAGCACCTTCGTGTGGTACCTGGAGTCGTTGAACAACAAATCGCCGGCGAGTTTGCCGGACGCTCCGTCCCGCCCCGAGGCGGTGGAGGAGTACGAGCGCGTGAAGGCCCTGGTCTCCAGGATCAACGACACCTACAGCGCTCAGCGCAGCACCGTCCACGCCGCCGTAGTGTCGCTGGCCCGAAGGGTCCAGACCACAGCGCATCGGATGCAGGAAGAGGCCGGGCGGATGGTCAACCGGCACCCCAACGACCCCGACGTGCTGGAGACCAGCATGCGCGTGGACCACGCCGCGGCTCAGCAGGCGCGTTACGCGCAGTCGCTCGCCGCGCTGTGCGGGGAACGCCCCGGCCAGCAGTGGAGCGAGCCGCTACCCCTGTCCGAGATCGTGCGTGGCGCGGCGGGCCGGATCACCGCCTACCAGCGTGTCGAGGCCTCGGGCGACCCGGCGATCGCCGTGTCCGCCAGGGCGGTGGAGCCGCTCGTCCACATCGTCGCCGAACTGCTCGCCAACGCCGCCCAGTCGTCGCCGCCCACCACCAATGTGCTCGTCACGCTCAGAAACGTGCAGCGTGGTGCGGTCATCGAGATCGACGACTGTGGTGTGGGCATGGACGACAGGAGGCTGGAGCAGGCGCGTGCCATCGCCTCGGGTGAGAAGCCCGTCGACCTGTTCCTGCTCGGTGAGGTGCCTCAGACCGGTCTGCCGTCCGTCGGCACCTACGCGCGTGCTTACGGGTTCCGCGTCGATCTCGGCGAGTCCGTTTACGGCGGTGTGCGCGCGATTGTGATGGTTCCGTCCGAATTGACCGAACCGTTGCCCCCGGACCACGCCACGATGAGTGGACAGTTGGCGTTGACCCGTCAACAGGGGCAGCAGGGGGCGGCCAAGGTCCTCGACCCCGTTCCGCGTCCGTCGCCTCCGGCCCCGGCCGAGTCCACGCCGCAGGCCGCCCCGTCGCCCACCCCGCGTGAGCAGCCGCGGGAGACGACGGTTTCCTCGGTTCTCTCGGATTCCTCGGACTCCCCTGTTTCCTCCAGTGGCGGTCTGCCGAATCTGCCGCGTCGTAAATCGCGTCGAGGGGAGGCGATCATGGAGAACAGCAACGAAATCACCATGGATCTCCCCGCCATTTCCGTCGACCCCGAAAAGGCCGCGGAACAAGCAGGACAGTGGATGAGTGCGTTTCTCGGTTCGGACAGTGTCGTGACCGATACGACCGGTACGACACCGAACTCGGGTTCCGATCGCCGTGACATTCCGGAGGAGTAATGGTTGCCCATGCCGGTGACAACAGTTGGATGTTGGAGCAGATCAGGAGTGTGCGCGGTGTGCGACACGCGATCGTGCTCACCTCCGACGGTCTGCTGAAGGTGAAGACCGAACAGACCAACGCCGACATCGCAGACAAGCTCGAGATCGGA
>JAJYTH010000134.1 GCA_021793175.1 Actinomycetes bacterium
ATCTCCGCCGCCGGGACATCGGTCGAGGAGATCCCGCCCGGTGCCACGCCTCCGACGGGGGGAAGCGAGGGAGAGGACCCCGCTCCGCGTCCTCGTCGTCGTCCGCTGGTCATCGCGGCGGTGCTCGTGGCGGTCCTGCTGGTCGTCGGTGGGACGTTGGCGGTGCCCGACGTGTCCAACCGGCTCGGGTTGCCGTGGGCGCCCAACGCGCCGAAGGGTGATCCGCCCGCCCCGCAGGACGTCGCGCTCGCTCTGGGCGAGCCACCGGAATCGGCTCCCTCGCCCACGCCGTCGGGGGTCGCCGCCGCCATCGATGATCTGGCGTCCGATCCGGCGCTCGGCACCCTCATCGGCAGTGTCGTCGACCCCGCCACGGGCACGGCCCTGTGGGAACGCAATGCCGCGCAGGCCCTGCCTCCTGCCTCGACGACGAAGCTGTTGACATCCGCCGCAGCGCTGCTGGCGCTCGACCACGACATGCGTTTCCCCACGAGGGTGGTGGAGGGCTCGGAGCCGGGCACGGTGGTTCTGGTCGGCGGTGGTGACGTCACTCTCTCGTCCTTGCCGAGAGGGGAGGAGTCGATTTTCCCCGGCGCGGCGCATCTCGACGATCTCGTCGACCAGGTGCGGGAGGCTACCGGTGGTGACGTCTCCCGGGTGGAGCTGGACCTGTCGGCGTTCACCGGGCCGACGGAGGGCCGCGGCTGGGCGTCGGAGGACGTGCCGTCGACCTACATGGTGCAGACCCAGCCCGCCATGCTCGACGGTGGCCGCACGGATCCCACGAACGGGCATTCGATGGGGCGCGCCGATCCGGCCGGGCACCTCGCCGAGGTGTTCGCGCAGCGGCTCGGCGCGGAAGTTGGGGGCGAGACCACCGCTCCGGAGGGTGCGAAGGTGCTGGGTGAGGTGTGGTCTCCACCGGTGGACGAGCTGGTGCGGGTCTCACTCGTGGAATCCGACAACCTCCTGTCCGAGGTGTTGGCTCGGCAGGTCGCCATCGCCGAGGGCAAGCAGCCTTCCTTCGAAGGTGGTGTCGAGGCGATGTTGGAGGTGCTGTCCCGGCACGGCATCGACGTCGGGGGCGTCCGACTCAACGACGGCAGCGGGCTCTCCCCCTTGAACGAGATCTCACCGACCACGCTCACACAGTTGCTGGTGTTGGCGGCGTCCCCGGACAACGGCAACGAGGTGACGGTGAAACTGCGGCCGATGCTGGTCGGCCTGCCGGTGGCCGGTGGGAGCGGCACTCTGACCGCCCGCTACGACCACGACACGGCCACGCAGGGCCGGGGATGGGTGCGCGCCAAGACGGGAAGCATCCCGGCGGAACGTGTACACACACTCGCCGGGGTGGTACTGACCGAGGACGAGAGGGTATTGGTGTTCGCCCTCATGTCCAACGGCGGAGAAGCGGAACCTGCGCGGGCGGCGCTGGACCGGATCGCGGCCCAATTACGTGGCTGTGGTTGCCGCTGAGGACGGGTAGCGTCGGGATCGAGCCGAGAAGCGGCACCCGGACAGGCGTAGGCACGGCGAAAGGACGACGCGTGAGGACCCTTATCCCCGGCAACGCGATGTCGACCGACCCGAAGCGGCCGTCGTGACTGCGCAGGCGAGTGTCCGGCAGGGTGCGTTGATCGACTGGTCTGTGGCCGCCTCGACCGGTGTGCGTCTCGTGCGGGGCGGTCCTGTCGTGGAGCGGTCCGAGGCCGACCGGGTGGTGACGGAGTTACGTGAGTTGACCGTGGACGCCGAACGGCATGTCAGGGAACTCACCGGGCTCGGCGCCGACCTGCCGTTGTTGACCGCGGAGGTCGTCGATCGACCGGGCTGGATACGTTCGGCGGCCGCGGGTCTCGACGAACTGACCGGCGAGGCCATGTCGACCGTCGAGGGGCCCAGGGGTGCGCTCGCTCCGGTGCTCGCGAGCAGCGCGGGTGTGCAGACCGGGGTGGTGTTGGCTTTCTTCGGTTCGCGCGTGTTGGGCCAGTACGACCCGTTCGGCGGCTCCGAGCACGGGGGTACGTTGCTGCTCGTCGCCCCGAACGTGGTGGCCGCCCAACGGGCCATGCGGGTGCCGGGTCGGGACTTTCGCATGTGGGTCTGCTTGCACGAGTGCACTCACCGGCTGCAGTTCACCGCGGTCCCCTGGCTGCGGGACTACTTCGCCGGCGAGGTGGGCAGGTTGCTCACCGGGTTCGCCGAGTCGGACGGGCTGCTCACCGTGCTGTCGCGCTTGCCGGAGGACCTACGGCGGATCAAGCTGGACGGTTCGTTGGGGTTGGCGGAGCTGATGCAGTCACCGGGGCAGCGCGAGGTGTTCGACCGCGTCCTGGCGTTGTCCACACTGTTGGAGGGACACGCCGACTACGTCATGGACGCTGTGGGACCCGAGGTGGTGCCGAGCGTGGCGACGATCAGGCGCCGGTTCACGTCCCGCCGTAAGGGCGGTGGTCCGCTGGACCGGTTGTTGCGCGTGCTGCTCGGCGTCGACGCCAAGGTGCGGCAGTACGCGCTGGGTTCCACGTTCACTCGTGAGGTGGTCCGGGCTGTGGGTATGGACGGGTTCAACGCGGTGTGGACATCTCCGGAGACGCTCCCGAGCAGGGCCGAGATCAGGGAGCCGAAGGCATGGTTGCGTCGGGTCCATCGGTAGGGGGTTTCAGGCGTCCGCCGTTGGACGCGGTGTTGACGGTGCGGAGGGCGGTGCGTTCGTTCCTCGCCGAACCGGTGGCGTCCGCTCACTTGAGGTCGGGACAGTTGTTCGTGGCGGTGTCGGGTGGGGCCGACTCGCTCTCACTCGCGGAGGCGGCCGCGTACGTGGGGCGGCGACGTGGTCTCACGGTGGGCGCGCTGGTGGTGGACCACGGCTTGCAGCCCGGGTCGGCCGAGGTGGCCGAGTGGGCCGCGCAGACGGCGCTGCGGCTGGGAGTGGACACGGCGAAGGTGCTGCCGGTGACGGTCAGCGGCGGTGGTGGTCCCGAGGCCGCGGCCCGCAAGGCGCGCTACGCCGCGCTGCGGGAGCACGCCGGTGACGACGCGCTCGTCCTGTTCGGCCACACCCGCGACGACCAGGCCGAGACCGTGTTGCTCGGGCTCGGCAGGGGGTCGGGGTCGCGGTCGCTGGCCGGTATGCGCCCGCTCGACCCGCCGTGGGCCCGCCCATTGCTGGACGTGCCCCGGTCCGTCACCGCGGCGGCGTGTGAGGAACTGGGGGTGAAGCCGTGGAGCGATCCTCACAACGCCGATCCCCGATTCCGGCGGGTGCGCGTGCGTCACGAGGTGCTGCCGCTGTTGGAGGACGTGCTCTCCGGTGGGGTCGCGGAGGCGCTCGTGCGTACGGCGCGACAACTACGGGAGGACTGTGACGCCCTCGACGCCATGGCCGACGAGGTGGCGAAGCGGGCCCGGGAGGGTGCCGACCTGCGTGTCGACGTGCTCGCCGACACGCCGCCACCCGTGCGGAGGAGGGTGTTGCGCACTTGGTTGCTCGACGGCGGAGTCCGGGAACTCACGGACGCGCACCTGCGATCGGTGGATGACCTCGTGGGGCGTTGGCGTGGGCAGGGCGGTGTTTTCCTACCCGGCGATGTCGAGGCCCGCAGGGCGCATGAAAAGCTCGTTTTGAACCGATGCCAACCCACCATTCGAGGGAGCTGACCGTGTACGAGGGCGACATCGCCTCCGTGCTCATCACCGAGGAGCAGATCAAGGACAAGGTCGCCGAGCTGGCCGAGAAGGTCGCGGCGGATTACCCGGCGGACAAGGCGGCGTCCGATCTCGTCCTCGTCGGTGTACTCAAGGGCGCGGTCATGTTCATGACCGATTTCGCTCGCGCGTTGCCGGTTCCGGCGCAGTTGGAGTTCATGGCGGTGTCGTCCTACGGCTCCTCGACCTCGTCATCCGGGGTCGTGCGCATCCTGAAGGACCTCGACCGCGACATCGCCGGAAGGGACGTGCTCATCGTCGAGGACATCGTCGACTCGGGACTGACCCTGTCGTGGCTGTTGAAGAACCTCGCCAGCCGCAATCCCGCGTCGTTGGCCGTGTGTTCGCTGTTGCGCAAGCGTGAGGCGGTGAAGGTCGACGTGCCGGTCCGTTACGTGGGCTTCGACATCCCGAACGAGTTCGTGGTGGGCTACGGGCTCGACTACGCGGAGCGGTACCGTGACCTGCCGTTCATCGGAACTCTCCACCCACGGGTCTACTCTTCGTAACGGTCCGGCATCGCGAGCGGATACATTCCGCGAATACGGAACCCGAACCGGTGAGAAGTCGTCGTAGATGTAACTCAGTTGCGTTAGCCTTAGCGAAGATCGCAGGCGCTTAGCCGATGTCGGGCTGTGCTGGGGACAGGAGAGCGAACACATGCCGAACAGCAGCTATGCGGACGCCGCCGCGTTCCGCGAAGCCGCCGCGAAGGGTCAGGTTGGGATCGACCCGGACGCCGCGCAAGCCGTCCTGAAAAAGATCCGTACCGGTAAGGACGCGGTCGCGGCCCTGCTGGATGATACCGGTTTTCTCGCGGTATCGCCGAAGTTGGGGGCCAATCCCGTGGGGGAGGCCATCGCGAGCAAGTTCGCGAACCGCGCTGCCGGGATGGGGGACTCCTACGCTCAGGCGCTGCGGAACCTGTACACCCAGTACGACCAGGCCGAACATGCGATCCTCGAGGCGATGAGCCGTTACGAGGACTTCGACAGCTCCAGCGCCCAGTCGTTCACCGGGCAGCTCTGAGAGGTAGGGGGAGACGGGAGACATGTACTCGGAGAGAAACGAGGAACCCGAGCCCACCACGGGGCCGGAAGGCGGGTACGGGGCGCACGGTGGATACGGCTGGAGCGAGCGCCGTGTCGACGTCGAATCCGTGATGCGGCGCGAGGGCGGGGAAGTCGCCGATCTCGTGCAGCGGGCGCGCAGCCGTTCCGACTCCTTCCACTACGGTGACGACCGCGCCATCGGTTCGCGGCCGAACTGGGCGGCGAGGGACAGCAAGCAGCTGTACGCCTACGCCACCGTGAACAACGAGCCGGGCACCGCCGAGGAACTCGGGCAGGTCTGGGGCAGGCACGGCGGTGAGCTCAACCGGATCGCCGACGACCTCTACAACGCCATCATGGAGCTCGGCTCGGTGTGGGTCGGCCAGGGTTCCGGTGCCGCGCAGGGCGCTCTCGTCGGTATCGCCAACTCGGGTGCGCAGGCTTCCGAGGCGGCGAGGACGATGCAGGACAGGCTGGTTCAGCAGGCCTCGGCGGCTTCGAAGCTGAAGACGATGCCGGCGCCGAAGGACTTCGATCCCGGCGCTGAGACAGCAGCCATGCTGGCGGGCGGCCCCGCTGCGATGGTCGCCGATCTGAAGAAGCAGTACGACGAGGCTCAGGCCGTGAAGGCTCAGCAGCTCGCGTTCCTGGAGGCGTACACCGAGGAGCTGTCGCAGATCGACAGCACCACTCCGAGCTTCGGGCCGGAGTCGCTGGGGCTCAAGCCGCTGTCGGACGGTATCGCCACCGAGGCCAGGACGCTCGGCGCCGTCGGTACCGTCTCCGTCTCCGGTGTCGATGCGGGCGGGGTCCCGGCCGGTCACGGCGCCGCTCCCGGTGTGACGGCGGGTGGTGTCAACGCCGTCACGGGTGGTGGCACCGACAGCCCCCGTGGACCTGTCACGCCGGTCGCGGGTCCCGGTGTGGGTGCCGGTTCCGTTTCCGCTCCCACTCCCAGTGGCGGTGGCGGCTTGAACGTCGGACAGTCGCTCGGCGTGGCGGCAGCGGGCGGTGCGCTCGGGTACGCGGGTGTCAAGGCCCTGTCGGGCAAGCGCACCGGCTCGAAGAAGAACATCGAGTCCCCCGAGACCGCCGAGGCCATCACGGCTGCCGAGGCCGCCGAGGCCGTGTCCTCGGGAGCTTCCGAGACGGTCGCTTCGGCCAACCAGACGGGCAGCGCGGCCCCCGCATCGGTCAATGTCGCGCCGATGCAGAACCAGGGTGTCGTGCCTTCCGCCGGTGGTGTGGTCGGTGCCGGACCGGCGGCCACGCCGGCGGTCGGACCGATGGGCGGCATGGGCGCGATGGGTGGTGCCGCGTCCGCTGGGCAGCAGGACGAGAAGGAACACACGCACGCGTCGTTCCTCATCGAGCCCGACCCCGACGACACGTTCGGAGCCACGGAGTCCGCGGCGCCCCCGGTGCTGGGCGCGTGGGACCCCGACGACGAAGGGCGATAACAGGTGCGTGAACAGCTCACCGAGGTCGAACTCGATTTTCTGTGGGAGTCAAGCGGCCTCGGTGAACTGCCTTATCCGCTCACGGTGCGCTCCCACGGAGACACGCTGGAGGAGCGCGCGGTTCTGCGGACCCGTGTGCTTGCGGGCCTGGTCCAGCGCGGTCTCGTCGACGAGAGCGGCAGGCTGCAGCCGCATATCGAGGATGCGTTCGGCGTGTTGGCTTTCGCCGAGCGCAGCCTCGACTCCGTGTTGCTCAGCGCGCCGAACGCGGAACCGAGGATGGCGGTGGCGGCGACGGCGGGCGGTCACGGTGTCCTCGTCGTCCAGGAGGCCGGCACGGTGTGGTTGGAGCGGGTACCCGCTGACGGCCTCGCCTCCGCGATCGTCGGCCAGTTGCCCGCGGCGCCGAGAGGCAAGGAGAAGTCGATCAACGTCCCGTTGGAGCAGCTGCTCGTGGGGCCGGGTGCCGACTTCATGCAGCGTCGACCCACCACGGCGGACGGCAACACGGCGCGCGCGGACGAGGACCGCAAGGCGCTGGCCCGGCTACACGCCCAGGAACGGGAGCGCGGTGGTCAGATCGGTGCCAACGCTCGCGGTCAGGCCGGCGGTAAGAGCCGGTCGCCCGTGCTGAGTTGGTTCGATACCGAGACCGGCCGGTATCTCACCCAGGCGAGCAAGGGGTCGGACGGCAGGGACTGGATCATCATCGCTCCGGCCGACGCGCCTACTCTGCGGCATCGGTTGGCCGAGATGTTGGCTTCCGCGGCCGAAGCCACCACTGTCCGTCTGTGAACCGCTATTCTCTCGATCGCCAGAGTCAGAGTTCGCCGCGTTACACAGCTTCAGATCAGGGGAAATCGTGTCCGCGCAGGAGTTCTTCACACCCGTCGCCTTCGACATTCTGTGGGAGGAGGCA
>JAJYTH010000135.1 GCA_021793175.1 Actinomycetes bacterium
GCCGAAGAAGCACTCGGTGCCGATGTGGGCTCCGAGGACCGACCGTGGCAGACGATTGTGTGGAACGACCCGGTCAACCTCATGTCCTACGTGACGTACGTGTTCCAGAAGATCTTCGGATACAGCAGGGAACATGCCACGAAGCTGATGCTCGACGTCCATCACAAGGGGAGGGCCGTCGTGTCGTCCGGGACGAAGGAGAAGGTGGAAGGCGACGTCGCGAAGCTCCACGCGGCGGGCCTGTGGGCAACGATGGAACAGCCGTGAGGGAATGGCGCCGCAAGGGCGGCAAGGTGATCGGCGGATTCGAGCAGCAGGAAGCGGCCGTGCTGCGTGGCCTGGTGAGCCAGGTCGAGGACATGTTGAAGGCGCGCGCGGACGAGGCTCCCCAGGACGAGCTCGCCGAGTTGACGGGCATCCGTACAGGCCCCTCGGAGGGGCCGGACGATCCGGTGCTGGGACGGTTGCTGCCGGACTTCCACAAACTCGATCCGGACACGCCGTCCAAGGAGGACCTGGATTCGGCCGCCGCGCTGCGCTCGCTGCACGAGCCGGAGGTGCTGGACGCGAAGATCGGCGTGGCCGCGGTGGTGTTGCAGACGCTCCCCCCGGGCGGCGGCGAGGTGCGGCTGACGTTCGAGCAGGCCGACGCCTGGTTGTCGGCGCTGAACGATGTGCGGCTCGCGTTGGGCACGGCGTTGGACGTCACCGAGGACATGCCCGACGAGCTTCCCGCGGACGATCCGCGTGCCTCGCACCTGGGCGTGTACCACTGGTTGACCTGGGTGCAGGACACCCTCGTACAGACTCTCGCCGAGTGAATCGGGGGTGCTGGTGACGGCAGGCAGGCACAACGCGATTACGGACGTGCCAGGCATCCGGGTGGGCCAGCACGAACGCACGGACGACGGCTGGCTGTGCGGAGCCACGGTGGTGCTGCCGCCTCAGGGCACCGTGGGCGCGGTGGACCAGCGCGGCGGGGCCCCGGGTACGCGCGAGACGGACCTGTTGGTGCCCGAGAACCTGGTGAACACGGTGGATGCCGTGTGCCTGGCGGGCGGGAGCGCGTTCGGTCTCGCGGCCGCCGACGGGGTGATGCGGTGGCTGGACGAACGGCACCGCGGGCTGCCCGTGGGGCCGGAGCCGTCGCAGGTGGTGCCGATCGTGCCCGCGGCCGTCATCTTCGATCTGCCCCGCAGTGAATGGGGCAACCGGCCGGATGCCACGTTCGGGTACGCCGCGTGCGAGGCGGCCACCGACGGTCCCGTCGCCCAGGGCACGGTGGGCGCGGGCACGGGTGCGCAGGCCGGTTCGTTGAAGGGCGGGGTCGGCACCGCCAGTGAGCTCGTCGACGGTTTCGTGGTGGGTGCTCTGGCCGTGGTGAACGCGGCGGGCGAGGCCGTGCGCCTCGACACCGGTGAGCCGTACGCCGCCGAGTACGAGCACGAAGGCGAGTTCGGGGTCACGCGTTGGCCCGGGCGAGCGGGTGAGTTCGCTTCGGCGGGGACGGGCTCCACTGGGACGGACAAACGGTTGAACACGACGATCGGCGCGGTGGCCGTCGACGCCGCGCTGTCGAAGGCGCAGTGTCGGCGAGTGGCCGTGGCCGCGCAGGACGGTATCGCGTGGGCTGTGCGGCCCTCGCACACGATGTTCGACGGTGACACCGTGTTCGCTCTCGCCACGGGAGAGAAGGAGTTGCCGAGGGCGGAAGGGCCGGTCGGGGAAGCGGGCGTCGCGGCGGCGCTCGACCGCCTGTGTGCCGCGGCGGCACGGGTGTTCGCCCGCGCGATGGTGCGCGGCGTGTTGTCCGCGACGGGAGTTCCAGGCCTGCCCGCCTACGCCGACGTGTGGCCGGAGGTCGCTGTCCGTGACTGAACAGACCACGCGGGAACACCCCGCGCGCAGAAGGTGGCACGTCGATCTCCACCACGATGACGTGAACCGTTACCCCGGGGTGGCTTTCGTGTTACGGCACGTGTGTGCCCTGGACAAGGAGACGGGAGTCGCCCTGGCCGACGAGGCGCAGCGCCACGGGACGGCCCGGGTGCTCTCCTTCCCCACCCGCGAGGATGCCGAGCGGATCGTGGCGGAGATCCAGTTGCTCGGTGTGCGCGCCACCGTGAGCGCGGAGTCGGACGACGCCGGTTGAAGCCGGCCACGACGACGAATGCGACGACGAATGGGTGGGACGACGGCCTGCACGACCCTGCACGACGAGGAGTACGGAAGATGGGGGACTACGTCCGCGCCTGGCGCGCCGGGCAGGCCGTGCGCCTGGCCGTGTCACGCACGGTGGCCGAGGGCCTGATCACCGTTCTCGACGGCGTCGAATGCGCGCTCATCGGGCAGCGTAGGAGGCCGTTCGCGCGGCGTCCCCGTCCGTTGCCTAACCGGAGGTTGTTTCCCGACGCCTATTTCGACCGCGAGGCCAGTGAGGAGTTCCGTGCCCGCCACGGTGACCTCATGCGGCGCCGTGTGCTCGACGCGGTGCGGCGGACGGTCCTGCTCGTCGGCCACGCTCACGACGCGGGAGACGACCCGGTGATGGTGACGGTTCCCGAGGACGCGGTGCCCGACGTCTTCTGTGCTCTCGGTCATGCTCAGGCGCCGTATCTGTCCCGGCCCCGCTGGAACGCGCTGGTGGATTGGCCCACGGTCCCTCTGCGGCGTGGTGGGCGGGAGCTCACCTGGTTGGTCACGTGCCAGACCGCGTTGGCGGAGGCCGCGCTCACCGAGCTCACCGCGCCCACCGAACCCACCGAGCCCGAGCAGCCGGGGGATGAGTCGGCCTTCACAGCGTGACCTGCGCGTCTCACGATGTGGATATCCCCTTGCGGAACCGTAGAATGGGTGACGTGCTGCAGATCCGCCGTGACCTCGTGGACGCGATCGTCGAGCACGCGCGCCGGGACCATCCGGACGAGGCGTGCGGTGTGATCGCGGGGCCCGACGACGGCACAGACCGGCCCGAGCGGTTCATTCCGATGGTGAACGCGGCACGCTCGCCCACGTTCTATGAGTTCGACTCGGGCGACCTGCTCCGGCTGTACCGGGAAATGGACGCTCGCGGTGAGAAGCCCGTGGTGATCTACCACTCGCACACCGCGACCGAGGCGTATCCGTCGCGGACGGATATCAAGCTCGCCCAGGAGCCGTTCGCTCACTACGTACTGGTGTCGACTCGCGATCCGGAGACGTACGAGTTCCGGTCGTTCCGCATCGTCGACGGTGAGGTCACCGAGGAACCCGTGGAAGTCGTCGAGTCGTACATGTTCGCCAACACTGGTAGCGACGACATCCCCGACGTGCGCTGACCGGGCGGGGGAAGCGCCGCTGTCCAAGAACGTCTGTTCTGCCGTCAGTTCCGAGTGGAGGTAATTCATGTCCGTGACCGTCTCCGTCCCCACCATCCTGCGTACGTACACCAATGGGCAGAAGTCGGTGGAGGCGTCCGGCAAGACCGTGGGCGAGGTGATCGACGACCTCGACGCCAAGCACGGCGGCTTGAAGGAACGCCTGGTCAAGGACGACAAGCTGCACCGTTTCGTGAACGTCTACGTCAACGACGAGGACGTGCGTTTCTCCGGCGGGCTCGACGCCGAGGTCTCCGACGGTGACACCGTGACCATCCTGCCCGCCGTCGCCGGCGGCGCACGCTAGGCCGGTTCTCGATGGCCCGCTACGAGTCTCTTCTCGACGCCCTCGGCGACACCCCACTGGTGGGGTTGCCGCGTTTGTCGCCGTCCGACGATGTGCGCCTGTGGGCGAAGCTCGAGGACCGCAATCCCACCGGTTCGATCAAGGACCGCCCGGCGCTGGCGATGATCGAGGCGGCCGAGAAGGAAGGCGTCCTCAAGCCGGGGGACACGATCCTGGAGCCGACGTCCGGCAACACCGGTATCTCACTGGCGATGGCCGCCAAGCTCAAGGGGTACGGCATGGTCTGCGTGATGCCGGAGAACACGTCGGAGGAGCGCAGACAGCTGCTGCAGGCGTACGGCGCGCGGATCGTGTACTCGCCGGCGGCGGGGGGTTCCAACGAGGCGGTGCGGCGCGCGAAGGAACTGGCGAAGGCCAACCCGGACTGGGTCATGCTGTACCAGTACGGGAACCCCGCGAACGCCGAGGCGCACTACCGGAGCACGGGTCCGGAGCTGTTGAAGGATCTGCCGACGTTGACGCACTTCGTCGGTGGGCTCGGCACCACGGGCACGTTGGTGGGCGCCGGTCGATACCTGCGTGAGCACAAACCGGACGTGCAGGTCATCGCCGCCGAGCCACGTTACGGCGAGCTGGTGTACGGCTTGCGCAATCTCGACGAGGGGTTCATTCCCGAACTCTACGATCCCGACGTGCTCAGCGGCCGTTACTCCGTGGGCGCCTACGACGCGCTGCGCCGGACCCGGCAACTACTGGAGCACGAGGGCATTTTCGCGGGTATCTCCACCGGCGCTGCGTTGCACGCGGCGTTGGGAGTGGCCAACAAGGTGTTGAAGAAGGGCGGCACGGCCGACATCGCGTTCGTGGTGGCCGACGCCGGCTGGAAATACCTGTCCACCGGTGCCTACAGCGGTTCGCTCGACGAGGCGGCCGAACGGCTCGACGGCCAGTTGTGGGCGTGACTGCCGAAAGCCCGTCGTGATTGCGGTCGTCACCGCAGGTCTTCCAGGGTTTTCACCCGAGGTGGCGAGCGATTCGTTGAGTTAGCCTGCATAGCGTGGACTTCTCGGGCACTTCCTCGCCGGCACCACGTGCGCGACGCGACCCCGCCAAAAGGGTGATCCCGCGTAGGCCGCTGGCGTCGGCTGTGCTGGCGGTCTCCTTCGTCGCCCTGCTGTACATCGTCGAGTTCATCGACGTGCTCCTGCCGCTGAACCTCGACGGCTACGGCATCGTGGCGCGGTCGTTCGACGGCCTCGACGGCGTGGTGTGGGCGCCGCTGCTGCACGCGGACTGGCAACACCTGCTCGCCAACACGGGCCCGGTCGTGGTGTTCGCTTTTCTGGCGATGGCCGGTGGCATCGGACAGTGGGTGGTGGTGACGGCCACGATCTGGCTGGTCGGTGGTCTGGGAGTGTGGCTGACCGCGCCCGATCACACCGTCACCGTGGGCGCGTCGGGGCTCGCCTTCGGCTGGTTGGCGTTCCTGCTCGTTCGTGGCGTGTTCTCGCGCGGCATCGCCCAACTCGCGGTGGCCTTCGTGCTGCTCGCACTGTGGGGCGGCATGTTGTGGGGCGTATTCCCCGGTACGCCCGGTGCGTCGTGGCAGGGGCACCTGTTCGGTGCGCTGGGCGGGGTTCTCGCGGCATGGCTCGTGGCGAGGGCGGACCGGTCGAGGCCGGCGGCGTCGTCGTGACCGCCGGGTAATCTCGGGGGCGTGACCACGGCCAGCTCCAAACTCGCTCCGATCGGAATCTTCGACTCCGGCGTAGGTGGGTTGACGGTCGCGCGTGCCATAGCCGACCAACTCCCCGCTGAACGTCTCCGTTACGTGGGGGACACCCAGCACGCGCCTTACGGTCCGTTGCCCATCGCCCGGGTGCGGGAGCTGGCGCTGCGAGCTCTGGACGGTCTCGTCGCCGACGGGGTGAAGGCCCTCGTCATCGCCTGTAACACCGCGTCCGCCGCGTGTCTGCGCGACGCCAGGGAACGTTACGACATCCCCGTGTTCGAGGTGGTGCTTCCGGCGGCACGGCGGGCTGTGGCGACGACCCGCAACGGTTGCGTGGGAGTCATCGGCACCGAAGGCACGGTGCGTTCCCGTGCCTACGACGACGCGCTGGCCGCCACCGGTGTCCGGCTCAGCAGCGTGGCCTGCCCGCGGTTCGTCGAGTTCGTCGAACGGGGTGTCACCTCGGGCCGACAGGTCCTCGGGCTCGCCCAGGGCTACCTGGACCCGCTGGCCCGCGACGGTGTCGACACCTTGATCCTCGGCTGCACGCACTACCCGTTGTTGACGGGTGTCCTCCAGACCGTCATGGGGTCGGACGTGACATTGGTGTCCAGTGCCGAGGAGACCGCCAAGGACGTCGTCCGCGTGCTCACCGAACTGAACCTGCTGGCCGAGCGGGACGAACCGCCGGAGCACGAGTTCATCGCCACCGGGCCGGCGGAGCCGTTCACCAAACTGGCGCGCCGGTTCATGGGACTCGGCACAGTGCTCGCCGCCACGTGAGGAGGGCACCGCGCGGCCGGTCGTGGCAAGGTGTTGATCGTGCGACTGACCATCCTCGGCTGTTGTGGCAGTATCCCCGGCCCCGACCAGGCCGCGTCCGGCTACCTGCTGGAGGCCGACGGGTTCCGGCTCGGTTTGGACCTCGGTAACGGCACGTTGGCGCGCCTGCAGACGGTGTGCGACCCGTTCGATCTGAACGCGCTGGTCCTGTCACACCTCCACCCGGACCATTGTGCCGATGTCAGCGCGCTCACCGTGCTACGTCGCTACCACCCGAACCCGCCCTACGATCCGCGTCGGCACAGGCTGCCCGTCCACGCGCCCGCCGAGGCCCCGACCCGGTTGGCCAACGCCTACGCCCCGCACGAGGCGGAGCGTCGGGAAACCGACCTGTCGGACGTGTTCGACTTCCACGCGCTGAGTCCCGAGCCGAGGCGCATCGGCCCGTTCACGGTCACCCCGGTACCGGTCAACCACCCCACCGAGTCGTTCGGGGTGCGGGTCACGTACGGCGACGCCAGCTTCGCCTACACCGGTGACACGGGGCCGTGTGCCGCGCTCGACGAGCTCGCCGACGGCGTCGACGTGTTGCTGTGCGAGGCGAGCTGGAC
Organism: Actinomycetes bacterium; assembly: GCA_021793175.1. Taxonomy (GTDB): domain Bacteria; phylum Actinomycetota; class Actinomycetes; order Mycobacteriales; family Pseudonocardiaceae; genus Saccharomonospora. The sequence goes on from JAJYTH010000135.1 coordinate 6,790, forward strand.
CAGTGGGCCCGACCGGCCCGCCGACCTGCACCTGTCGGGCGCGCAGGCCGGCGAGCTCGCCGCGCGGGCGAGGGTGGGACGGTTGCTGCTCACGCACATCCCACCGTGGTCGGACGGCGATGCGATCCTCGCCGAGGCCAGGGCGGCGTTCGACGGACCGACGGAACTCGTGACCCAGGCGACGGTGTACGAGTTCTAGGCACCGTTCGGTCCGGTCCTGTCCAGGCGGCCACCGGGTGTCAGCGTGCCCGCAGGAGCAGGTGACCGCGGCGGTAGCGCTCCTCGGC
>JAJYTH010000027.1 GCA_021793175.1 Actinomycetes bacterium
TCATCGGTGAACGTCAATCCGTCGAACGACGCCCGCTGCACCGCGGCCCGCACGTGCGCCCGATCCGGCCCGACGACCTCGATCCGCGCCCCTGGGACTTCCACCGGCTCCGTGAGGTCGCGTCGCAGCGGCGTCCACGGCGCGTCGGTCCTCCAGCCCTCCTCGGCCGACAGCTTTTGGACCACTGTGTCCATCGGAGCTTCGACGGACACCCTCCCCTCGGGCAGGACACCACGTTCCGGCTCGACGATGTCCTCGACCAGCCGACGCGCCAGCTCCTCGTCCCCCTGAGCGTCCAGCGCGATCGCCAACCGCAACAGCGTGGGACCGTCCAACAGCCCGACGGCGAGAATCCGCCCGTTCCGGCTCCAGGTACGGACCGCCGCGACCGTCGCCTCCGCGCCGAACCGCCAGAACCAGCCCAAATCCCCCGGATGCAGTTGCCACGACGCCCCGTCGCCCTGCCACTCCCGCAGCACGCCCACGGCCTCGCTCAACCCATCGACTCCCGGCCTGCCCAGCACCATCGTCATGCCCCGATCACACACCACGGCACCGACCTTCCGCACCCGATTTCCGGTCGACGCAGCGCGCACGGCCACCCAGGACCGGATACAAAAAGAGGCAACGGGCTGGAGAAACAAACGCGCGGGCCGATCGGAGTTCCGATCGGCCCGCGTCCTGTGTTCCGGAAACCACCTCAGGCCGTGGCGGGTTCCTTCACTGCCGGGGCGGACTCCGGGTCGTGCCGGCGCAGTGCGACCAGGACGATCGCACAGGTCGCGACCACTACAGCGGCGCCGACGTAGAGCTGGGTGGCCGTGGCCCCCGCGTCCTTGAGCATCCCCGCGATGGTCGGGGACAGGATGGCGCCGATCCGACCCATCCCGAGCGCCCAGCCCATGCCGACACTGCGGACCTTGGAGGGATACAGCGGCGGCCCGACGGTGTACACGCCGGCGATGCAGCCGTTGATCAGCGCGCCGACGAGGACACCGATCCCGAAGCCGAGCCACAGGATCGAGGTGCTCACGATGAAGACGATCATCATCGTGGCGGAGAGCAGCGAGAACCCGATCAGCACCACCCGCGGCGTACGCGCCCGAGCGGCGAGTCCGTAGAGCACCGAGCCGACGGTGCCGCCGATCGAGATCGCCATCCCGGCCGTGACCGCAGCGTCCTCCGAAAGCCCTTCCTCCACCAACAGAGTGGGGGTCCAGCTGTTCACGAAGTAGAAGCCGAACATGATGGTGATGAAGGTGATCCAGAGCAGGACCGTGGGAGTGAGAAGCTGCTTCAGCCAACCCGAACCGATCTGCCCGGCCTTCTCCCGCGCGGAGGCCGCCCGGTCGAGGTCGCTCTGGCTGACGGGATCCATCCCCATCCGCGCCAAGGTCCGATTGATCCTCTCCACGGCGCCCTTCGGACGACGCTGTTCGAGGAAGTCGACCGACTCGGGCAGAAGCAGCGCGATGACGACCAGTGAGAGCAGGGTCCCGAAACCGCCGACATAGAAGACGATCCGCCAGTCACCGCCCACCGCGGTCTTCGCGGCCAGGCTCGCCATGGTCGCGCCGATGCCGTATCCGGCGGTGTAGATACCGATGGCGAGCCCGCGGTTCTTCGTGTTCGAGAACTCGCTGGCGATCACGTTGGTGCTGGCCAACATGCCGCCCACGCCGATTCCGGTGAGGAGCCGGAAGAAGCCCATCACCGTCGCCGATGGGGACACCGCGGCGCCGAACATGCCGACCGTGCCGAGGACGTGGCTGATCAGCAGCAGCGGGCGGCGCCCGATCAGGTCGGCGAAGGGTGCGAGCAGCATCGACCCCATGGCCATTCCGATCAAACCGACCGAGACCAGCAGCCCGAATTGGGAGCCGTTCAGGTCGAACTCCTCGATCAGCGAGGGGCCGGTGAAGGCGACTGCCATGACGTCGAAGCCGTCGAGGCAGTTCATGACCGTGCAGAGCGCGATGATCAGCCATTGGTAGCCGGACATCGGCGCCGCACTGATGCGTTGCGTGATGTTCATGGGGCGTCCCAGAAGTGAGGGATCCGGTACGCCGGATCAGGTGAGGTGGAGGGTGACGGTGGCGCGGTCGCCAGCACTGCCGGCCACCGCGCGGGAGACGCAGAGGCACAGGTTCGTGCAGCGCTGCTTCTGCGCTTCGCTGAGGAAGACATCGCGATGGTCGATGGTGCCGTCCACCTCGACGACCTTGGCCAGACAAAGTCCGCACTCGCCCTTGCGGCAGTCCGAGAGCGTGTCGACCCCGGCTGCGTCCAGGGCGTCCAGGATCGAGGTGTCGGACGCGACCACGACCTCACGGTCGAATTGGGGAAGGCGCACCAGGAACTCCTCGGCGCCGAACCGGCCGCTGGAACCGAAGGTTTCGAACCTCAGATTGGTCTCCGGCAGCCCATGCTCGGTCCAATTCGCTCTGATCGCGTCCATCAGACCGATCGGGCCGCACATGTAGAGCTCTGTGGCGGCCGCGTTCGGTGCCGCGGCGATGTCGCCGACCAGGTCGGGCACCGACAACGGCGTTCCTTCGTCGTCGACGTGGACGCGGAGCCGGTCGCCGTGCTCGACGCTGAGCTCGTCGAGGTACGCCATCACCCGGCGACTGCGGCCGACGAACACGAGCTCGTAGTCGGCCCCCCGGCGGCGCAGCGCCGACGCCATCGCGACCAGCGCGGTGACGCCGATGCCGCCGGCGACCAGGACGTAACGACCGGCACCGACCGCGAGTGGGAAGTTCTGCAGTGGCCCGGTGACGGTGAGCTCGTCACCGACGACCAATGCGTGCATCGCCTCCGAACCACCCCGGGAGTCGGGCGAGAGCTGCACGCTGAGCGTGAGCCGGCGTCCGCCGTCCTCGGACCGGACGATGGAGTAGGAACGGACCTGCCGTCGGCCGTGGATGCCCAGCTCGACGTCGACGTGCGTACCGGGGGCCGCGTGCTCGGGGTGTTCGATCTCCAGCACGATCCGGCGGACGCCGTCCGCCACGTAGTCGGCCTCGACGACTTGCCCGCGCTGCCAGCGGGACCGGGACTGAATCGCCATCAGGCATCCCACCCGACCGCGGGAGCCGCCGACGGCCGCCCCTCGGCCGCCAGCATCCGCTCCAGGATCCGACGTACCCACATTCCGCCGGTGTCGATGTTGAGGCTGTAGAACTCGTGGTCGGGGTTGGCTTCGATCGCGCTCTGCTGGGCACGCAGCATGTCCTCGTCCTCGGCGAAGACACCGTGCACGCTTTGACGCAGCTGGGTGGTGATGGTCTGGCTGTCCAGGCGGTAGTTGCGCATGAACGCCCAGAAGTAGTGGCAGGTGCGGTGTGTCTCGGGGGTGATCGTGTTCATCACGTACCCGTTGACGCCCTGGCTGCGGTCGCCTTCGGGTGCGCCGGTGCCGGCCTTGGCGACTCCCACGTCGATGCAGATGGTGCTCGGCGCCTCGAACTTGATGATCTGCCAGCGGTCGACCTTGCCCTTAAAGCCCGGGAATTTGTCGCGCATGTTCTTCAACCAAAACGGCGGTGGGTCGATGTCGCGCATCCACCGGGTGACGGTGACGGTGCGGCTGTCGTGGACCACGTCGAACTCGGCCTCGGAGAGCTCTTCCTGGCCGATGCTCGAGGAGTGCACGAACTCTTCGTGGGTGAGGTCCATCAGGTTGTCGAGCACCAGCTGGTAGTTGCAGTCGGCGTGGATGGTCTCACCGTCACCGGCCCAAGCCGGGTCGTCCATCTGGTGCATGTCGGGCACGGTGGCGGGATCGGCTAGGTCGGGATCGCCCACCCACACCCAGACGTACCGGTAGCGCTCGACGACGGGATAGGAGGGAACCATCGCGCTCGGGTTGATCGTCTCCTGCGCGGGCATGGCGGTGCAGCGACCGGTCGAGTTGTAGCGCAGGCCGTGGTAAGGGCACTGCAGCTCATCGCCGAGGATCTTGCCCTTCGACAGCGGCGCGAGCCGGTGCCAGCAGGCGTCCGCGAGCGCGACGGCTCGGCCCTCGGTGTTGCGCCACAGCGCCAGCGGCACTCCGGCGACGGTGCGTGCCAGCGGCTTTTTGGCGGTGACCTCGTGGTCCCAGGCCGCGACGTACCAGGCGTTGCGGGGGTGGTTGAAGATCTTCGCGGCGGCGGTGGTCGGTGCGGCGGCTTCCATCGGTGGAGGGGTGGTCAAGGTCATGAGACAACTCCCTATGGAGATAGGCATCTGTAGCGCAGGCCACAAACTATCTATGGATATAGTTAGTTGGCAAGAGCGGATAGCGTGATCGCTCCGGAGGGAGGGACCTTGTCGCTGCGGTATGCGCTGATCGCGCTGCTGACCGGTCGGCCGATGACCGGGTACGACATCTCGAAGAGCTTCAGCCGCTCGGTCGCGCACGTCTGGCACGCCCCGGACTCGCAGGTCTATCCCGAACTCAACCGGATGGAGCGCGACGGACTGCTCGACTCCGTCGAGGTGCCCTGGGGGAAGAAGGGGACCAAGAAGGAGTACCACGTCACCGAAGCAGGGCTCGCCGAGTTCCGGAGGTGGATGGAATCACCGCTGGTGCCGCAGCGACAGCGTGACCCCGCCTACCTGAAGGCGGCGTACTTCGACTTCGCCGACCCCGAGGCGGTGCGCGAGCAGCTGCGACAACAGCAGGCGTACTGGGAAGAGCACCTGGCGATGCTCGAGCGAACCCGGGCGACCCTCGTCGACCGCAGTCACCCCACCCTGGCGGCAAGGCTCACCAAGCTGAACGAGCGCGAGGCCGAACTGGCCGTCCGTTACAAGATCTACGCCTACGACGGGCTGATCGCCCGCGCTCGCACCGAGCTGGCGTGGATCGAGGACGGTTTCACGCTGGTCGACGAGCTGCACGGCTCCTAAATCGAGGGGCTCCCGATTCGTCCGGAGACTTCCTCGCCGAAGTCGAAGCCACAGCTGGACCGCATCCCCGCCTTGACACCTGATCGCCCTGGCCCTCACGACTCGAACTCCGTTTCGCGTGTGTTCGGGGGCCGTTTCGTGCGGTCACAGTGAATGCGCCGAGATACCGCGTCCCGTGACCGTCTGAGCCTTCTGCCTTCGCGTTCGCCCTGGGCGCCCTCGTCCTCGCGTTCCTCACCGACCGGCTTGATCGCAAAGGCTATTGACGACGGGACTGCTCGTCTTCGCGCTGGCCAACCTGGCGGTGGCCCTCAGCGATGCGTTCACGCTCACGCTGATCCTGCTCATCGTGGCGGGACTGGCGGCGGCCGTCGTCTCGCCGACCTGTATGGCGATCGCGGGCATGGCGGCGCCCGAAGGCCGCAGCGGACGCTATCTCGCGGTGGTCACCGCGGGTCTCACGGTCGCCCTGTTCACCGGTGTGCCGTTCGGAGCTTTCCTCGGCCACGCCATCTCGTGGCGCGCGACGTTCGCTCTGATCGCCCTCGTGAGCGTGGTGGTGTTGGTGCTGTGCCACTTCATGGCTCCCGCCGTGCCGGGCGGCACCACCACCGGCCTTGGAGCCCGGCTGGCTCCGGTCCGCAACAGCCGAGTGCTATGCCTGGTCGTCGCCATGCTCCTGTCGGGTGCCGGCGGGCTGATGTTCTACAACTACCTCGGTGGCCATCTTCACAGCCCAGCTGGACTCGTCGGCGTCTGGTCAATCTTTGCGTGGGCGCTGAGTCCCGTCATGCAGGCCGGCATCATGACCGCTTCACCCGACCAGCCGATGCTGGCGATGTCACTCGGCATCAGCGGTCTGTACGGGGGAAGCGCCGTGGGCGCCGCGATCGGTGGATACCTGCTCGACCAGCACGGCCCATCGTCGATTCCGATCATGGGCACCGTTTTCCTGGCCATCGCCGTCGCGAGCGCCGTTCTGGGCACGCACCCCGTCACCACGGTGACAAGCGATCCCGAACCAGTACCAGCGGAGAAACCAGCGGTCTGACACCGCGGGCAGAAACCGCGGAGCGCACCGAAAATGACGATGGACCGCCATGGCTCGCCACACGCGACTCACGGCAACCACGTATTCCAGGAGAAGGTGACATCGGCTCATACTCCGCCACCATCAGGTGTCTGATTGCTCCTAATTGCTATGAGCCAGCGGATACGATCAGTGAGACGACATCTCGACAGCATGCTCCAGCTTGTTGTGCGACACCGCTTGTTCACGCGCACCGTCTTCGCCCCTGCCAGTGATCCGTCCAAGTGCGACGTGAAATCCTCCTGTACGGTGTTCATACCCCAAATAAGTACAATTAGGACACTATTACCGTGTTCGATTCGGTCACCGCAGAGCACACGACGTACGTGCTCACTATGACGGTGGACCTTCGTCACGCGCTGGAGACCCACCGATGTCCACGCCCCTACCGGAGACCTCTCACGTTGCCGGTGCTCCGTCACCGGAGGATCGCTGTAGCCAGCGTTGCAGTACCCACCTATCGCGACGGTGGGAAGATGGGACGGTGGAGCGGTCAGAAGTCGCGTGACGTCTCAACACTGGCACCGCCGACGCGACGCAGATGGACCCGCCGGAACAAGCGGATACCGGGCCGCGCCGCGAGCTGGATACTTCCGAGCAGGAAGAACCACGTACCGATGGTGGCAGTGGACTCCCAGAAGAACAGCACACTGCCCACCACGAACCACAGCGCGATGAGCAGGTCGTTGACGATGCTGATGATCTCGTAACGTCGGCGCAGGATCAGCTCCTCGTGACCGAACGTCACCGTCAGCGTGCCCCGCCCATCGTCGGATTCGTGGATGTCCGGCATGACCCCACGGTGCCAGCGGTGGCCCACTGTCGCAGTACTACACGGGTGAACGCCCCGAGAGGACCGGCAACGCCACGATGACCACGTCACCAGCGACACCCGGCAGGGCGAATCGCCATTGAGAAGCCCTCCGAGCAGGGCTGAGCAAGGCTGCCCCGCGCTCTGGCCCGGGCGACAGCACCGACGGCACGAACATCGCAGCCGGGGCCCGGACAGTTCCGCCAGAATATGAGCAGTACTACACCGGAACCAGTCGAGCGGACCACCGCCGCAGGCACAGGCATCACCCTGCACTTCGACTTCTCGCAGAACCAGGCGACGACCGATGCGGCCCCGGCCGCACGCCCGCCTCCCTCGCCGCCCGATTGGCCAGCCGGGGGGGGCGAGCGTCGGCTCCGATGTCGGCACGAAGGTCGTTGATCCCGAGAAGCGACTTCGACTCAGGGGCAGCGGTCCTCAAGGACGCAGAACTCGCTGCCCTCCGGGCCGGCGAGTACGACCCAGCTTTCCTTACCACCCTGGCCGACATCGACGTGTCGAGCACCCAGATCCACCAGACGACGGACCTCTTCGTTCTGGTCCCTGTCGGTCGGGTTGATGTCGATGTGGAGCCTGTTCTTGACGGTCTTGCCCTCAGGAACACGGAGGAAGGTCAATCTCGGCGGCACCGGCCCAGAGCGATTCCTGCCCTCGGGCGTCGAAGGAGGCCCGATCACGGCAGCTTCGTCCTCTTCTTCCTGCATCTCGTAACCGAGGATCTCGTACCAGAACCGGGCGAGAGCGTGACCTCCCACAGACGTCTGCCTAACGCATCCGAAAAAAGACACTTCTTCAGACGATGAGGAAAATGACATCACACACTTCGTCGAGAATCACCGACAATCATGGAGGCAAATCCCGATGAAGCGCCCCGGTGGACCCTAGGACTTGAAACCAAGATAGTCGACAAATTGTCGACCTCATCACGAAAAGCTTGTCGATAAAACCTTTAAATGACTAGAGTGCCGAGGCTGTCCTAAAAAACAACGAAATTCCGACTTGAGATAACCGCGAACCACGAGATGAACAATCAGACATCGATAAAGATCACAGAAAAACGGCCCGAATTACCCGCCAGCGGGAACCCGGCCCAGCCGTAGAGCCGATTCAGGAGCTACCATGGAGCGGAAGCAGCTGGAGTACTTCCTCGCTATTGCCTCGCATGGCAGCTTTACCAGCGCCGCGAGTTCTCTGCACGTCTCCCAACCGTCGCTGTCCTACGCGATTCGAGGACTGGAGAAGGAGATAGGCGCCCCACTGTTCCGGCGCCTCGGCCGCGGCGTGGCACTCACCTCCGCCGGAGAAGCCCTACTCCCCTCGGCTCGCCGGGTCGTCCAGGCCTTCACCAGGTTCCAAACGGAGGCGCAGCGGGTGACGCAGGTGGTGTCCGGGCGGCTCGACATCGTGACGGTGACCACCCTCGCCGTCGATCCGTTGGCGCCGCTGGTGGGAGCGTTCCGCGAACGACACCCCGGGGTCGAGCTGAGCATCGTCGACCCCGAGAACGCCGCGGCGGTCGCCGCCGCCGTCCGCCGCGGCGACTCCGAACTCGGACTGACCGAGCACGGGATCGACGCGGAGGGGATGGTGGTCCTGGACCTCCCCGAGCAAGAACTCTACGCCGTCCTTCCCCCCAAGACCGAGCTCAAGCCACCGGGACCGGTCTCCGCGCGACAGCTCGCCACCCTCGACATCGTCACCACACCGCCGGGAACGACGACACGTGGCGCGGTGGACAACATCCTCGCGAGCGTGGGAGCGACCACCCGGGTCGCGGTCGAGGTGACCCACCGAGCCGCAATCGTCCCCCTGGTGCTCGCCGGTGCGGGCGCCACCCTGTTGCCGAGCCGCCTTGCCCGTGACGCCGCCAACCGCGGAGCGGTCATCGCGCCGCTGAAGCCGCCGGCGACCCGTCACGGTGTCCTGGTCTTTCTGCCGACTCAACTCTCCCCGGCGGCACAAGCGTTCGTCGAGCTCGTCAAAGAATGGGAGGCATCGACGCGGGCACCGTAGGACCACGATCTATAGGAAGTCTCTATATCTTTTCTCGGAAATCCATCTAGGTCGATACGACGAACGCATTGATAAGCGACCACTCGGGTGTCAGGATCATCCGCGGTACACACCCGGACGATGACACGAAAATAGTGTTGTAGAACACTCCGGAGCAGCAGTTCGGTGACATCGGCCACCAATCGCCGGACTGCCGAGAAGCAGAGTTGGAAACAAGGATTCGAAGTCGGCCCTCAACAGGAGAAAGGGTTCTTCGACTTCCACGACGAGTCGTTCTCGGCGATTTTTCCAGCCGCGTCGACCTCGGAAAGGTTTTTCATGCGTTTTCGTCCCCGCGTTCTCATCGTCGCCTTGATCGCGGTGGTGACGGCTGCGACTTCCGCCGCCTGCACTCTCCAACAGGGTTTTCAGGACAACAAGTCCGGCGAGAACGTAGTGCGGCTCGTGCAGCAGCCGTGGGAGGACCTGATCGTCGAGAACGAGATCGTCTCGCAGGTGTTGAGCAAGCTCGGCTATCGAGCACATGTCCAGGAACTGTCCGTACCGTTGGGCGCTCAAGCTCTCGCGGACGGTCAGGCTGACGCCTATCTGGGCAATTGGTGGCCGAGCCAGCAATCCGCCTACCAGCAGTATCTGGACAGTGGACAGGTCGAGGTCGCCGGCACGATGGTCACCGGGGCACAGTACGCACCGGTCGTACCGGACTACGTGGCCCAGGAGTACGGCATCCGTTCACTGGCCGACCTCGACGCGAAGGCGCACCTGTTCGATAACGAAATACTCGGCATCGAGCAGGGAACACCCGGTAACCAATACATTCTCGACGCGATTCGGGACGACAGTTACGGGCTCGGTGACTGGAACCTCGTCCAGTCGAGTACGGCGGCGATGCTCAGCGAGGTCCAGCGACGCGCCGGTGAACGCAAACCCGTCGTGTTCCTCGGCTGGAGCCCGCACTGGATGAACGTGGAATGGGATCTCCATTACCTCGACGACCCGCAAGACGTCTGGCCGGGATCGGGTGAGATCCGGGTGGTCTTCAACGAGGATTTCGCCGGGAAGAACCCGGACATAGCGAAGTTCCTCTCGCAGATCCGGATCGACCGTGACACCGCGTCGGACTGGATCTTCCGGTTGAGCAAGGAGAAGGATCCGGCCCCACAGATCGCCAGCGAATGGATTCGCGCTCATCCCGATGAGGTGCGGAAGTGGCTGCGGGGGGTGAGAACCGCGGACGGCGAACCGGCGCCCGCGGCCATCTCGTGAACGACTCAAAACACGAGGCGCACGAGGACGAGACCACACCCCCAACGGATTGAACAGGCGAAGACGAGGCAGCGTGCCTGCCGGAGCGCGGCACGTCGAACACCAACAGCGCGTCGACGTTCGCTCCTGGCCCCCTGTCTCGCTTCCGGAGGAGAATCATGTTCCAGGCACGCAACGTGACGAAGGTGTTCGACCTTTCGGCCGGGCGAGCGCGTGAGGTGTTGAACGGCGCCTCGAACCGCCGCCGAGCGGTCCGGGAGGCCGGTGGAGTCCTGGCGGTCGACGACGTGTCGTTCGATGTGGAGCGGGGCGAACTCTTCGTCATCATGGGTTTGTCCGGCTCGGGGAAGTCGACGTTGATCCGCATGGTCAACCGGCTGGTGGAGCCGACCGCGGGCCGGATCCTCTACGACGGGACCGACATCGCCGACCTGGACGAGGCGCAACTCCGAGAGCTGCGCAACAAGCGGTTGAGCATGGTGTTCCAGCATTTCGCCCTGTTCCCGCACCGCACCATCCGGGACAACGCCGCGTACGGCCTGAAAACGCGGGGAGTTCCCAAAAACGAGCGGCTCGAACGAGCTGAGCGAGCACTGCACCAGGTGGGGCTCGGGCAGTGGGGCGACGCCTACCCCGACGAGCTCAGTGGCGGGATGAAACAGCGTGTGGGGCTGGCCCGCGCACTCGCCACCGACCCCGATGTGCTGATCATGGACGAGCCGTTCAGTGCCCTCGACCCGCTCAACCGCCGCGCGATGCAGGAACAGCTGCTGGAGCTCCAGGCGGAGTTCCGCAAGACGATCCTGTTCGTCACCCACGATCTCAACGAGGCCATGCGGATCGGCGACCGGATCATGGTGATGAGGGATGGCTCGGTCGTCCAACTCGGCACGGGTCCGGAGATCATCTCCCGCCCCGCCGACGACTACGTGCACGACTTCGTCTCCGACGTCGACCGCTCACGGGCGTTGACCGCGAGCACAGTCATGACCGCGCCGTGGCTGACGGCCACATTGGACGACGACGCCGCCTCCGTACTGGCGAAGCTCGAAAGGAGCACCGCCAAAGGCCTGTACGTCCTCGACCCGAACCGCCGCGTGGTGGGTGTGGCCAGTGTGGAGGGGCTGTCCCGCGCGGCCGCGGACGGCGAACGGGATCTGCGTCGTTGCCTCGACACCGACTACACGTGGGTCGCCGAAGAGACATCGCTGGCCCAGTGCTGCCGGCTCACGAATCGTGGTGTCGTCCCCCTAGCAGTGCTGGACGCGGACAAGCACCTGGTCGGAGTCGTGCCCAAAACGGAGATGCTGCGGGCCATCGCGACCCAGGAAGAAGGTGACTGACGTGCCCACGATCCCGATCGGTCAGACGGTCGACGCCGGTATCCAATGGCTCATCGACCATGCCGGGGGACTGTTCGACGCGGTCTCCGCGGCCCTGTTCTTCCTGGTGAACCTGGTGTACGGGGTGTTGGCCGCACCACCGTCCTTCGTGCTCATCGCCATTCTCTGTGTGATCGCCGCATGGAGCACCCGCAACGTGGGAACGACGGTCTCCGTCGCGCTCGCGTTCCTCCTCGTCGACAGCATGCAGCTGTGGCACCAGATGTTGCAGACACTGTCGATCGTCGTGCTCGCGGCATCGATCGCCATCGCCATCGGCGTGCCCCTGGGAACCCTCGCCGCCAAGAGCGCGAAGACGAGTCTCGTCGTGCGCCCGGTCCTCGACTTCATGCAGACACTCCCGGTTTTCGTCTACCTGGTCCCGGCGGTGTTCTTCTTCGGCATCGGAGTGGTTCCCGGGATCGTCTCGACGACGGTGTTCGCGATACCGCCCGCGGTGCGACTGACCGAGCTCGGCATCCGCCAGGTGGACGGGGAGACCGTCGAGGCCGCGCGTGCCTTCGGGGCCCGACCGAACCAGGTGCTCCGGGAGGTCGAACTGCCGCTGGCCGTCCCCTCCATCATGGCGGGCATCAACCAAGTGATCATGCTCGCGCTGTCGATGGTCGTGGTCGCCGGTCTCGTGGGCGCGGAGGGCCTCGGCGGTGTCGTCGTCGAAGGCGTGACGCAACTGAACATCGGTACGGCCTTCGAGGGTGGCCTGGCCGTGGTCATCCTGGCCGTCTACCTCGACCGCATCACCAGCATCGCCGGTCGGAGCCGGAGGAAGAGGCGCAAGGACCGGCTCGTTCCGTTCCGCCGTTTCGGAACCCGGCGAGACCTTTCCCCGGAACCGTCCGAGGACCTCGTCGCAACGCAGTAAAGGTGTGGAGAGGAGCACGAATGCAGGACCCAGCCCTGGACCGGACGCGCCTGCCGTTGACGGAGAGCTTCCCGCACTCCGCCACGTCGCTGGACGTGCGCGACCAGAACCCGGCGTACGAGCCGGCGCGCCCGATACAGGCGCCCGAGAACGCGCCGAACGTGGTGATCGTGCTGATCGACGACATGGGCTTCGGCGCCCCGAGCACATTCGGCGGCCCGTGCCGGATGCCCGCCGCGGACCGGCTCGCGGAAGGAGGACTGCGGTACAGCCGGTTCCACGTCACCGCGATCTGCTCCCCCACCCGGCAGTCGCTGTTGACCGGCCGCAACCATCACTCGGTCGGCATGGGCGTGACCACCGAGATGGCCAGCTCCGCACCCGGCTACAACGGAATCCGCCCACGCAGCGCGGCCACGTTGGCCCAGGTATTGCGCGGTAACGGCTACAACACGGCCGCGTTCGGCAAGTGGCACCAGACACCTGCGCGGGACGTCAGCGCCGCGGGGCCGTTCGACCGGTGGCCCACGGGGGAGGGCTTCGAGAAGTTCTACGGGTTCCTGTGCGCGGAGATGAACCACTGGTACCCGGTGCTGTTCGACGGCACCAACCCCGTGGAACCGTCCCGTCGGCCCGAGGACGGTTACCACTTGTCCGAGGACCTGGTGGACCAGGCGATCGACTGGGTACGGGACCAGCGCACCCTCAAACCGGACCACCCGTTCTTCGTGTACCTGTCCTTCGGGGCGACCCACGCGCCCTACCACGTCCCCCGCGAGTACCGGGACAAGTACAAGGGGAAGTTCGACCACGGTTGGGACGCACAACGCGAGATCACGTTGCGGCGGCAGAAGGAACTCGGAGTCGTACCCGAGGACGCGGAGCTGGCGCCGTGGGCCGAGGGCGTCCCGCACTGGGACGAGCTCTCCGAGGCCGAGCGGAAGTCCGCCGCCGCCCTCATGGAGCTCTACGCGGGTTTCGCCGAACACACCGACGACCAGGTCGGCCGCTTCGTCGACGCGCTCGAGGAACTGGGCGAGCTGGACAACACCCTCTTCGTCTATGTCCTCGGTGACAACGGCGCCTCAGCCGAGGGCGGGCTCGGCGGCACCCTGAACGAGCACCGTTACGCCAGCGGCATCCCGGACTCCGCCGAGTTCATCAACGAACACCTCGACGCCCTGGGCGATGCGACCACGCACGCGCACTACCCGGTGGGCTGGGCGCTGGCGATGAACACCCCGTACCAGTGGACCAAGCAGGTGGCCTCGCACTTCGGCGGCACCCGGGACGGGATGGTGGTGCACTGGCCACGCGGGATCAGCGAACGCGGCGGGATCCGCCACCAATTCCACCATGTGATCGACGTGATGCCGACCGTGCTGGAAGCCGCGGGTATCCCGCATCCGACCGAGGTGGACGGTGTAGCACAGAAACCGATCGAGGGCACCAGCATGCTCTACACCTTCAACGGCCCCGACGAACCGGATCGGCACCGAGTGCAGTACTTCGAAATGGTCGGCAACCGGGGCATCTACCACGACGGCTGGATGGCCGTGACACGCCACGGCACCCCGTGGGAGATGGTGCAGGACGGGCGCCGTCGTCGTTTCGACGAGGACGTGTGGGAGTTGTACGACACCAACACGGACTGGACCCAAGCCCATGACCTCGCGGACACCTACCCCGAGAAACTGGCCGAGTTGCAGCGGCTGTTCCTCATCGAGGCCGCGAAGTACAACGTGTTCCCGATGGACGACCGGATGACCGAACGCGAGAACCCGCGTGAAGCCGGTCGGCTGGACCTCATGGGCGAGAGACGATCGGTCACCTTCCACGCCAACGCGAAGCGACTGACCGAGGAGACCGCGCCCAACGTCAAGAACCGCTCCCACACCGTCACCGCGGAGATCGAGGTCCCGGACGGCGGTGCGGAAGGGGTCCTCGTCGCCCAGGGCGGCCGGTTCGGCGGCTGGTCGGTGTACTTCCACGAGGGCCGGTTCTGCTACGCCTACAACTACTTCGGGCTGAAGGTGCACACCGCGCGCAGCCGCGATCCACTGCCCGCCGGAAAACACGAGGTGCGGATGGAGTTCGCCTACGCCGGTGGCGGGGTCGGCAAGAGCGGCACCGTCACACTGCGAGTGAACGGCTCCGAAGTCGGAGGAGTCGTAGTCCCGGCGACCATCCCGTACTACTTCGCCTTCGACGAGACCTTCGATATCGGCGTGGACCGGGCTTCCCCGGTCACCGACGACTACCCGGTCGTCGACAACCGGTTCACCGGTCGACTGCACTGGCTGCGGATCGACCTGGGTGACGACCTGTACGACGACGCCGGTGTCGAACGCGACCGAGCTCTCTTCCGGGCCGCACATGACTGAGAAGATGCGAAGCTGCTGCGCGCCGTCCGCCGGGCGGCCCAGCAGCGCCTCGCCCACCTCCGGCGTCGACGGAAGCACCGACGGGATGGTGTTTCTACGCGGCGGTGAGTTCCTGATGGGCAGTGAGGACCCGCTCGCCTATCCGGAAGACGGCGAGGGGCCTGTGCGGACGGTGCGGCTGGATCCGTTCTGGATCAGCCGCACCGCGGTGTCCAACCGGGACTTCGCCGAGTTCGTCGCCGCCACCGGCTACCGCACGGAGGCCGAAAGGTGGGGTTGGTCGTTCGTCTTCGCCGGGCTGCTTCCGGATGACTTCCCGCCCACTCGCGGTGTCGCGGCGGCCCCGTGGTGGCGGCAGGTCGAGGGTGCCGATTGGCGGCACCCCGAAGGCCCTCAATCCACTGTGGAAGGACGGGAGGATCATCCGGTGGTCCACGTGTCTTGGTCCGACGCGCAGGAGTACTGCGCTTGGGCCGGACTGCGGCTGCCGACCGAGGCCGAGTGGGAGTACGCCGCGCGTGGCGGACTGAGCGGACACGCGTTCCCGTGGGGCGACGAACTGGAGCCCGACGGCGAGCACCGGATGAACGTGTGGCAGGGGACTTTCCCCCGCCACAACGACCGTTCCGACGGTTGGTACGGAACCTGTCCCGTCACCGAGTTCCCACCCAACGGATTCGGCCTGCACAACATGACCGGCAACGTCTGGGAATGGTGCGCCGACTGGTTTCACCCCACGTTCCACACCCAGGACCAGCGGACGAATCCCCGGGGACCACGACGTGGCACACACCGCAGCACGCGTGGGGGCTCGTACCTTTGTCACGAGTCCTACTGTCGCCGCTACCGCGTCTCGGCCCGTCAAGGTCTCACACCCGACACCACCATCGGCAACGTCGGTTTCCGCTGCGCTCGGGACACGACGCCGTGAGCACGGCTCGCCGCTTATCCCACGAGGTGTCGTCCGTGGCCCGTGACACCACTGTCAGGAGCTCAGGGCCACCACGGCCACACCGACGCTGATGCAGACGCACACCGCCGTGCCCAGAACCGCCGCCCGGGAAGTGTGGAGGAGAATGCCGCGCACCGGGCGGCCTCTGGTGCCGCGGTAGCGCCGGTGCGCGATCCACGCCACGGCGAGCGCAACGACCAAGGTCACGACCCCGACCAGGACGGAGGCGACCGTGGCATGCCGGCACAGCAGCGCACCGTTGACGCCGATCGCAAGTGCGGTGCGCTGCCATGCCAGTGCTGTCCTCTCCGGTTGCAGTCCCCGGTCGGCCACCCGCTCAGATGTCATGGCATGTCACGACAGGGTCACCAACAGCACCGCCACCACCGATGCACAAGCCACGACGACCGTGGACATCACCATCACACGGGAGCGCGGTAGCGGTGCCCCCTTTCGCATCGCCCGCTGGTTCGCCGTCCAACGCCGGTAGGCGACCACCGAGAGCACACAACCGAGTGTGCCGAGCACGACCGCACAAATCTGGCGAACCGGCACACTCGCGACATCGGGCAGCAACTGGACCACCGCGAGCGCGCCGGCATCGAGCGCGAGAGCCGTCCGCAGGTACGCGAGAAACGTACGCTCGTTGGCCAACGAGAAACGATAATCGGGTTCCTCATCGTGTTCGACGGCGGAGACTTCCATGCTTTCCATACCTATTCCCGACCCGTGAAAGAGGTCGATGCCCACATTCCGGCGTCTTCTGCTCTCACCGTGTTGATCCAGCGATCGTTTTTCCTCATACAAGAGGATAATGGTCGCCGAGCCGCCCGATCGGCCGCACCATCGGTTGCCGATTCGAAAATGAGATAAACAGCACAGAAATCATGTGCCCTCGCGGTCATGAAACCGAGCTTAATCTTAATGACACCAAGGAGTCAATCCACTCCCCGGACGCTTTTCCTGAGACTGATCACATCGACACCGACGCGGATCTCCCACTTCGGCGGAATTCAATCCGTCGTGTTTCACAAAAGAATTCTCGCGTCGATATCACGAACCCGACCGACGAGGGCGGCCCGACCGAGCCACCGCCGCCTTCACCCTGCGACGTACCGCCCAACGAATGGCCGTCGCGAACAACGAACACGGAAGCTCCGCTCGAGCCCCCACCCGGAGCCCACCCGCGGCCCTCCGTGGAAAACGCAGGCTCTACACCCCTGAGCAGGGCTTTCGATCCTGACCACTCGCCATCGGACCGCCGGGTATCGCCGCATCGACCGAGAAGCCGATTATGCGTGATGCACAGAAGTCCAAGGGAAATTCGTCCCCCCTGGACATAGGAAGCCCCTCGGTCTGCACGTAGTGTCAAAACCGCCCTCAATGTGATCACCGACACAACGATGTGGGGTGCGGGTGACATGGAACTGTGTTACTTGCCGTGGAATCGAACAAGCCCTCTGCGTCGACGTTGGGAACATGTCGGTCTCCGCGACGACCGTGTCGAGCTCAATCACCGACAATTCAACGCTCGGGTCGAAGCGTTCGCCGAACAGCTCGACGAACACGGATTCGGCCGCGGCGACATACTGGCGGTCCTGTTACCGAACCGCGTCGAACTGCTCATCGCGATGTTCGCGGCCTGGCGACTGGCCGGAGCGATCACCCCGGTCAATCCCGCTTTCACCGAGGACGAGGCGGGTTATCAGATCGACGACGCCGGAGCGGCACTCGTCGTCAACCTCGGCCCGGACGCTCCCACGGGAGGCAAACCGGTCATCCACGTCGACGACATGCGGACCGTGAGCCGGGGCGAGCCCCCGCCGCCCGCCGACCTCGGAGGCGACGACCTGGCTCTGTTGATTTACACGAGCGGCTCCACAGGCCGCCCCAAAGGCGTGCTGCTCGACCATCGACACGCCGAGGCCATGTCCGAGACGATGGCACAGCATCTCGGCTTGACCGGGGACGACCACTGTTTGTTGGTCCTTCCCCTCTTCCATGTCAACGCGATCATGGTGAGCGTCCTGGCTCCGCTACGCCGCGGTGGCCGCGTCAGCATAGTCGGCAGGTTCTCCGCGAGCCGGTTCTTCGAACAGGTCGAACGGCTACGGCCGACGTATTTCTCGGCCGTGCCCGCCATTTACGCCATGCTCGCGGCTCTACTCGAAAACGTCCACGCCGATGTCTCCTCGCTGCGATTCGTCGTCTGCGGGGCCGCACCGATCTCTCGTGAACTGTTGACCCGCATGCATGAGCGGTACGGTTTCGAGGTCGTCGAAGGTTACGGTCTCACCGAAGCCACCTGCGCTTCCGCCTGCAACCCGGTGAAAGGCATCCGCAAGCTCGGCACCGTCGGTCCCGCGCTGCCGGGGCAGGAAATCCGGATCATGGGGCCCGACGGCTCGTTCCTGCCGCCCGGTGAGGACGGTGAAGTCGTCATCTCCGGCCCGACGGTGATGCGCGGATATCTGAACAGGCCGGAGGAAACAGCCGCAACCATCGTCGACGGTTGGTTACGCACCGGCGATGTCGGCTGCCTCGACGAGGACGGCTATCTGACCATCGTGGACCGGGTCAAGGACATGATCATCCGAGGTGGGGAGAACATCTACCCCAAGGAGATCGAGGCTGTTCTCACCGCTGTGGACGGTGTGCTCGAGGCCGCCGTCATCGGCCGGGCCCACGAGATATACGGAGAAGTCCCGGTCGCCTACGTGAGTGTCTATCCCGATTCCGACATCACCGAGGAACGACTTCTCTCCCATTGCCGGAACCAGCTCACGAAAGTGAAAGTCCCCGAACACATCCACCTCGTCGACGCCTTACCGAAAAACCCTGTCGGAAAGGTCGACAAGCCAGCTCTCCGCCAAACCCTGGACACTCGATCAGCCTGACTCCACGCGGATCCGACCTGAATTCGAACCCTCTCACTCAGAAGACGCTGCCTTCGTCGAAGGAGAGCACCATGGGTTTCAAAACTCCGGACATGCCTCCGGTGGAACCGGCCGAATTCGAATCGATGCCGGTCATGGACAGAATTCGGATGCTGGCGAAGCACTGGACGGAATACGGCTTCGGCGGCCCGAAGCAGATGCACTCACTCTACCTCGTGAAAACCGTTCTCTTCGTGGTCGGCGGCTGGCTCGTCGTCGGACTGACCACTCCGGGGATCGGCCTGGCCGATCTCGGTAGCTGGTGGGGCGAGCTCATCGTCTATCAGAAGCTCATGGTGTGGACGGTGCTGTGGGAGATCACCGGGCACGCCGCGTCCTGGGGGCCGCTGGCCTTCAAATTCGATCCCATGATCGGTGGCTGGCGCTACTGGACCAAGGTCGGCACCCTCAGGCTTCCTCCCTATCCGAACAAGGTTCCCGGCACTCTCGGTGACCAGCGCACCGTTTTCGACGTCGGCCTCTATTTGCTGATCCTGGCCACCCTGCTGTTCCTGCTCCTGACCCCTGGAGTCCGCAGTGGAGCTTCTTACAGCGAGGCCGGCCTACTACCCGGCTGGGCACTGACCGTCTACTTCGTCCTCATCCTGGTCATGGGATTTCGCGATCGGGTCGTGTTCCTGGCCTCCAGGCCCGAGCAGTACGCCGTGTGTCTGTTGGCTTTCGGTGTCCTGGCCGACCACGTCGACATGGTGCTCGTCGCCAAGATCGCCATGGTCACCATCTGGTTGGGCGCCGGGGTGTCCAAGTTCGGCCACCACTTCAGCCTCGTCGTCCAGGCGATGATGAGCAACACTCCCTGGCTGACGTCCAAACGATTCAAACGTTCGCTCTACAAGAACGTGCCGAACGACCTGCGTCCGTCGAAGATGGCGTTCGCCTGGGCGCACCTCGGTGGCACCGTCGTGGAGTTGTGCCTGCCGTTGGTGCTTCTGTTCTCGACTAACGGTGCACTCACCTGGCTGGCGATCGCCGGCATGGTGCTGTTCCACATCTTCATCTACTCGACGTATCCGCTGGCCGTACCACTTGAGTGGAACATCTTCTTCGTGTTCGTCACGCCGTTTCTGTTCGGTGGTTTCTTCGCGGACGACGGGTACGGGATGTCCGACTTCAGTAGCCTCTGGATCCTCGCCGCGGCACTGGTGCTCTACCTGACGGGCCCGATCCTCGGCAACCTCAAGCCCGAGTGGGTGTCTTTCCTGGTCTCCATGCGGCAATATTCCGGCAACTGGGCGGCGGGGACGATGGCGTTCCGGATGAACGACGCGGAGGACAAGCTCGACAAGGGATTGGTCAAGACTTTGAAGACCCAGCGACAGCAACTGCTCGCCCTCTACGGCTCCGACGTGGCGGAGATCTTCCTGCAGAAGTGCGTGGCCTTCCGCAGCATGCACAGCCACGGCCGGATGCACCTGTCGCTCATGCAACGGCACCTCGACAAGCTCGAGAACTACCGCCTACGCGAAGGCGAAGTGGTCTGCACCGTGCTCGTCGGCTGGCAGTTCGGTGACGGACACCTGTTCGACGAACGCACGATCGCGATGGTGCAGAAACGCTGCGACTTCGAGCCCGGCGAGTTCGTGACGGCGTGGACCGAGTCGCAGCCGATACACAGAAAGACCGTGCAGTACAAGGTCATCGACGCCGCCCTCGGTGTCGTCGAGCGCGGCTACTACGACGTGCGGGACGCGGTGGCCGAACAGCCGTGGATCCCGAACGGCCCGATTCCGCACCAGGTGACCTGGCGCCTGCCCGGCTACGAACCGGCCGGGAACTTCGTTCATCCCGCGCCGAAGGCCACGGATCCCCCGCAACCTGGGAGCTCGACCGACGATCCCGGCGGTAAGGTCGGCGCATGACGAAAGCGGTGGTGGTCGGCAGCGGCCCCAACGGGCTCGCTGCCGCCATTACTCTGGCGGCGGCGGGCGTGGACGTGGAGGTCCTCGAGGCCGCACCGGAGATCGGGGGCGGCACTCGCACCAGCGAGCTCACCCTGCCCGGCCTACTGCACGACGAATGCTCGGGGTTTCATCCCCTCTCCGTCGACACACCGTTCTCCCGGTGTTTCGACCTCTCGCGGCACGGTCTGCGCTGGCGGTGGCCCGAGGTTCAGTACACCCACCCGTTGGACGGCGGCCGTGGAGCGGCGGCCTTGCGGTCGGTGGAAGAGACCGCGGCCGGGCTCGGCGCCGACGGGCGCGCGTGGCGGCGGGTCTTCGGCTGGCTGGCCGACCGATTCGACGACATCACCGAGGACTTCCTCCGCCCAATGCTGCACGTGCCCGCCCACCCGGTGAAACTGGCCCGGTTCGGGACACTGTCCCTGCTCCCGGCGGCGGTGTTGGCCAGGCTCTGGTCGACCCCGGAGGCCCGGGCACTTTTCGCCGGGGTCGCCGCCCACGCGTTGCGCCCGTTCGGTTCACCGGTCTCCTCGGCGATCGGTGTCGCGCTCGGCACGGCGGCCCACCGCTACGGCTGGCCCGTGGCCGAGGGCGGGTCGTCCGCGATCGCGCGAGCGTGCGTCGACCTGCTCTCCGAACACGGCGGCCGCGTGACGACCGGGGTCACCGTGACCTCACTCGACGAACTCGACTCACCGGACATCGTCATGCTCGACGTCGCTCCGGCCGCGGCGGCCCGGATCGTCGGCGACCGCCTGCCCTCGCACGTCTCCCGTGCGCTGACCCGCTACCGCCACGGACCCGGCGTGTTCAAGGTCGATTTCGCGGTACAGGACGGCGTGCCTTGGCGGCACGAGGAGTCACGCCGCGCCGGCACGGTTCACGTGGGCGGCTCCCTCGAGGAGATCGCGACGGCGGAACGTGAGGTCAACCGCGGGCGGATGCCGGAGCGACCGTTCGTCCTGGTGGGCCAGCAGTACGTCGCCGACCCCTCGCGAGCGGCCGGGGGGATCGTGCCCGTCTATGCCTACGCGCACGTGCCCAACGGTTGGACCGGGGACGCCACGCGGATGATCGAGGAACAGATCGAGAGGTTCGCGCCCGGCTTCCGCGACCGGATTCTCGCCCGGTACGTCCGATCCGCACGACAGATGGAGGAACACAACCCCAACTACGTCGGCGGCGATGTGGTGACCGGCGCCAACGACGCACTGCAATTGGTCTTCCGACCTCGACTCACGCTCAACCCCTACTACCTCGGCGTGCCCGGGGTCTACCTGTGTTCGGCGAGCACCCCACCCGGAGCGGGCGCGCACGGCATGTGTGGTTACAACGCGGCGCGCTCGGCACTACGCGAACTGTGAGCAAGAGAGGAGTGTCGCCTCGTGACAGGACGTCTGAAACGACGTTTGGTTTCGAACGACACCCCGAAGGCCGCGAAGATCCGAGCCCTCGTGGTCTGCGTCGCGGAACGGTTGCAGGCGCGGCACACCGAACTCAACGACAGCATGAACGCCGCGATCGAGGACGCCATCGCGGACCTCGCCAACCCGGAACTGACCGAAATGCTGCATGCCAGCGTCGAGGGCAACATCACCACGATCCTGCACATGCTGCGCAACGACATCCCGATCGAGCATCTACAGCCGGCCACCGCGGCGACGGAGTACGCCATCCGACTGGCCAGGGCCGGCGTGTCGGCGGCACCGCTACGACGGGCCTACCACATCGGCTCGGACGATCTGCTCGCCGAGATCTTCCACGAGCTCCAGCTGTTGGACTGTCCCTCGGAGCTCAAACTACGCCTGCTGCACCACCTCGCCGGGTGGCTGCATCACTACGTCGACTGGATCACCCGGGTGGTGCTCGACGCTCACGAGGCGGAGCGGCAGGCACTCATGAAGCAGAACGCCACCGACATCTTCCGGCTCGTGCACCGCGTACTCGACCGTGAGCCAGTCGAATGCGACCAGTTCGCCCGCACCGCGGGCTACCGCCTCAACCGTCCGCACGTCGCCACGGTGCTCTGGGACGAGAGAACACTCCAGGCAGCCGACCAGATCGAGGTCCTCCGGTCGCTGGCGGCTCGGCTCGCCCGTGTGCTGGGAAGCTCCAGCGAGCCGCTGTTCATGCCGGTCGACCGCAGCACCGCCTGGGTGTGGTGCCACGTACCGGAGGCGAC
The DNA here is from genome assembly GCA_021793175.1 of Actinomycetes bacterium. Lineage (GTDB taxonomy): Bacteria > Actinomycetota > Actinomycetes > Mycobacteriales > Pseudonocardiaceae > Saccharomonospora. The sequence continues at coordinate 22,742 of JAJYTH010000027.1, forward strand.
GTCATCGGTCGACACGGCCCGAGTCCAGGGGGTGCTGGCGGAGACTCCGGCCGTGCGGGCCGCGATGGGCACTCCCGTGTCCGGCATCGAAGGGTTCCGCCGAACCCTGGAGCAGGCCAACACCGTTCACACCGTCGCCAGAGCCAGCAGCGCCTCGCATACGAGGGTGATGTCCTACGGCGACGACGGTATGGCTGTCGTCGCGATGTTGGTTCGAGACCTCCCGGTCAGCCGACGATGGGTCGCCGACACCCTCGGGGCGTTGGCCACCGACACCGAACCCGCGGCACGGTTGCGGGAGACCGTGCGGACCTTCCTCCGCACCGGCAGTTACGTCGAGACCTCCAAAAGACTCATGCTGCACCGCAACACCGTGAAATATCGACTGGCCAAGGCGAAACGGGAACGAGGCCGGCCACTGACCGAAGGACGCCTCGACCTCGAAGTCGCCCTGCACCTGTGTCACGTGCTCGGGCCGACGGTGCTGCATCCGCCGCGGAAGTCGGCGGACTCGGGGCCGTCGAACTGATCCGGCCGGGCAAGCCACGTGCGAGGCCTTCGGTATCGCGCGGTATCGCGGACCGGGAATTCGCACGGTGGTGGCCGGTCTGTCGACTACCACCGACCGAGCATGGTGCGCATACTGAGCCACATGGCCACGCCGGAACCGGACTACCACGCCGACCCCGCGGCTTTTGCCGCTGACCAGGAAGAACTGTTCGCGGGTCACAACCTGCACGTCGGCTCGTCCCGGGTCACTCACGCGGTGGACTGGGTGCCCTGGATCAACGGCCTGCGGCTTCCGGCCCCGGCATGCCGTCAGGGCTTCGCCGGACACGGCGCCCAGGGCGAACTGCGTCCCACCACGCTGCCGGTGTCGTGCCGCCGCTGCCGTCGCCTGCGCGGGCTCCATGGCGTCGACGAGCAGCCCGCGCTGTTCGTCCTGCCGCACTGACCTCCCACGCGGACGCTGAAGTACCCCGGTCGTGCTGCAAGGCCGCCGAGCTCCCAGCTCGGGCGAAGCCGCTCGGCGATCTCTCGGTGTTCACACTTCCCGAAAAATGGGGAACATAGAGTAATTGAATGAACACTTAGGGTTCTGCCCCATAAAGAAAACAAGATTAATCGACCAATAAAACTTCGATACTGGATCGGTTAAGCCGAGAGCAACGAAGAGAAATTCTTCGGCGGACAGGAAGGGAAATTTATCTGAACCAGCCGATAGCCAGACATGTGGAACAACAGTGACGGAAGAGCACCGTACAACCCCTCAACCCTGCCACCACCTGCATGTTTGGCGCACCCAGGCCAAACCGGCAACATTTTCAAACACGAGCAAACAATAAATATCAACAACAAAAGTGACGCCTGTCACAACAGAATAAAAGCTGCGGAAAATGCGTTGAGCGGGTATACAGGCAAATACCGGGTCTTCAACAGTGAATCCCGTCGCCGAAAACGGAAATTTCTTCACGGAAGCCGGTCACAGCTCGACTTCCGCACCGTGATCACTACCGGAGAGGGGTGCCAGATGCTTCCGCGGACAGTGGCGGGCTCGGTCTCCACATCCACTGAACCCACCAGCCCCATTGCGCCGCTGCCTTCGACGGAGACCCACGGCGTCCGTATCGACGCCGAACACCGGTGGGGCGGCGAGGTCGTACTCGCACGCATCACCGGAGAGCTCGATCTTCTGTCCACGCCGGTGCTCCGGCGCTGGATCATCCGACATACTTCTCGATCACGGCCGCGAGGCCTTGTGCTCGACATGCGTGACGTGGTCTTCCTCAGCGCCTCGGGGCTCGGGGTGCTGAGTGAGCTGGACGGCTGCGCAGCACACCAGAACTTCCCCTGGGCACTCGTCGCCGCCACACGCGTCGTCCTACGACCGTTACAGATCACCGGCCTGGAAACACGTATACCGCTTTACCGCAGCACCGCCGATGCGGTCGAAGCAGTACGCGCGACCGCCCACATGTCCTGAAGGTCGTGGGGCCGGCCCACCCCCTCGAACCACGATGAGGCGTGGGGCCGGCCCCACGCCTCATCGAAGCGGGAAGCCCGGACGATTCCGTGTCGGCTCGTGCACCCGGATCGCACGCCGAGGCCTCGGCGGCCCCAGCGTCATCGGCTCCAGCGTCATGGCCCCGAGGCAGCACACCACCCACCTCGCAGAGCGCGGCACCATCACCGAACTAGACGGAACACCCCAACCCGCACCCGCACCACGCTTCTCCCGCACCACCCCCCCCCACACCCGCACCCGCACCAAAACCCGGCACACACACCGACGAAGTACTCACCGACTGGGAAAACTAAAACAGCGGGCGGCAACGAAATTCGTGGGTTCACGGGTGACGAACAGCGGTGAGAGGCGAGTCGTCGCCGATGAACCGCCGATAATCGACAGTCTTCGGATTGGGATCACGCCCACAACCCGTTGGTCGGGGTCGGCCGGCGGCTATGCCGGATACTGGGGGCTATGCCCCGTCCGAAGCAACCCTTACTGACCCGCGAATCCATCGTCGCGACCGCCCTGGAGATTATCGACGCCGAGGGCCTCGACGCGCTCAGCACTCCGCGTTTGGCCAAGGAAATGAACGTCACCGCACCCTCGCTGTACCACCACTTCCAGGACAAAAACGAGATCCTCGCCGAAGTAGCACGCGCCATCCTGCTGGAAATCCCGTTCCCACGGCGCAAACCCGACTCGGAATGGTCCGAATTCTTCGTACAACTCAGCCTGAACTTCCGACGCGCCGTCCTCCGACACCGCAACGCCGCACCCGTGCTACTACAACACATGCCCCGCGACGTGCTCATCAACGTCTACGACCGCATCGCCGCATTCCTCCAAGAAGCCGGCGTACCCTCCCGACTCCACGTACTGATGCTCGACGGACTGGAAAAATACACACTCGGCACCAGCCTCACCGAAGCAATGCACTCACCCCGACGCCGCACCAACATCTTCGGAACCGTAGACCCCCAAGCACAACCCACCCTGGCCGAAGCCGTCAAAGCCAACGAATGGAACGCCGAACAACTATTCATCCACACCATCCGAAGCTTCCTAGCGGGTGTCGTCTCCAACACTGATGACACCGACTCGCGTTGAGTCTCTGTCCCGCCTCGACGGCCGACCGCGAAGAAACAGTCCGCGATGCCGCTGGATTTTCCCCTGAATCGACTGTTTCACTCACCGTCCGGCAGCCGCCTCCGGGGCAGGCGGGCCGAGCCCTGGATGGTGGTCGATCCACGGTAAGAAGCATTGCCAGAAAATGTCCGCCAGCGCGGTGACGAGCGAACCCGATCACGCACTGACGGACACCGTTACGACCCGAAAACCCATATCGGAAGACGCTCAGGCGGCGATGAATCCCCCATATACTCCCGATGCCGGAGTGCGATAGAAGCTGACCTTGAACGGCTGGCCGTCTTGGTCATCGGTGGAGATGACGGTCCACCTGTTCTTCGGGGCTATCTTCCAGCTTTCGCAATATAAAAGGTCTGCCGGGACGACCTTCTTGCAGAAGCAGACCCTGGCGACAGAACTTCCGACAGGACTGTAGATGTTGATGTCGTTGCAATGCGAAGTGGTCCGCTTCAAACTCGTGAAGCCACCCAACATGTCAGCCTTGTAGTTCCCCTTGTAGTCATAGCAGGAAGCCGCAGCACCGACTTCGCCGTTCGCCTCGCTAGCGCTAGCCGCCGGAGCCGAAATCACAACCCCCAAAAACGTCGTCGTCATCATCGTCAATACAGCCGCAGCAGATCCCATCAAGCAAAACTCCGCTGAAATGAAGGCAAGCGAGCGAGATTTCATAGCCGGATACGGCATCGATGGCCGGACTGAACCCGTAAACCCCGAACCGTGCGAAGATCACGCCAGATTGACCTCGACGGTCAACAGGTTCACTCCCGGAAGTGGCCCCTCACGGATCATCGTCAGCGTCGAAGTCCAAGGTGAGTTGACCGCCGTCGATGACTGTCAGTGGGGTGCGCGGGTTCGGACCACGGGCCAGACATCGCTTGCAGTCCACTGGCTGTCTCACGGCCCGACTATCTCGGACCAATTTCACCGGGTCGACCGACTGGTGACATGCCGGGATCGGTATCTTCAACCCGGCGGTCCACTCCCGCAGCTCCACGGCGTGGACTCGGCGTCCTCTTCCCGGCTGGCGCAGGTTCCTGTTGCGAAACCGGGCGCACTCGCTCTCCGAGATCGCTTTTGGTGTCAACGAGGTCGGGTCCCGGTGCTGCTCGATGTTCGCCATCGAACCAGGATGACCAGCGTTGACGTCACGCCAACACCGCATAACAAGTGGTCGCCTCGACTCGGAAGGAGTAATTCCCTCCACCGATCGGCGGCAACATCGGTCGGACAGTCCGCTGATTGAAACGGACGAAGCACGGTCAACGATTCGGGTCAGTGACGGTGCGAAGAGACTCCGAGTGCATCCGATCCTCCTGCGCAACAGGTCGGATACCGCGCTGGGCGTCGCCGCACCGACAGCGCTTCACTCACCACCGTCACGGAAAACCGCCCCGGCCCCACGCTCAGCCCCAGGCCACCCGAACACGGTTCTCCGCACGCCAGAACGACCGAACAGCCGCGAGCAGCACGGACAGCCCGCCCACGATCGCCGCCGCGGCCACCGGCCACGACGGAGTCGCGACGGCGATCCACGCCAGAGCCCACGCGACGGTGGCAGCGAACCCGAGGACCGCGTAGAGCCGCACCGTGGCGAACACAGCGGCTGTCGCGGTACCGAGGACCGCCAGCACCGCGAGAGACACGGCCACGGAAGGAGGTGGCGTGATCCCCAGAGCCACACCGGTACTCGCCGCACCGGACACGGCCGCGACGAGCCACCATCCGACGCTGCCCGGGAAGGGCCGCACGCACCGCCAGGGCGATGCTCAACACGTAGATGAGGGTCCAGATCGAGAAAGCCCCACCACCCGGCAGGACCAAGGTGGGATAGGAGTTCGCCACCGACCCCACGGGTTCACCCCACGCGCCACTGCCGCCGATCGCCCCGGCCACCGTCTGCAACACGACCGCGGCCAGCAGCACCACCGCACGCACCAGGTCGCTTTTCCGTCCCTCGGCCGAAACGGTGCCGTCACGCCGCATCGGCGGCCCACTCCCTTGCCCACGTCACGGCACGAGGCCCTGCGCTTTCCGCTGCGTGTCGGGAAGTCACCCACCAGCGTCCCGACGCCTTCCCGGCCCGGGGAAACCGTGGCCCACGGGGAACCGCTCTGCTGTCCCCAGTCCACACGGGCGCACAATCACCAAAGTGGTCGACGCTTGCGGGTCGAGCCACGATCCGGCCCAGGCCCGTTCCCGAACAACCATGCAGGTGCTCCCCGACCGGTCCTTCCACGAAAACTACGATCCACTGTGCACGGAAGTGCTACCCGCCTTCCGTGAACTGAAACAGAGCGGCGCTTCGGGATCGGTCCGCTGAGTTGCGGCTCCGTCAGCGAGCCGCCGATGATGGAACGACCGTTGTCGACGCTCATCGAATCTGCTGCGGGGTCGCTTGCTGATGCGCACCGTGAAGGGAAGAACCGATCACATCATCGTGGTCGGTGCCGGGCTGTCCGGCCTCGCGGCCGCACTGCACCTGGCCGGACGCGGACGCCGAGTGACCGTGCTCGAACGGGAATCGGTTCCCGGAGGGCGCGCGGGACGGTTCGACCGGGACGGCTATCTGTTCGACACCGGCCCCACGGTGCTGACCATGCCGGACATCGTGGAGGCCACCCTGGCCGCTGTGGGTGACTCGTTGGCCGAGCGGGTACCGCTGGTCCGGGTGGAACCGGCATATCGCGCGGAGTTCGCCGACGGCAGTGGGCTTGCCGTGCACAGCGATGGCGAGGCCATGGCCGCCGAAGTGGAGCGTTTCGCGGGCCCCACCGAGGCCGCCGGGTATCTCCGACTACGTGCCTGGTTGCACAGTCTCTACCGGGTTCAGCTCGACCGGTTCATCGCGGCCAATCTGGACTCCCCGCTGACGATGGTCACTCCGGAGCTGGCACGTCTGGCGGCGCTGGGAGGCTTCCGCAGGTTGGAGACGGCGATCGGGCGTTTCCTGACCGACGAGCGGCTCCGCAGGGTGTTCACCTTCCAGTCCCTCTACGCGGGCACGTCACCGCAACGTGCGCTCGCGTTGTACGCCGTGATCGCCTACATGGACACCGTGTCCGGGGTGTATTTCCCGAGCGGTGGCATGCGCGCCCTACCGGACGGCCTGGCCGCCGCGGCCGAGAACGCCGGGGTGCGTTTCCACTATTGCACCCGCGTGACCGCATTGGAGCGGAACGGCGGCCGGGTGCGGGCCGTGTGCACCGCGGCCGGTGAACGGCTGCCCTGCGACGCCGTGGTACTCACCACCGAACTGCCGGTGTCCTACTGTCTGCTCGGCCGCACCCCACGCAGGCCGCTGCCCCTGCGTGCGGCTCCGTCGGCGGTGGTGCTGCATGTGGCCGCTCGGCGTCGTTGGCCGGACGTGGGCCACCACACGCTCCTGTTCGGCGAGGCCTGGGCCGATACGTTCCGCCGACTCATCGTGGACGGTGAGCTGATGCACGATCCTTCGTTACTGGTCACCCGGCCCACGGCCACCGACCCGCGGCTGGCACCGGAGGGCGACGACGTGCTGAGCGTGCTCGCCCCGGTGCCGAACCTGCGCCGCGCACCGATCGACTGGGAACGCGAAGGACCGGGCTACGCCGAGCAGATCGCACGAGTGGTGGAGAAGAGACTCCTGCCCGGACTGCGGGACGCCATCGGGTTCACCCATGTGCTCACCCCGAAAGAGTGGGCGGAGTCGGACATGGTGGCGGGCACGCCCTTCTCGCTGGCGCACACATTCGGCCAGACTGGCCCGTTCCGGCCGAGCAACCTGCCCCGTGGAGTGGACAACGCCGTGCTCGCCGGGGGAAGCACCGTGCCCGGGGTCGGCGTGCCCACCGCCTTGCTGTCCGGAAAGCTGGCCGCCGACCGGATCACCGGTCTTCCCGTACGCAGCCCAGGCAGGGGGACGACCGTCATCAGCCACGAGTGGCTTTGACGTTCCCCGGCCGAATTAGTGTTCCGTGGCCGAATTGCAGTGACCGTGCTTCGGTTTCATGCTGACCTCATGGGCACCGGTGGTCCTGGATGAACTCGACAGAGCTGGATGCGGCCGGGGTGTTCGATCCGGTGTTGCGCGAAGCGTACCTGCGTTGCCGCGCTCTGAACGCCGAGCACGGCCGGACCTATTTTCTGGCTACCCGGTTGCTGACTCCGGGGCAACGGCCAGCTGTTCACGCCCTGTACGGGTTCGCCCGTTGGGCCGACGACATCGTCGACGAGCCGTGTGCTGGCCCGGCCGATACGGCGCGGCGGCTGGACGACCTGTCCCACGAATTGACGCGAGGGCTCGCCGAGGGGGCCAGCGAACATCCGACTCTGGCCGCGCTGGTGCACACCGTGCGCCGCTACGGCATCGACACCACGTTGTTCGCCGACTTCCTCCGCTCGATGCGGATGGACCTCACCGTGCGCGACTATCCGAACCGGGCGGCACTGGACGGCTACATGCGGGGTTCGGCTGAGGTGATCGGGTTGCAGATGTTGCCCGTTTTGGGCACGGTCTGTCCACCCGCGAACGCGGAGCCGTACGCGGCCGCGTTGGGCAAGGCGTTTCAGCTGACGAACTTCCTTAGGGACGTCGCCGAGGACCTGGAGCGCGACAGGGTGTATCTGCCCGCCGACGAGCTGGCCGCGCACGGTGTCGATCGTGAGCTGCTGCGCTGGTGCTCGCACCGCGAACGCATTGAACCGCGAGTGCGGAAGGCGTTGGCCGAGCAGCATTCCGTGACCAAGGAGATCTACCGCTACGCGCGGGCCGGGATCGCGCTGCTGCATCCGGTGTCGCGGCCGTGTATCGAGACGGCGGCCACCCTCTACTCCGGAATCCTGGACGAGATCGAGCACGCCGACTTCGCGGTGTTCGCCCACCGCGCGAGAGTCGGCACCGGACGCAGGATCACGGTGGCTGCCGGGGCCCTCGCCAGGGCGTGGTGGGTGCGCCGTGGTGGCCGTGGGGTCGGGACTGCCCCGGCACGGGAAGGGATGGGCTGATGGAGCGGTGGCAGTACCTGCTCGTGCTGGCGGCGTGTCTGTTGGTGACGTTGCCGTTGGAGTTCCTCGGCGCGTGGGTCTATCGACGACCGGTGCAAGCGGCCCGGGCGATCCTCCCGGCCGCAGGGGTATTCCTGGTGTGGGACGTGCTCGCGACCGTGGCCGGGGTGTGGGACTTCGATCGCCGTTACCTCGTCGGTGTCGAACTGCCGTTCGGCCTTCCACTGGAAGAACTGTTGTTCTTCCTGGTGATCCCGTTGTGCGCGCTGCTCACCTACGGGTGTGTCGAGGCCATGCTCGCCAAGCTGCGGGTGAACAGGGCGAACCGATGACCGGGCTCGGCTACACCCTGCCCGCTGTGCTGTCGGTGATCGTGGTGTGCGTGTGGGAGTTGCTCGTTCTGCGCACCGGGTTGTTCCGCAAACCCGCCTACTGGATATCGATGACGATCATGCTGAGCTTCCAGGTGCCCGTCGACGGTTGGCTCACCAAGCTTTCCGCGCCGATCGTGCTTTATGTCGACGAGCACACGCTCGACGTGCGGTTTCCCTGGGACATCCCGGTGGAAGATTTCCTGTTCGGGTTCAGTCTCATCACAGCGGTGCTGCTGTTGTGGGAACGCCAACAACGACGAAGAACACGGAGGCGCCGTGAGCGAGAATCGGCACCAACTGCTCACGAAAGCCGACCGGGCTGGGCCCCCGCTGCGGCACGATTTCTACGGCCACAGCAGGGGAGGGCATCCCGCAAGACACGGAGGCGCCGTGAGCATGCTGCTTCGTGATGGGCTGCGCCGCGCGGTCGTGCCGAACGCTTTCGACGAGGGGGCACGTAGTTACGACCGGCTGGTCGGCCTCAATCCGGGATATCACGCGCATCTGCGGCTTTCCGCCGAGCGGCTTCGGTTGCCCGGGGAGGGTGCGGGTCTGCGGCTGCTCGATGTCGGCTGCGGAACCGGTGCGTCCACCGCTGCGCTGCTGGCTGCCGCGCCGCGTGCGGAGATCGTCGCGGTCGATGCTTCGGCGCGCATGCTGGCCGAGGCACGGCGTAAGCCGTGGCCGGAGTCGGTACGTTTCGTTCATACGAGTATCGAGGAGTTGGCCGGGGTGTCCGGGGCGTTCGACGGCATCCTCGCCGCGTATCTGGTGCGTAATCTCGCTGATCCCGATACTCAGCTTCGAGCGCTGGCCCGGCTGCTGCGTCCGGGGGCGACGCTGGCCGTGCACGAGTATTCCGTGCGTGATTCGGTCCTGGCCACCGCCGTGTGGCACGCCGTGTGCTGGGGCGTGATCATTCCGGCCGCGCGGTTGGTCGACGGGGACACCACGCTGTATCGGCACCTGTGGCGCAGTGTCGCGGCCTTCGACGGTGTGGCCCGGTTCCGGCACAGGCTCGCCGACGCCGGGTTCACCGCGATACACAGCGAGACGATGACCGGCTGGCAGCGGGGCGTGGTGCACACCTTCCTGGCGAGCAGACGTGGGAGCGAGTGTGGCTGACCGCAGGATCGTCCGGCACCGGGCGCCGGCAGGGGCGGGCCACGCGAGCGCGCTCGCCAGGCGACCTCACGTGGTCGTGGTGGGTGGTGGCATCGCCGGGCTGGCCGCCGCGACCGGGCTCGCCGAACGCGGCGTGGCGGTGGAAGTACTGGAGCGTGAACCTTGGCTCGGCGGACGGGTCGCCAGTTGGACCGAGCGCTTGCCCTGCGGCACCCCGGTGAGTATGAGCAGGGGTTTTCATGCTTTCTTCCGGCAGTACTACAACCTGCGCGCGCTACTGCGTCGCACCGATCCCGGGCTCGACCGGCTGATCGAGATCGCCGACTATCCGCTGCAGGACGCCCATGGACGCATCGACACCTTTCGGGAACTTCCGCGCACACCACCGTGGAACGCGTTGGCTTTCGCTCTGCGCAGCCCCACCTTTCGTGTTCGTGATCTGATCCGGTTGAACGCGCGAGCGGCGGCTCCGTTGGCAGCGGTGTCGGTTCCGGGGACGTACGAACTGCTCGACCACGTCGACGCGGAGACGTTCCTGCGTCGGATCAACTTTCCGCCCGCAGCCCGGCATCTGGCGTTCGACGTGTTCTCGCGCAGTTTCTTCGCCCCGCCGGACCGGCTGTCCGCCGCCGAACTGGCGACGATGTTCCACCTGTACTTCCTCGGCTCGGCGGAGGGGTTGATCTTCGATGCGCCCGAGGACGACTTCCAGAGCAGCCTGTGGGGCCCGCTCGCCGATTATCTGACCGGCCTCGGCGCCACCGTGCGCACGAACAACAGGGTGCTGGGTCTGGAAAGGACCGCGCAGGGCTATGTCGTGCACCACGACGAGGGCGGCAGCGAAGTCGATGCGGTGGTACTGGCCACCGATGTCGGCGGGCTGCGCGACATCGTGAACGCCTCGCCCGATCTCGACGATCTCCGTTGGCGTGCCGAGGTGGACGCGTTGCGGACCGCGCCACCTTTCCTCGTGTGGCGGTGCTGGTTCGACCGACCGGTAGCCACGCACCGGCCCGCGTTCCTGGCCACCGGAGGGCTCGATCCGCTGGACAACATCAGTGTCCTGGAACGCTACGAACGTGGTGCGGCACGTTGGACGCGGGAACACGGCGGCTCGGTGGTGGAATTGCACGCCTACGCGGCTTCCGCGGACGCCGACGTGGACGAACTGTGCGCGCGGCTTCTGCGCAGACTCCACGAGACCTATCCGGAGACGGTGGGCGCGAACCTGATCGGTGACTCGGTGCAGTGGCGAGCGGACTGCCCGCTGTTCGGTGTCGGGGCCTTCTCCTCCCGGCCTCGCGTCCGCACTCCGTTTCCCGGTCTGGTGCTCGCGGGCGACGGCATCCGGATCGATCTTCCGGTCGCGCTGATGGAGAGGGCGGCGAGCACGGGGCTGCACGCGGCCAATTGCCTGCTCGCGGGCTGGAGACTCGCCGGACACGAGCTGCATTCGGTGCCCACCAAGGGCAGGTCCGCGGTGCTGCGCGCACTGGCCGGTGTCGGGAAAGGCGGTGTCCCATGACTGAACATCCCAGGTCCGAACGCAGGCGGCGATGGCCGGCGAGCTGGCCGCTGCAACCCATCCCCCGCACTCGCTGGGCCGCTCAGGAGCCGAGTTACCGCGCCGCCAAGCCCGCGGTGATCGAAGGCGCGTTGAAGCGGGCACAGGCCCGACCGTCTGGCAACTGGTACGTCCTGGGCGCGAGCAGACAGATCCGGGCGGACCGGCCGTTCGGTGTCACCGTCGCCGGAGTCGAGCTGGTGGCGTGGCGTGGCGGCGACGGTGCCCTTCGGGTCGGCCCGGGTGCGTGCCCGCATCTCGGCGCTCCCTTGGCCCAGGCCACAGTGGATTGTGGAGAGCTGGTCTGTCGTTGGCACGGACTGCGCGTAGGCTCGTCCGGGTCCGGTTGGCGTGCGTTCCCCAGCCATGACGACGGGGTGCTCGCCTGGGTTCGGCTCGACCGCGTCGGCGGCGAGGAACCACTGGACGAACCCGTCGTGCCACGTCGTCCCGCGGGAGCCGCGTTGGATTCGGTGGCCACCGTGACCGGGGTCTGCGAACCCGCCGACATCGTCGCGAACCGGCTCGATCCCTGGCACGGCGCGTGGTTCCACCCGTACTCGTTCACCAGGCTCGATGTGGTGTCCGCCCCACCCGAGGGTGACGTGCCCGACGGCGACGACCGGTTCGTCGTCGCCGTCACGTTCCGCGTCGGCGCCGGGCTCGGTGTCCCCGTCCTGGCCGAGTTCACCTGTCCCGAACCGCGCACGGTCGTGATGCGGATCCTCGAGGGCGAGGGTGCGGGCAGTGTCGTGGAAACCCACGCCACTCCCCTCGGCCGGATCTCCGACGGCCGTCCCCGTACCGCCGTCATCGAAGCCGTCGTCGCCGATTCCGACCGCCGTGGGTTCGCCCTCGCCCGCAAGGGCGCACCGCTGTTGCGGCCGTTGATCCGCCGCGCCGCGGCCAGACTGTGGCGTGACGACCTCGCCTACGCCGAACGCCGCTACGCGCTGCGTACTCGCTGAAGCCGCCCGGACGAGGCGTCGCGATAGTCCTCGGAAATAAAACCGGTGGGTACGCAAAGCCCGAGTGCGCTAAGATCCAGACATGCCTGATTCCCGGATCTACTAGCTCGGCGACTCCCTCTCGCAGGGGAAGTGTGCCTTGAGCCAGATCTGGGAGATCTTTTTTGATTACCGTCAGTAACATTACTGTGCGCGCTGGTGCGCGCCTACTTGTGGACAACGCCAGCTTCCACGTCTCCGCGGGCGACAAGATCGGCTTGGTCGGTCGCAACGGCGCCGGGAAGAGCACGCTCGCGAAACTCCTCGCCGGCGAGACACTTCCCGCCGAGGGGCAGATCAACCGCACCGGATCGGTGGGGTATCTGCCGCAGTCACCGCGAGACGGGGTGCGGTCGAGCGCCTCGGGACAGCACGTGGTGACCGTCGCGGATCGGATCCTGTCCGCCCGGGGAATGGGCGAAGCGGTTCGTGATCTGCGGGCCGCGGAAGCGGCCATGGAACGGTCCCACGGTCGCGAATTGCAGAAGGCGATGCGCGCCTACGCCGCGGCCGAGGACCGGTTTCTCGCGCACGGCGGATACGCGGTCGAAGCCGCCGCAGCCCAGGTCGCCGCGAACCTGGGTCTTCCCGAGTCCACGCTCTCCCGTCCGTTGAACACCCTTTCCGGTGGACAGCTTCGTCGGGTCGAGTTAACGCGCCTGCTGTTCGCCGACCATGACACGTTGCTGTTGGACGAACCGACCAACCACCTCGACGCCGATTCGATCGGTTGGCTGCGCCGGTTCCTGTGTGAATACCGCGGCGGAGTGGTGCTGATCAGCCATGACGTCGAACTGTTGGAGGAGACCGTCAACCGGGTGTTCCACCTCGACGCCAACCGCAGCACGCTCGACGTCTACAACGTCGGCTGGAAGGCCTACCTCGACCAAGCCGAGGCGGATGCGCGGCGACGCCGCCGGGAACGGGTCAACGCGCAACGCAAGGCGGACAGACTGCGGGCCCAGGCCCAGAGGATGCAGGGTCACGTGAAAACCGCGGTGG
>JAJYTH010000136.1 GCA_021793175.1 Actinomycetes bacterium
TACGTCGATCTGCCCCGTCACCGCCGCCGTGATCAACGCCGAGCGACGCTCACGGGCGAGCTCGATGAACCGCTCGGTCTCGGTGATCAGAGTGTCGATCTTTGCAGTCTGCTCGTCGAGATACGCAGCGATGCGGCGCTGCTCGGCCACCACTGGTAACCGCACACGAAGCTCCCGTATGTCCCGCTGAGAGATCTTTTGCATCGAATGGCTCATGCCTTTGGCGGCAGCACTGATCTGCACGCGCATTCCCGGAGACGCGAGCGCATACGCGACGAACGCCGGATCTGCATCGGCCGTCAGCGAGATGCCGTAAGTGAGATCAGAAAGGAGTAATCGTGGGTAGTTGTCGTCGACTACTGCAGCAGTACCCACCAGTTCCTTCGTGTTGGAGCGAGACATAATGATTTCGCCCCGACGAACCGCAAGCTCGGGCCGCGGAGCCACGTCGCCTGGAAGACGCTTGTTCTCGGCAGGATCAAATCTCCCCGTATTCGCGCAGCCAACCTTGAGGACTCCCCATTCCTCCACTCCGTCTGCGGGCAGATTCTCGCAGTTGGGGCTCCACCCCTGGCGGAGCGCCGCGATAACCCTCCGGAATTCTACCTGTGTGCCTTGGGATGTCCCGTGCGCAACAACCGCAGTCCGCCGCTCACGCAGTATCTCGATCAGGCGCTGCTGCTCCTCGATGAGCGTGTCGATGCGGGCGGTCTCGCGGTCGAGGTAGTCGGCGATGGCGCGCTGTGTCCGACGGTCAGGCAGTGGAATCGAGTACGATCCGATAAAGGACTCAGGAACACGGCGGAGGCCGCCCGACCCGGTCATATGGGATTCGCCCTGTTTCACAAAGTGCGATGACTGAAGAACCCAACCGAGATAGTCCGCGTCAATTTTGGCTGACGGGCGTATCACAGTGACTTCTGTCGTCGCGAATGCATGACCGCCCGGAAGATTCCGCGCAACAAGGCCCTTACCGTTCTCGAAGCACGGAGTCACCTTCGCGAGCGCAATATCACCATTTTCCACGTAGGAGTACCCTTGGCGCAGCTCACCAAAGGGGCGGCGACGGCTCGTATCTACTGGGCCAAACTCGGAGATGGCTTCCATCGGCAGATACACCGAATCACCACGGAGATTCGACGCGGGACGGGGATTAAATGACACCAGATACCGCAATGGCACCTTAGGTGCTGCCGACATTTCTTCCCGGATGTTCACCCCTCCACCTCCCGCAGCAGGTCGAGGATCTTGGCGACCTGCTTTTCCAGGTCTGCGTCGATCTCGGCGAGGGGGCGGGGTGGGACGTACTTGTAGAAGTGGCGGGTGAAGGGGATCTCGTAGCCGGTTTTGACCTTGGCCCAGTCGATCCAGGCGTCGGGGACGTGCGGCTTCACTTCGGCGTCGAAGTACGCCTGGATGGCCTCGGCCTTGCCCGCCGCACCGGCGGTCGAGCCGCCGTAGGTGAACGGGACGTTCTCGGTGTCGCGCTTTTTGGTGTCCGGCTTACGCTTGCCCTTGCGGTCGACGACCGGGTTGCCGTCGTTGTCCAACAGCGGGCGTTCGACGGTGATGGTCCAGTAGCCGAACTCGTCGGTGCGCAGCACCTTGGAATAGTCCGGGTCGGCGTCTTCGAAGTCGGCATACAGCTTCAGGATTTCGGCGCGGTCGGCGTCGCTGATCTCGCGGTTCTTAGCCCCGAGGTTCTTGCGCATCTTGGTCCAGAACGACGTGCCGTCGATGAGCTGGACCTTGCCCTTGCGCTCGGGGTGTTTGGTGTTGTCGAGAATCCAGATGTAGGTGGCGATGCCGGTGTTGAAGAACATGTTGGTCGGCAAGGCAACGATCGCGTCGACCAGGTCGTTTTCCAGCAGCCATTTACGGATGTTGGAGGGGCCGGACTCGGCGGCGCCGTTGAAGAGCGGCGAGCCGTTCATCACGATCCCGGCCCGGCCGCCGCCATCCTCCGGGGCCCGCATCTTGTGAACCAGGTGGAGCAGGAAGAGCATCTGCCCGTCCGAGGTCGACGGGAGACCGGGGGCGAACCTGCCGTAAGGACCGGCCTGCTCCTTCTCCGCCTTGACTGCCTTGGCGTACTGCTTCCAGTCGACGCCATACGGCGGGTTGGACATGCAGTAGTCGAACTGGCGGCCCTTGAAGGCGTCGTCGGTCAGCGTGTTGCCGAAGGCGATGTTGGTCGCGTCGTGCCCCTTGGCCAGCAGGTCGGATTTGCAGATCGCGTACGACTGCGGGTTGTACTCCTGGCCGAACAGGCTCAGCTTCGCGTCGGGGTTCTGGGCGAGCAGGTGTTCTTCGGCCAGGGCGAGCATGCCGCCGGTGCCCGCGGTCGGGTCGTACAGCGTGCGAACGATGCCCGCCTCGTTCAGGTCGACGTCCTTCTCGGCGAACAGCAGGTCCACCAGCAGCCGGACCGCATCGCGCGGGGTGTAGTGGTCGCCGGAGGTCTCGTTCGCGGCCTCGTTGAACTTGCGGATGATGTACTCGAACGCATCACCCATGTCGGCGTTGGAGACGACGTCCGGATGCAGGTTGACGCCCTTGAACGACGTGACGATCTCGCGCAGCAGCCCCGCCTTTTCCAGGGCGAGGATTTCCTTTTTGAAGTCGAAGTACTCGAACACGTCGACATCGGGTGAGAACCGGTCGATGTAGTCGGCGAGGTTGTCCGCCAGCCCGTCGGCATCGGCCAGCAGGTTGGCGAAGGAGTAGTTCGAAGTGTTGTAGAACGGCCTGCCGGTGGCCTTCTTGACCTCGACCCTGAGCCGGTTCGGGTTGTCGTACTTCGCCGCCAGCTCGCGCACCGTCTCCCGGTCGGGTTCAAGGATGCAGTCGAGACGGCGCAGGATCGTGAACGGGAGGATCACGTTGCCGTACTGGTTGGGGCGGTAGGGACCCCGAAGCTGGTCGGCGATCGACCAGATGAAGCTACCGAGCGTGCTCACAAGGCTCCTTACGAGGCTCACTCGACGATGGTTGTCGGACGCCCAGCGCGAGCGGGATTGGGCCGATCTACTGGGGTGTCATCGTCGCGAGAGTGTCGGCTGTTAACCGAAGGGTTGCTGGTTCGCCTCCCCCGCATGCGGGGATGGTCTTCACAACGGCCGGACGACAAACGGGCCTCGCCTCGTGAGGGGGCGAAGCCCGTCTGCCTGCGCGTCTCAGATGTCGAACTCGCCGTTCTTCGCGCCAGCGATGAAAGCCTTCCACTCACTGTCGGTGTAGGCGACGGTCCCGGCGTCGGGCCGCTTGGAGTTACGGACTTCCACCCCGTCCGGCGTGCGGCGGAACTCCACACAGTTGTCGGTGTTCGCGCTGAAGCTCGACTTGAACCAGCCGTCCTCGGTTTCAGGTACCGTCATTCTGTCGTCTCCTTGCCGTTGATGGCATCGGCGATGAGCTGCACGGACTCGGCGGGACTCATCGCCGACCGGCACAGGGTATCGACCGCATCCCGGTAGCCGACCACCGTCTTTTCAGACCGCTGAAAGCAGAGGCTCCCCGCTCTCACGATCGGGGATGGCCTCGGAAAAAGAGGCTGCGAGCCAAGCCAACCCGCACCATCACCGCAGGTGCGGGCCAGCTTGCAAAGACGGCTTCAGATGTCGAACTCGCCGTTCTTCACGCCCGCGATAAACGCCTTCCACTCACTGTCGGTATAGGCGACAGTCCCGGCATCGGGCCGCTTCGAGTTACGGACCTCCACCCCGTCCGGCGTGCGGCGGAACTCCACACAGTTGGTTTGCCCGCCACTGAACGACGATTTGCGCCAGGCGTCGTCGTGCTTGTGCTGTCCGCTCACGGTTGCGTCTCCTTCTGTTCGAGGGCATCGGCGATGAGTTGCATGGATTCGGCCGGGCTCATCGCCGACCGGCACAGGGTATCGAACGCTTCCCGGTAGCCGGCCACCGTCTTTTCAGACCGCTGAAAGCAGAGGCTCCCCGCTCTCACGATCGGGGATGGCCTCGGAAAAAGAGGCTACGAGCCAAGCCAACCCGCACCATCACCGCAGGTGCGGGCCAGCTTGCAAAGACGGCTTCAGATGTCGAACTCGCCGTTCTTCACGCCAGCGATAAACGCCTTCCACTCACTGTCGGTATAGGCGACAGTCCCGGCATCGGGCCGCTTGGAGTTGCGCACTTCTATGCCGCCCTCGACACGGCGAACCTCCACGCAATTCGTTGTCTGCGTGCTGAATGACGACTTCCACCATTCGCCGCCCTCGTGATGTACCGTCATGATGTCGTCTCCATTTCCTGGCTAGCATCGGCGATGAGCTTGGTTGAGTCCGCTGGGCTCAGCGCCACTTCCCGGACCTTATCGATAGCGACCCGGTAGGCGTCTACGTCGGCTTTCTCACCGAGGAACAGGCCAGAGCGCCGCGTCTCCAGGTGCACAATCGGCGGGGCCGCTGTGAACTCCAGCAGAGAAAACGCGCCTTCCAGACCCGGATGCCATCCACTGACAGCCGGGATGATGCGCACAGTGACATGAGGTAGATCCGCCAACTCCAGGATGAATCGCAGTTGCTCCCGCATCGCCGTGGCGTCCACGATCCGCTGATACAACGCTGACTCACCAATGTAAGCAGTCAACCGTGATGGGTTCCCAGCACGTAACGCCTCACGCCTGCCGAGCCGCACCGCTGAGCGCATCTCGACCTCATGTGAGGGCAATCCTGCTGTCGTCATCATGGCCCTCACGTACTCCGAGGTTTGAAGCAACCCGGGTATGAGTAGCGGCGATACGTCGATGATGTGGCTCGCGGTGCGCTCGAAATCCAACAGCGCCGCGAGCTGACGATCAAGCTCGGGCATGCCCACGGACAGCCAGTGCGAACCGCCTGTGTCCCGTGATAGGTCGAGGATGGATTCCTGTGCCTGCCCGTGCACACCGAGCGCGGTGAGGATGCTCGCGACATCCTCCGGGCGCGGCGGACGCTCACCGGATTCAATCCGCGAGAGTACGGAGTGAGACATCTCCAGACGTCGCGCGAGTTCACGTAACCCGAGTCCCGCTCGCTCACGCGCCTGGCGGAGTTCCGCGCCTAGTGCACGCGCTTTCGGTGTGGTGCTGACCATGCACCACAGCATAGATCGCGCCGCAAACGGAGTCACCCATACCCCAATCGGAGTATTGCACCAGTGGTGCACACCGTGGGAATTTGGTTCGCACCACTGGTTCTGTGATCCGAAGCTTATGCGGAATGGAGGCCCTCATGCAGCGATATCTGTGGCAGCAGGCCGACGGACGGCGGCACGCCTACGACACCGACGCCGAGCGACCTGCGGTCGGGCAGCCGCTCACCACCTTGTGCGGGGCGACCGTGACGCCCCGGACTCAGGACATGGCGCCGGGAATGTGGTTCGACCAGACCTGCTGGCGCTGCGACCGCGAGTGGCGGGTACGTGCGGGTTTCCCGCCGGAGGAGATCCCGGCCCTCGCCACTGAAACGGAGGACGCACGGTGATCGAGTCGGACCGGCGCCTGTTGGCGCGTCTACGCCGGGTGAACGGCGGCCTCGGGGAAGTCGCGCTCGCGCTCATGGCCACCCAGAACGGCGGCGAACTCCCCGCACGGGGTTTGCGTGAGGTGGGCGAGGCGTTGTGCACACTCGGCACCGACATGCTCGCCCGCGCCGACGAGATCAACCCGCAACCCGCGCTCACGGGAGGCCGCGAAACTCCCCACGCCCTCCTCACCCGCAGCCAATGGCACACCCTCGCCGACACTCTCGCCGACATGTGTCGCGCGATGGACGGCATGCGGGAGGACCTCCACGACCGCGCCGCCGGAATCCTCGAAGCCGCCCGCCCCGCCGAATGGGCGCCGGTTGTCGAGGACGGCCCCGCCCGCGAGCTGTGGTGCCACGCCTACGAAGTCATCGGAGCCCTCGCCCACCTCGCGGACGCCGCACCCCACGACACCCGCCACCTCCAGGCCGTCGGCCGCCACGTCGCCGAACTCGCGCACCACCTACTCACCCATCAGGACACCGTCGATGTATGACGCGCCCACCGCCGTACTCCACCCCGAGTGCGACGACCCGCCCACCACACAGTTCTGGGCGCTGGACAGCCACGAACCCACCACCGAAACCATCCCCGCCGTGATAGATGCCCAGCCGACCACCGGAATCCACTTCGGACACCTACCGGCATGGCCGACCGTCGATCCCGACGAGACCACCGCCGAGGCACGCCACGCGCTGCGCCGCGCCCACTCCACCGACCTACCCACACTCCAACGCCTGCTACACGGACTACAGCAGCTCGTGCCGTAGCTCTCCGGCCCGATCCTCGGGGGTGGCAGCTCACATGGTGGTTTGCCAATTCACGGCTGCCGGTTGCTCGCCCTCTGTGGTCAGGTACTCGACCACGGCTGCTTCCACTGTTGAGAATGGGATTTCCGCGTTGGCCGGGAACTCAGTGTCGGCCGAGACGTAGTAGTAGATCACTGGAGAGGGGTTGGAGGGGGTCGGATTCTCGCTGTAAACGCCGTTGGGTGGGGTGCCCTCCCCGGAGTAGTGCAATACGCCCTTGTCTCCATCGATTCCGACAGAGAGTTCGGACTTCCACGGGTCATCGGCCACGACCACAGTGAGGAGCACGGGACGGCCGTCCGGGTAGGCGTCCCTGACGGCGCGGAGCAGCGTACGAACCTCGTCGGGCGTGTTCACGGTGACGGGATTGTCGGCGTGTTCGACCAGGTAGTGAACGTTCAGTCCTTGCGCCACGGCGGCCTTCTTCCTCCCTGGTAGGTCTTGGCGAAGCCGTTCGGTCCGTACACGGTCAGTGTGCCCCCTTCGGGGAGCAGTACGGGAACCAGCTCGTCGCGAAGCTGCTCGATCCGCTCCGACAGGAGTGAGCCGGGGGGGGGAAACAGGCTCCGGCTGCCGCGCAGGACCGGATTTCACAGCCGGTGGCAGGCCTTCCGTAATCCCTCCGGTAAGGCTGTTCACATAGCCCTGTATGCCACCTTCCGCCTCGACCAGTACGCCA
>JAJYTH010000137.1 GCA_021793175.1 Actinomycetes bacterium
AGTTCTCGGCGTTCTCGGACCGGATTCCGGGGCAGTATTCGAACACGCCGCCGGACTCGGGCGCCTGGGTGAGCAGGGTAACGGCGAACTCGTTGGTGTCGAAGTGCCACGGGTGGTCCATGCCGGGGCGCACCACGTTGAGCACCAGTCCGGCGAGCGGATCGGCCAGTTCGTAGATCTCGGGCAGGCCGAAACACGCGGCGAGGAAACGTTGGAAATTGGGGTCGGTGTAGAGCTGGTGGATGATGGATCGTGCGGGAATGTGGTCGCGGGCAACGAAGGCGTTGCGTCGCTGCATGGTGATGTGAGCGGGATGCCCTTCCGGCAAAGCCGTGTCGGTGGAGATGTTGTAGGCGTTCACGACTTCGACGTCGTAGTGCGCGTGGGGCGCGATGTCGGAGCCTTCACGCCGCAGCTCGTCGTGGCGGAAGCCGCGCACGAAATCGGGCAACACGCTGCATCCGTCGCGCTCCAGGTCCTGCCGGACCCGTTCGACCGCCTCCCACCAGGCCGGTGTCTCCGGCGCGGAGATCGGATACCGATCGGTGTCGACAACCTGCTCGGTTCGGCCTGCCACAGAAGAGTTCATCGGAATCCTTCCCACGCCTCAATGCCCTCGATGCTCTCGACACATGTCAACGAATAGTAGACAGACTGGTTACTGTCTGTGTCACTCTGTTGTCTGATTTCTCCGCTTTCAAGGCGTGGTCGAGTGGCATTCCAGGCGGGCGTGCAGGCGTTTCAGCGAGCCGCCTATGTCGCCGGTGTCGTGTCCTCGCGAAAGAGTGGCCCGGCGAACCGGCGTAGGGCGTCGGCGAGCTGCTCGTCGGGCTGGGCGAGATCGCTGAGCCGTACCACCGGAACACCTACGGCGTCGCCTCGGCGTATCACCTCGGCTTCCGAGAGCCCGGGAATCGGTCCGTACGGCCAGACGACCAGGTACGGCCCGCCGTCCGGCTCATCCGATTTGGGCTCGATGGTGACGGCGGTGAATGCCTGCCACGGCACCGGGGCCGGCAGATTCACCCGCGTCCGCTTGTTACGGACACGGATGCCGTACTGGTCGATGTGCAGGCTGAGCGGCGCGAGCGTGGCGATCAATCCAAAGAGGCCCATGAGGAACACGAGCGGCGAGAGGATGAGGATCACGATGTGGCGGCGGCCCGCGTCGCTGAACAGCCATCCGACGAACAGAATCGTGCCGATGGCGCCGGCGGCCATCAGGGCCACGGAGAACCAGGTCAGTGTGTACGATTTCCGGAATTTCACGCATCCCCCAGGCAGCGCTTCCACGCCGGGGTGGCGTGGATCACGGGGATTCTAGGGGCTTTTCTCGGTCGTCGTGTGTCGTTCGCGCTCATCGTCACGCCGACGTGTACGAGTCTGCGCGAAGATCGGTTCTCGCGGGTATCGATGGGATGGGTGTGGCCGGCTGTCTGTCCCGTTCTCCGGGCCGAGGTCGGTGGAAGCCGCGCGGCCCGGCGACCATGCTCGCGAACCAGCCGATCGCGGTTCGGGCCGATACAGGTGGTTCCTCTCAGGGCACGGAAGCCAGACCGGATAAGCGGTCGCCGCGGCAGGCGCGATCGAGGAAAGTGGGCAGGAGTTCGCGCCCATCGGTGTGAACCGGCTGCGACGGGCTCTTCGGACGGGGTGGAGAACCCGACCTCGTCCGAAGATTATGGACTCTCGTGTCTTTCGAACCAAACCCCTCGACTACCCCTTGTTCAGCTTGTCCTGCGTGGCTCCGGCCATTTTCTCCATGGTGTTGGGCAATTCCGTGGTGCCGTAGATGCGCGAGTCGGGGTGCGTGATGGACGGGTACGGGGCGCTGGTGGTGGGGCCGTCGTGGTAGGTGAACTCGCCGTTGCCGTCCGGTGTGGGGCCGGAGGCCCAGCGCCCTTCGGCGGCGCGTTGCCCGTCGCTGAAGTTGAGGTACTGGTACGACACCTCGGTGTGTTCCTGGCTCTGCGGGAAGTTGCTCGGCACCGGCAGTTTCTCGGTGCCCTCCTCGCGTAGTTCCTCGATGGCGGCGAGCCACTGGTTCTGGTGCATGGTGTCGCGGGCCAGCAGGAAGGCCAGCATGTCCCGCACGCCGTGGTCGTCGGTCATGTGGTAAAGTCGGGAGACTTGGAGCCGCCCCTGCATCTCGGCGTTGGCGTTCGAGGTGAAGTCGGCCATCAGGTTCCCGCTGGCGGTGACATACGACCCCTGCCACGGGTTGCCCATGCTGTCGACCGGCCGGGCGCCCGCTCCCGACACGATCGCGTGCTGCAGGTCGGTACCGCCGATGACGGCCGCCACCGCGGGGTCCGACTGCACCGCGTCCTCCGTCACGCCGATCGGAGACTTCTCCACCAATTGGGCGATCATGGTGGCCAGCATCTCGACGTGGCCGAACTCCTCCGAGCCGATACCGAATACGAGGTCGCGGTACTTGCCGGGGATGTGCATGTTCCAGCCCTGGAACATGTACTGCATCGCGACGGTGATCTCGCCGTACTGGCCGCCGAGCACCTCCTGCAGCTTGCGGGCGTAGACCGCGTCGGGCTTGTCCGGGGTCGCCTTGTACTGCACTTCCTGCCGGTGAAAGAACATCGAAAAAAAACTCCCTTGAGGTCCACTGCGTGTCATCGAGCGACGCGGACATCGTCTTCCCGAGGTGGGTGCGTTCAAACAAATCGGCGGCCGGCCAGGCAGTGAAACGTCCTCATTCCACCGTTGGTGGGAGGATCCGCGCGTATGTCGGGGAACACGCGTGTGGGTGGGGTCTTCCGGCAGGAAACCACAGTGCTCACCGGTTGTTCCACACCACTGTGGTGAGTCCACAAAGGTCGGACTCGAGGCGGCGGTGTCGGTCCCTAGTCCTCGCCGCGTACGCGCAATCCGTCGAACGCCACGGCGACGATGGTGTCGGCCAGAGCGTCGGCGCCGATGCCCCCGCGCGGCCGGTACCACTCGACCAGGGAGTTGACCATGCCGAACAGCAGTCGGGCGGCGGTCGCGGGATCGACGTCGGGGCGTAGGTCACCGTCTGCGACGGCCTTGCTCACCAGCTCGGAGACGATCTGGTCGAACTCGCGTCGGCGCGCCAAGGCGTCACGTTCCACCTTCGTGTTGCCCCGCACCCGCAACAGCAGCGTCACGAACGGCAACTGATCGACCAGCACGCCGACACTCGCGCGCACGAGGTACTCGAGCTTGTCGATCGTGCGTCCCTCGACCTCGTCGAGCTTGTCCACCTCGGTGAACAACCCGTCCAGGCCCCGATTGACTGCCAGTCGCAGGAGTTCCTGTTTGCTTGGCACGTGGTGGTAGATGGCCGACTTGGTGATACCGAGCTTGCGGGAGAGGTCCTCCATGCTCGTGCTGTCGTAGCCGCGCTCGTTGAAGAGCTTGACCGCCACCCCGAGCACCGTCTCCAGGTCATAGCCCGGCCTGCCCCGCTTGGCGGGTCGGTTCGGGGATGTGTTGGCCATGACCTCATTATCCCAGTCGGGTTCAGTCGCTCGGACGTCGGTCGAGTACCCGGCGGAACTTGCCGACCGAGCGCTCGATGGTTCCGGGATCGACGACATCGACGTCGACGGTGACGCCGACACCGTCCTTCACCCTGGTGGCGACCTCGGTCGCGGCCACGTCGCGACGATCCGCCGAGGTGTCGGAATGCGCTTCCACGACCACCGTCAGGTGATCTTTTCGGTCCTTTCTGCTCAGCATCAGCTGGAAATGCGGGGAGAGGCCGGGGGTGTCGAGCACGATCTCCTCGATCTGGGTGGGGAACACGTTCACCCCGCGCAGGATGATCAGATCGTCGCTGCGGCCGGTGATCTTGTCCATCCGCCGGTAGGCCGGACGTGCGGTGCCGGGGCGCAAAGCGGTGAGATCGCGGGTGCGATACCGGATGATCGGCAGCGCCTCCTTGGTGAGGGAGGTGAACAGCAGCTCGCCGGTCTCGCCGTCCGGCAACACGGTTCCCTCGACCGGGTCGATGACCTCGGGGTAGAAATGGTCCTCCCAGATGTGCAGGCCGTCTTTGGTCTCGACGCATTCCTGCGCCACGCCGGGACCCATCACCTCGGACAGGCCGTAGATGTCGACCGCGTCGAGGTCCAGGCGTTCCTCGATCTCCGTGCGCATCCGTTCGGTCCACGGTTCGGCGCCCAGGATGCCGACCCGAAGCGACGTGCTGCGCGGGTCGATCCCCTGTCGTTCGAACTCGTCGATCAGCGTGAGCAGATACGACGGGGTGACCATGATGACCTCGGGCCGGAAGTCGGTGATGAGCTGCACCTGTCGGGCCGTCATGCCACCGGAGGCGGGGACGACGGTGCAGCCGAGCTTCTCGGCCCCGTAGTGTGCGCCGAGACCACCGGTGAACAGGCCGTAGCCGTAGGCGACGTGGACCTTGTGACCCGGCCGTCCGCCCGCGGCGAAGATGGACCGGGCGATCAGCGTCGCCCACGTGTCGAGGTCGGAGTTGGTGTAGCCGACGACGGTCGGTTTGCCCGTGGTGCCGCTGGAGGCATGGATGCGGCGCACCCGCTCCTGCGGTACGGCGAACATGCCGAACGGATAGGTCTTTCGCAGGTCGTCTTTGGTGGTGACGGGAAATTTCGCCAGATCGGCGAGCTCGGCGCAGTCGTCGGGATGTACCCCGGCCGCGTCGAACTTCTGTCGATAGAGCGGCACGTTCTCGTACGCGTGGCGCAGGGTCCGGCGGAGCCGCTCCAGCTGACGGGCGCGCAGCTCGTCCACACTGAGGCGTTCGGCGGGGGACAGGTCGGCCGCGGCCGGTGCGGTACCCAGCCGCTTGGTGCTCGGCACGTCGATGTGCAGGGTGGCCATGCGGGAACTCCTCGTTACTGAACTTGTCCGACGGTGCGGCTGCGCCCCCGGAATTCGGCGACCACCTCCCGACCCGTGGGGGTCTCGCGGTGCACGGTGACGTCGTAGATGCCGTTGCGGCCGTAGCGGGTGCGCTCGGAGGCGGTGGCGATCAGTTCGTCACCGAGTCGGACGCCTGCGACGAACAAGATCTCGGCTCCGGCGGCTACGGTCACCGGTCCGTGGCTGTTACACGCGCAGGCGAAGGCCGTGTCGGCCAGGAGGAACAGAAAACCGCCGTGGGCGATGCCGTGCCCGTTCACCATCCGCTCGGTCACCCGCATCCGCGCGACCGCGTGCCCGTCCCGGGCTTTCACGACGTCGATGCCGAGGGAGGTGGAGGCGGTATCGGTGGCGAGCATGGTCCGCGTTGCGTCCGCGATGTCGGGTTCGGAGTGCGACACGGTGGTCCACCGCCTTGCTTACTTACCGAATGGACGGTTATTAATGAGCTTCAGTAAAACGAGCGCGTGAACGGGTGTCAAGGGGTGAACGGGTCGGTCGATCCGGTCCCGGAAACGGAGGAAGCGGTGCGTGCGAGCGAGGTGCCCGAATCGATCGGGGTGGTCGGCGGTGGACGCATGGGCTCCGGCATCGCCCAGGTGTTCGCGACCCAGGGCGCGCGAGTGTCCGTTGTGGAGAGCGATGCGGCCGCGGCCACCGCGGCGCGGAAGAGAGTCGCCGACGGTCTGGCCAAAGCGGCCGAACGCGGCAAGCTGGAGGAGGACTCCGCCACCGTTCTGGAACGGGTGACGGTGCTCGATGACCTGACACTGCTGCCTTCGGACGTCGAACTCGTCGTCGAGGCGGTGCCCGAACGCGCCGACCTCAAGGTCGACGTGCTCACCGGGGTCGAGTCCGCGGTGTCCGAGGACGCGATCCTCGCCAGCAACACCAGCTCGCTGTCCATCGCCGAACTCGGTGCCGCCCTGCGTGAGCCGGGGCGCTTCGTCGGAATGCACTTCTTCAACCCGGTTCCGCCCTCGAAGTTGGTGGAGGTGGTGACCGCGCCGCACACCCGGGAATCGGTGGCCCACCGGGTGCGGAGCTGGGTGCGGGCGCTCGGCAAGACCGATGTCGTCGTCCGTGATTCTCCAGGATTCGCGACCAGTCGGCTCGGGGTCCTGCTCGGACTGGAGGCGATTCGGATGCTCGAGGAGGGCGTCGCCGACGCTGCGGCCATCGACAACGCGATGGAACTCGGTTATCGCCACCCGATGGGTCCGCTTCGTTCCACCGACCTGGTGGGTCTCGACGTGCGGTTGGCGATCGCCGAATACCTGCACTCCACTTTGGGTGAACGTTTCGCGCCGCCGCAGCTGTTGCGCGACAAGGTCGCAGCTGGAGAGCTGGGACGCAAGACCGGGCGTGGCTTCTTCGACTGGAGTTGACCGGAAAGCGTCTCGTCGTCACTTCCTTTCCGGGGTGGCGGCGCGCTACCATAACTTTCTGAACGGTCGGTTGGTAATTCGAGGGAGGCGTGATGGGAGAGCGGGCGACACCGATGTTGCGGAGCTACGTGAACGGTGGTTGGCATACCGCCGAGAACGAGGGTGTACCGCTGCGTGACGCCGTGACCGGTGAACAGGTCGCGCGCATCTCCTCGGAAGGCGTGGACCGGGCCGCGGCCCTGGACTACGGCCGGCGCGTGGGCGGCCCGGCGCTGCGGGAACTGACCTTCCACCAGCGCGCCGCGTTGCTGAAGGCGTTGGCCTCCCACCTGCGGGAACACCGTGACGAGCTGTACGCGTTGTCGGCGCGGACCGGCGCCACGCGAGGGGATTCGAGATTCGACGTCGATGGCGGCATCGGCGTGTTGTTCTCCTACGCGAGCAAGGGCAGGCGCGAACTGCCCAACGACACCGTCTACCTCGACGGTGCGGTGGAGCCACTGGGCAAGGGCGGCACGTTCGTCGGCCAGCACGTGTGCACCCCGCTGCGAGGCGTGGCCGTGCAGATCAACGCGTTCAACTTCCCCGTATGGGGGCCGCTGGAGAAGTTCGCGCCCGCGTTCCTGG
>JAJYTH010000028.1 GCA_021793175.1 Actinomycetes bacterium
TCCGGCGCGACTGGCGGCTCAACGAGCGTCACTACGGTGCCCTGCAGGGCAAGAACAAGAAGGAGACGCTGGAGCAGTTCGGCGAGGAACAGTTCATGCTGTGGCGCCGTTCCTACGACACTCCGCCGCCGCCCATCGAGCCCGGCAGCGAGTACAGCCAGGACGGCGACGCGCGCTACGCCGGACTCGGCGACAGGATGCCGGCCACCGAATGCCTCAAGGACGTGGTGGAACGGCTGCTGCCGTACTGGGAGTCCGCCATCGTCCCCGACCTGCGGGCCGGGAAGACGGTGCTGATCGCGGCGCACGGCAACTCGCTGCGGGCGTTGGTCAAGCAGCTCGACGGCATCTCCGACGACGACATCGCAGGACTCAACATCCCCACCGGTATCCCCCTGCGTTACGACCTCGACGAGACCCTCAAGCCCACCAACCCCGGCGGTACCTACCTCGACCCCGAGGAGGCGAAGAAGGCCGCCGCGGCCGTGGCGAGCCAAGGGCGTTGAGCCGAGCGCCGAGTCGTGTCGAGGACCGTGGACGGACGGGCGTCGTCCGGGCCGTCCACGGCCATTCGGTGAACGGTCGGTGACACGACGGCTAACAAGTGCCGTGAAGGTGTCACGACCATCACGAGAAGGCTTCCAAGACTAGGCTTTTCGGCTGTTTTCGTGTCTACGATGCGAGCGTGACGGCGCCCGCTTCGTTCGCGCTGGCCCTTGCCGCTTCAGTGGTCGGCCTGCTCGTCGGCTTCCTCATCGGCCGGTTCCGACTCACCTACAACCGCATGCGCCCGCAAGGACCTACGACAGCTCAGTTACTGGAACGGTTCGTCCGCTCGTCCAACAGCGGCGTTCTGATGCTCAACCGGTTCGGCGACCTGGTGCTTCACAACCACCGCGCCGAGGATCTCGGTCTCGTCCGGAACAACCGGGTCGACGTGCGAGCGCGTAAGGCAGCCGAGCAGGTCGCGGACAGTGAAGTGCCCACCGAGATCGATCTGTCCCCGCTGGCCGTGCGCAGGCGGGGGCCCGAGGCCGTGCTCGGCGAAGTGAGACCGCTCGGGGACGGTTTCACCGTGGTGGAGGCCGCCGACCATTCGGACGCCGTGCGGTTGGAGGCCACGCGGCGGGATTTCGTGGCCAACGTCAGTCACGAGTTGAAGACCCCGGTCGGAGCCATCGCGGTGCTCGCCGAAGCGGTGCTCGACGCGGCCGACGACGCCGACGAGGTCCGCCGGTTCGGCGAGAAGATCCTGCGCGAGTCCACCAGGCTGGGCAAGCTCGTGACCGAACTGATCGCGCTGTCGCGGCTACAGGGCGCCGAGAAGCTGCCCGAGCTCACCGTCGTGGACATCGACACGGTGGTGGACGAGGCGTTGGGACGTACGCGACTCGCCGCCGAGTCGGCCGGCATCGACATCACCACCGACAGCGCCAGCGGTCTTGCCGTGGAAGGCGACCGCACCTTGTTGGTCACCGCGCTGTCGAACCTGTTGGACAACGCTGTGGCGTATTCCCCGGCGGGCTCGCCCGTGTCGATCAGCCGAAAGCTGGTGGACGGCTATGTCGAGGTCGCCGTCACCGACAGGGGGATCGGCATCGCCGAGGCCGACCAGCAGCGCGTGTTCGAGCGTTTCTACCGTTCCGACAAGGCGCGTTCCCGTGCCACGGGCGGCACCGGCCTCGGGCTGGCCATCGTCAAGCACGTCGCCGCCAACCACGGCGGGGAGGTGCGGTTGTGGAGCAGCCCGGGCGTGGGCTCCACGTTCACACTGCGCGTCCCCGTTCACCCGGAGGCCACGGACGTACGGGAACAGGTCCCGTCCGCCCCGGTGGCCATGTCCGCCCCGGCGGCCACGTCCGTCCCGGCGGCCATGCCCGCCCCGGCCGTTCCGCCCGAGCCGAACAGGCGGGTCGAGCAGGCCGTGCACGCGGTCCCACAGAAAAGCACCGGAGGAGGAGAAGCGTCGTGACGAGGGTGCTGATCGTCGAGGACGAGGAGTCGTTCGCCGACCCGCTGGCCTTCCTGCTGCGGAAGGAGGGATTCACGGCGGCGGTCGCCACCGACGGACAGCAGGCTCTCGAGGAGTTCGACCGCAACGGCGCCGACATCGTCCTGCTCGATCTCATGCTGCCCGGGATGAGCGGCACCGACGTGTGCCGGGAGTTGCGCCAGCGCTCCAGCGTGCCGGTGATCATGGTGACGGCGCGGGACAGCGAGATCGACAAGGTGGTGGGCCTCGAGCTGGGAGCCGACGACTACGTCACCAAGCCGTATTCGGCGCGCGAGCTCATCGCCAGGGTGCGGGCCGTGTTGCGCAGAGGCGGGGAGGCGGGCGATGCCCAGCAGGAGCAGCCCGTGCTGACCGGTGGCCCCGTGCGTATGGACGTCGATCGGCACGTGGTGACGGTGAACGGCGAAGAGGTGTCGCTGCCGCTGAAGGAGTTCGACCTTTTGGAGTATCTCCTTCGTAACGCCGGACGAGTGCTGACCCGCAACCAGCTCATCGACCGGGTGTGGGGAGCCGACTACGTCGGAGACACCAAGACGCTGGATGTGCACGTCAAACGGCTGCGGTCGAAGATCGAGCCGGAGCCCGGTTCGCCCCGCTACCTGGTCACCGTGCGCGGCCTCGGCTATAAGTTCGAGCCCTGAACGAGGCGTCGTTCGCCGCAGTACGGCGACCGCCGAACGTCCGACCGCCTAGGTCACAGCGGGATCACGTGGGCGGACGGTACCGTAGGGCTTTGTGCGCCTAGGGGTACTCGACGTCGGGTCGAACACCGTCCACCTGTTGGTGGTGGACGCCCATCGTGGTGCCCGCCCGATGCCGATGCACTCCGAGAAGGCGGTGCTGAGGATCATCGAGCGGATAGGTGTCGACGGCGAGCTGGACAAGAAGGTGGTCGACGAGCTGGTGCTCGCGGTCGCCCAGGCTCGTGACTCGGCTCAGCGGCTGGGTTGCGAGGAGCTCCTGGCGTTCGCGACCTCGGCGATCAGGGACGCCGACAACGCCGACGCGGTGTTGGCGCGGATCGCCGACGAGACCGGCATCGAGCTTCGCGTGCTGACCGGTGAGCAGGAAGCCAGGTTGACGTTTCTGGCGGTGCGCCGCTGGTTCGGCTGGTCGGCGGGCAGACTGCTGGTGCTGGACATCGGTGGTGGCTCGCTGGAGGTCGCCATGGGGGCCGACGAGGAGCCCGAACTGGCCGAGTCGTTGCCGGTGGGGGCGGGGCGCATCACCCGGACCCGGTTCGCCAACGACCCGCCGACCCGGGCGGAAGTGGTTTCGACGACCGCGTGGTTGGACGACCGGCTCGGTGAGTTGGCCGACCATGTCTCCGCAGTGGGCGTGCCGGACAGGGTCGTGGGGACCTCCAAGACTCTTCGGTCCCTGGCGCGGTTGACCGGGGCGGCACCGTCGTCGGCGGGTCCTCATGTCCGTCGGGTGCTCAACCACACCGGGCTGCGCCAGCTCATCGCTTTCATCTCCCGTATGTCGTCAGACGACCTGGCGCAGCTGGAGGGCGTGAGCGTCAGCAGGGCCCACCAGCTCGTCGCGGGTGCTCTTGTGGCGGAAAGCACGATGCGGGTGCTGTCTTTGGATTCCCTGGAAATCTGCCCCTGGGCACTCCGGGAGGGTGTCATTCTGCAACGGTTGGACCACTCCGACGGCGCAGACCGGACCGCGCTGTTGACCGGCTGGAGGCGGGGCGCATGATGCCTGGGTTCAGACTGGACGTAACGAGCAGGCGACGGGCACGGTGGAAGGGATGACTCGAGACAGCGGCGGCGAGCGGGCACAGAAGACTGTGGCCGAGCTTCTCGCCGAGCATGGCGGACAGGTCGGTGGCACACCACGCCGCCGGCGGCGTCGCGCTGCCGAGGACGGCGACGCATCCGGTGGTCGTCAGCCCGGGATCGCCGACACGGCTCCGCAGGCGATCATCGATCGGGTCCGTGCTGAGGCGCCGCCTCCCGGGCCGACCTCACGTGGTGGTGGCCCCGCGAACGGGCGTTCCCAGGCAGGCGAGGAACCTCGTCGTGGCCGTGTCGGCCAGCCGCGTACGGGACCGCAGAAGTTGCCGCCCCGGCCGCCGCAGGGCTCGGGTTCTTATCCCGCTCCCGGCGGTGAGGACGCCGGGCGGCCGCCGTTGCCGCCCCGTGGCCGCGGTGCCAGGCAGCAGGGCGCGCAGCCCGCGTCCCCACCGACGTCCCCACCGACGCAGTCGAGTCTTCCTCCCAGCAGCACCCACAGCACCGGGTACGGCAAGCCGGTGGCCAACGGTTTCCGGCCGCCACAGCAGCCACAGCCGCCACAGCAGCCGCCGCAGAACACCGGGTCCAGCCCGATGCCGCCCGGTGGGGGTGCCGTGTCGGGAGGTGCGGGTCCGCAGCCGGGGGGTCCCGGCGCGCAGAAACCGAACCAGGCGCAGCAGGGGCCGCCGCGTGACGTGGCGGACCGGATGAACGCCACCCGCCGAGTGCCCGCACCGGTGCCGCCGCCCACGAAGGCACCCGCGCAGGAGGGGACGTTGGCGGCACGGCTCGACGGTCTCGACGACACCGACGAGCCGGACACCCAGCAGCCCGCCCAGTCGTCGACGCCGCAGCAGGGCGGTCCGACGCCGCGTTCCGGCGCGTTTCCGATGCCGTCGCGCAGGCGCAGGCCGCCGAGGACGGCGCCCGCGCCGCCGCCGGAGCCCAGCACCGAGCAGTTTCCGGCCGTGGCGGAGAACGACGCCGAGAAGACGGCGCTGGCCGAGCCGGTGCATCCCGACGAGCCGCCCGCGGGATTGTCGAGCTGGCCGGGCGGACGCGGTGGCGACGGTAAGACCGGCCGACCCACGGACTCGCCCGAGTCGGCGAACGAGGCCACACAGGTCGGTGTCGCTGCCGTCCTGGAGTCCGATTCCGACGATGACGACGGCGCGGACACGGGCTACTACGTGCCCGACTTCGACGACGACGAGGACGATTTCGACGGTCCGAGTAACCGGACCGGTGTGCTCAGCGACGATCCGCTCGGCGAGGACGATGACGATTCGCTTGGCGACTACGGCACGCGGTACGCGGCCTACGGCGACGATCTGTACGCCGATTCGTACGCCGACGACTACGACTACGGTGACGCCGACTCCGACGAGCGCGCCGACGATTCCGAGGACGGCGAGGGCGGTGAGAACGACGAGAACGACGACGAGCCCGCGCCCAGGAAACGCAGGTTCGGCAGAGCACGCAAGGCCGACACCGCCGACGCCGCCGATGCGTCCGACGCCGCCGAGGATGACGCCGACGACGTGGACGGTTCGCCGGCCAAGCAATGGCTCGTGCTTGCCGGACAGCTCGCACTCGGCGTGGCCGGTGGCGCCGGTGTGTGGCTGGGCTTCAACTGGCTGTGGGGCAGGTTGCCCGCCGCCGCGTTGATCGCGGCGTTGGTGGTCACCGTCGGGCTCGTGTGGGTGGTGCGCAAGGTGCGAAGGGCGGAGGACACCCAGACCACCGTGCTCGCACTGCTCGTCGGATTGGTGGTCACCGTGTCGCCCGCGGCGTTGTTGCTGGTGTCCCGGTAGAGAGCATGTTCTGACGTGGCGAGTCCGGAGATCGCGGTTACGCTTTCCACGGCCTCGGTGTGGCCGCTGAGAGCGAAGAGCGCCTTCGAACTGGCCGCGGACCTCGGCTACGACGGGGTCGAGGTGATGGTGTGGGTCGACCCCGACAGCCAGGACGTGGGCGCGCTGCGGCAGTACAGCAAGTCCACCGGCGTTCCCGTGCTGTCGGTGCACTCGCCCTCGCTGCTCATCACACAGCGGGTGTGGTCGCCGGATCCCGTGGTGCGCCTGCGGCGTTCGGTGGAAGCCGCGCTGGAGTTGGAGGCCCGCACCGTGGTCGTGCACCCGCCGTTCCGTTGGCAGCGCCGCTACGGCGCGGCCTTCGCCGACCTCGTGACCGAGCTGGAACAGGAGAGCGGGGTGGCCATCGCGGTGGAGAATATGTTCACGGTGCGTCCGCCCGGTAGTGGCCGCAACGTGCGGGTGTCGGCGTTCCGGCCGTCCATCGACCCGACCGATGTCGGTTACGCGCACTACACGCTCGATCTGTCGCACACGGCCGCCGAGGGCATGGACGCGTTGGCGCTCGCCGACCGGATGGGGTCCGGTCTGTCGCACGTGCACCTGGCCGACGGCACGGGAGCCCCCAAGGACGAGCATCTGGTGCCCGGCCGCGGCAACCAGCCGTGTGCCGAACTGTTGGAGCGGCTGGTGAAGCAGGGCTACGAAGGCAGCGTGGTGTTGGAGGTCAACACGCGAGCGGCCAAGTACCCCGCCCGCCGGGTGGCCGATCTCGCCGAGGCGTTGTTGTTCGCCCGCCTTCATCTCGGCCAGTGACCGGGCGGCCCTCGGCCGAACCGGGGAAAATATGATCATCGGGCGGGTTGGCACCACTTTTCGGCTCCAGACCCGTAGAGTTTGCGTTGTGGAGCCGCTGCGATCGTTGATCCTCGCCGCCGCCGACAACGACGTGATCCGGCGGGTGGTCGCCACAGCGCCGGGTAGTCGACAGATCGTCGCACGTTTCGTCGCGGGTGACACCGTCGCGGACGCGTTGAGGGTGGTCCAGACCCTTGCTGCCGACGGCAGGCACGCCACATTGGACTATCTGGGCGAGTACACAAGCGATCCCGAGTTGGCCGAACGGACGGTTGGTACCTACCTGCGGTTGTTGGACGAGTTGGCCGCGCGCAAGCTGGCCGAGCACGCCGAGGTGAGTGTGAAACTGTCCGCACTGACGGTGAACGGCGACGAGGTGCTGGCTTCCCGCAACCTCGGCCGGATCTGCGAAGCCGCCGCCGACTGCGGCACCACCGTGACCGTCGACATGGAGGACCACACCACCACCGACATGACGTTACGGGTGGTCGAGAAGGCACGCCGCAACCGGCCGTGGGTGGGGGCCGTGGTGCAGTCGTACCTCCGTCGCACCGAGTCGGACGTCGCCGCGCTGGCGTACGAGGGGTCGAGGGTCCGACTGTGCAAGGGGGCCTACGCCGAGCCCGCCGCGGTCGCGTTCGTCGACGACCACGAGGTCGACCTCAGCTACGTGCGGTGCGCCAACGCCTTGCTGGAAGGGGGTGCCTACGCCATGTTCGCAACGCACGATCCCCGACTGGTGAACGTGTTGCGGCAGCGGACCCGTTGGTACGGCAGGCAACGAGGCAGCTACGAGTACCAGATGCTGTACGGAATCCGGCCGGACGAACAGCGTCGGCTGGCCGCGGAAGGGGAGACCGTGCGCGTGTATGTGCCGTTCGGGGAGCAGTGGTACGGCTATCTGATGCGGCGGCTCGCGGAGCGTCCCGCGAACCTGGCGTTGTTCCTCCGAGCCTTGGTCAGCCGTTCGTGAACTCGATCGACTCGGAGCCGGTGTCGCTCGCCGCCGCCTGTGACGTGCGTTCGTTGGGGGATGGCACGTTCACCGCCGATCTGCGGCAGGAGTGGTCGATCGACAAGCACCCGCACGGCGGGTTTCTGTTGGCGCTGTTGGCGAAGGCCGCGATCAGGGCACTGTCCGAGGCGGGTGAACCGCCCGTGGACCCACTCGCGGTGAGCGCCGAATTCTTGTACGCTCCCGCTCTCGGCCCGGTGTTGTTGCGCACCGACATCCGCAAGATCGGTAGGCGGGTCACCGTGGTGGCGGTCAGCCTGGAACAGCGGGGACGCAGTTGCGTGGAGGCGCGCGTGACAGCGGGCAGACTGCCTCTGAGGCCCCCCGCGTGGAACGACGTTCCCGCATTGCCCGCCGAACCACCCCCGAACGCGGTGATGTTGTCGGGCAGGACCTCCGAAGGTCTGTTCCACCTCGCCCGGGGTTGCGATGTGAGAGTGGACCCGGCCACGGCCGGCTATCTCGTCGGACGCAAGGACGACCCGCCGCGACTGCGGCTGTGGGCCCGGCCTCGACGCGGCGACATCGACCCGTACTTCGCGTTGCTGGCCGGTGATCTCAACCCTCCTGTGGTGTTTAACCTCGGCCGAACGGGCTGGGCGCCGACGGTCCAACTCACCGCTTTGCTGCGGGCCCGACCACACCCGGGGTGGTTGCGTATCCAGGTCGACTCCCGAGTGGTCCAGGAAGGCTGGTTCGACTCCGACGCGATCGTGGTCGACAGCCAGGGCCGCATCGTGTGTCAGGCCAGGCAGTTGGCGTTGTCGCCCCTGCCGTGACAGCCGGCCGGGCCCGTGCGGCCGGTGCGCGGGCCCGGGAAAACACGGCTTACTGTTGCGGGTATGGGAACCATCGCGGTACTGGGTGCGGGCAAGATCGGTGAGGCGCTGCTGTCGGGACTGTTGAACGGGGGCCGTTCCGCGGAGGACCTGCTGTTCACCGAACGCCATCCCGAGAGGGCGGCGGAACTGGAGTCGCGTTACGGCATCACGAACGTGACCCTGGAGGAGGCCGCGGCCCGGGCCGAGCTGCTCGTATTCGCGGTCAAACCGCAGGACATCGACCCCGTGCTCGCCGAACTCGCGCCCATCCTGCGGCCGTCCTCGCTCGTGGTCTCCCTGTGCGCCGGGTTGCCCACGTCGCTGTTCGAACGACGGCTGCCCGCGAACACACCCGTGGTGCGGGTGATGCCCAACACCCCGATGCTCGTCGGTGAGGCCATGAGCGCCGTGTCACCCGGCAGCCACGCCACCCGAGAACACGTGCGGATCGTCACCGAACTGTTGAGCTGTGTCGGCAAGGTCGTCGAGGTGCCGGAATCGCAGCAGGACGCGGTCACCGCGCTGTCGGGTTCGGGACCGGCCTACTTCTTCTACCTCGTCGAGGCGATGATCGACGCGGGCATTCTGTTGGGCCTGCCCAGGGCGGTGGCCGAAAAACTCATCGTCCAGTCCGCCGTCGGCGCGGCCAAGATGCTCGACGAGGGCACGGGCCATCCCGTTCTGCTGAGGGAAGCGGTGACCTCGCCCGCGGGCACCACCATCAACGCCATCCGCGAACTGGAGAACCACGGTGTGCGCGCGGCGTTGCTGGCGGCCATCGAGGCGGCCCGGGACCGGTCGGTCGAACTCGGCCGGGCCCAGCAGGACTGATTTCGAGGGCGGTTTCGGCGCTCACTTCGCTACTCACACGGTCGGTGACTTGCGGTGTTGCCTCCGTCCGGGTGTCCTGTTTCCCCTCGACAGGCGTCGCACCAGCCCCGTTGGTCCCGCTACCCTCGACAGAAGCACGCGCGTGTCGGTACCGCTCGGTGGGGAAGTCGAGCGGCACGGCGCGTGGCAAGGGACACGGTGAACTGTTATGCCGCCGAATGAGCAAGAGGACAGGCCGGAAACCCGACACGTCCAGTTTCTGACGGTCGCCGAGGTGGCCACGCTGATGCGGGTCTCCAAGATGACCGTCTACCGACTCGTACATTCCGGAGAGCTGCCCGCCGTACGCGTCGGCAAGTCGTTCCGGGTGCCCGAGAAGGCCGTCCACGGGTACCTCGACAACGCCTACTTCGATGCGGGATAGCACTTCGAGGTAGGAGGGCCGCGCAGCCACGCCGAAGTGCCCGAGTAACCTGGAAGGTCGTTTGAGACCGACCGTTAGGAGCGTGGCGTGGGCTCGGTAATCAAGAAGCGCCGTAAGCGCATGTCCAAGAAGAAACACCGCAAGATGCTTCGCCGCACGCGAGTGCAGCGTCGCAAGCAGGGTAAGTGAGGCCGCAGGCCCGCGGGTGTCGGCACGGCCGCGACGAAGCGATCGTCGAAGAGGCCGGGCGCATGCGCCGGATCGACCCCGGCGCCTCTGTGTCGGGGTAGCATCCGCCCTGGCCAGCACTGTCCGGGGTCGCGACCGCGCCTGTCACACGGGGGTCTGATGCCGTCGAACATCGTCCTGGTCACCGGAGTCTCCGGTGAGCTGGGCGGACGGTTGTTGTCGAGGTTGGGCGCCTGTCCCGGCTTCGACCGGATCGTCGGCGTGGACACCTCGCCTCCGAGCAGAGGTGTGTTACGTCAACTCGGCCGACTCGGTCGGGTCGAGTTCGTCCGGGCCGACATCCGCAACCCCCTGTTAGCCAAGATCATGACATCCGCGAAGGTGGACACGGTGGTCCACGCCGGTCCCATGTGCCACCCCGCGGGCTCCGGCGGAGATTCCTCCGCCAAGGAAACCAACGTCATCGGCACGATGCGGCTGCTGGCGGCATGCCAGAACTCGCCGTACGTCCGAAAACTCGTCGTGGCCTCGACCACGGCGGTCTACGGGGCCTCACCGCGTTCGCAGGCCGTATTCACCGAGGACGCGGAACTCATCCCCACCGTGGCGTCCGGCTACTCGAAGGACGCCGTCGAACTGGAAGGCTACGTGCGCGGCTTCGCGCGTCGCCGCCTCGACGTCGAAGTGACCACGCTGCGATTCGCCGACATCGTGGCTCCCGACTTCGACACCGTTTTCTCCCGGTACTTCTCACTGCCGCTCGTCCCGACCGTGCTCGGATTCGACTCGCGGTTGCAGTTTCTGCACGCCGAGGACGCGCTCGCCGTGCTCGAACGGGCCACGACCGAAGAGAAGCCGGGCGTGTTCAACGTCGCGGGCGACGGTGTGCTCACGCTGTCCCAAGCGATTAGGCGAGCCGGGCGGGCGCCACTACCCCTTCCTCGCCTCGCCATGTCACCCGTCGGCAAAGTGCTCCGCAACGCGCGCACCGTGAACGTCTCGGCCGACCTCGTGCGGCTACTGAACTTCGGCCGTGTCGTGGACACGACGAGACTGACCCGTGAGTTCGGGTACTCGCCTCGGTGGACGACTCGACAGGCGTTCGACGAGGCCGTGAGAGCGACCACGTCTTTGAGGGGGAGGTTGCGACAGTGAAGCCGCAAGGTGCGGCCCGGGTGGTGCCGCTGCCCTCGGCGGGTTCGCGCGGCGAACCGAACACAGGAGCGAATGTGGTGCCGTTTCCCGGCCGCGTCGGCCCCCAACGAAGCACCGGTCCGTCGAGCCTCACCGATTTCGTGCGCCGCCGGATCACCGGCGACTACCGGGTCGACGAGTTCGGATTCGACCCTGAGCTCACCGAAACCGTGTTGTTCCCGCTGCTGCGTCCGCTCTACGACCACTGGTTCCGTGTCAGCACCCACGGCCTCGACAACATCCCCGCCGAAGGCGGCGCACTGTTGGTGTCGAACCACTCCGGCGTGCTGCCGCTCGACGCCGTGATGACCGCGCTCGCCATCCACGACGAACACCCCGCCCAACGGTTCCTGCGCATGCTCGGCGCCGACCTCGTGTTCGACACCCCCGTGCTCGGATCGCTGGCGCGTAAGACGGGCCAGACATTGGCATGCCACCCCGACGCCGAGCGCCTGTTGTGTGACGGCGAGCTGGTGGGAGTGTGGCCGGAAGGGTTCAAAGGCGTCGGCAAGTCGTTCTCGGCACGGTACAAGCTCCAACGCTTCGGACGCGGGGGGTTCGTGTCGGCGGCCCTGCGGACCGGAGTGCCGATTATCCCGTGCGCCGTCGTGGGGGCCGAGGAGATCTACCCCAAGATCGGCGACATCCGACCGTTGGCCCGGCTACTGCGACTGCCCTATTTCCCCGTCACACCGTTTTTTCCGCTGCTGGGGCCACTGGGGACGATCCCACTGCCGACGAAATGGCACATCGAGTTCGGTGAGCCGATCCGCACCGACGACTACGCCGCCGACGCCGCCGACGACCAGCTGCTGGTGCTGACCCTCACCGACCGCATCCGCGAGAGCATCCAGACCCTGCTGTACCGCAGGCTGTCCCAGCGCCGAGGTGTGTTCACCGGCTGAACGGCGACACACCGACGCCGTGTCCGCAGCCTGCGGACACGACTGGGGAGGGGTCAGGCGACGCGTTTGCGGTGGGCCAGGCCCGCGGCCACGGCGCCCGCCACGGCACCCGCTCCCAATACCGAGGGCACGCCGATCTTGGCGGCCTTGCGGCCGGTGCGGAAGTCGCGGATCTCCCAGCCCCGGGCGCGGGCGGCCTCCCGCAGCCCCGCGTCGGGGTTGACGGCCACGGCCGTGCCCACCACCGACAGCATCGGAACGTCGTTCTGGGAGTCGGAGTAGGCCGTGCAGCGACGCAGGTCGAGACCCTCGCGCGCGGCGAGTGCCCGCACGGCGTGCGCCTTGGCCCGGCCGTGCAGCAGATCGCCGACGAGCCTGCCCGTGTACACGCCGTCCACGCTCTCGGCGACGGTGCCGAGTGCTCCGGTCAGGCCCAACCTGCGCGCGATGATCGCCGCGAGTTCCACGGGCGTGGCGGTCACCAGCCACACCCGCTGTCCCGCGTCGAGGTGCATCTGGGCGAGTGCACGGGTGCCCGCCCAGATCTTGTCGGCCATCAGCTCGTCGTAGATCTCCTCGCCGATGGCCACCATCTCCTCGACGGTGCGGCCTGCCACGAAGGACAGCGCCTGCTCCCGGCTGGACTGCATGCCCTGGTGGTTCTCCCTGCCACCGACGCGGAACTTGACCTGTTGCCAGGCGAACCCGGCCAGGTCGGAGGTGCTGAAGTATTTGCGGGCGGCCAGTCCTCTGGCGAAGTGGAAGATGGACGCGCCCATCATCATCGTGTTGTCGACGTCGAAGAACGCCGCTGCCGTGAGGTCTTGGGGAACGGACGGGGGTTTGGCAGCTTCGTGTGGCTCCGGTTCGGCATCCGGTTCGGTCTCCGCCTCGGCCGTCGCGAGCGAAGCGGCTTCCATCGCGACGGCGGCGTCGGCCGAAGCCTCGCCCGCGAGTGCCGCGAGTCGCTCGCGTTCCCGTCTCTTACCGCGCCCCCACCATCGAGACACGCACACCGCCTCCATACGTAGGTTGCCTCCGGCGCCTTGTCACAGAGTAACGAGAGACGGGCGTGCACCGGAGGGCTATCCGATCGTTACGGTGGGCAATCCCGGTAGCAGCGGAGCGATGCTGACCAGGGCGGGTTCCTCCGGCGGTGAGTCGGGCATGTGGGCCTGTGTGGGGGCCGGGACGGGGGCGGACACGGCGGGTGGCGGTGCCACGTCGGCAGGGTGTATGGACCCTTCGGGTCGTTCGGGGTCGGTGAGTTCCCGTGTCGTGTGGGGCAGGTCCACGACTGTGACCTGTGGCGGTTCCGGGGCCGGTGGCACGCCGTGTCGAGTGTGTTCGGTCCGCTCTTTGCGTTCCGTTCGGGTCGGTGGTCCCTGGGTGCGCGGCTCCTCGATGTGGGGAGAGAGGGAAGGCGGGGCGGCACACCTCCCTGTGGCGGGTAGGGAGCCGAGGTCGTCGGTGCGTGTCGAGGTGATCTCGTAGCAGTCCATGCGTTCGGACAGCGCCGTGGTGCGGTGTTCGATGCGGCGTAGGAGCGTGTCGAGGTCGTCGTTCACGGTGGCGGGCAGGGCATGGTCGAGTTCACCGAGTCGAGAGGATTCCCGCTGAGCCCAAGAGGACAACACGGAGAGTAGTTTTCCGTCGGATCGGGTGGCCAGTGCGGTGAGGCGGGAGGTGCCTTCGGTGGCGTGTTCCGTGAACTCTCGCAGGGCGAGGTGGTAGTCGGCGTCGTGGGCTCCGTGTCGGCCTAGCGTGGTCATCTCGTCGAGGCGGCGGGAGGCGTAGGACAGTCTTCGGACGGCATCGTCCTCCGCGTCGAAGGTCAGTCCGAGCGTGACGGTCTCCTGGGCGAGTTTGAGGTGGTAGAGCGGTTCGCCGGGGAGGGCGTCCTGCGCCAGCGATGTTCCCCAACCGGTCAGCGCGAGAAGCACGGAGAGCACGGAGAACGCGATGGCTGGCACGGATGCCGTCCGAGTCCGGGTCCGAGGTCGAGCCCGGGAAGGCTGGGCCGAGGCGGTGAGGCGTTGGGCGATGCGTTCGCGGGACCGGTCGTCGACCGTGACGGAGTCACCGAGTTTGCGCAGTGCCGCGACGACGGCGAGTTCGGCGTCGAAGGAGTCCGAGTCGACCCCGGAGTCGACGGCGCGGGCGAACCGTTCGTCGTCACGTCTGTGGGTGCGGAACCATGCCGCTCGGCTCACCGCCTCCGCCTCCACAACCGTTCGTCGACCTCGTCGCAACGAGCAACGAGCCACGGCCCGCTGTGGTTACGCGGCGGGCTTTCAGCGCAGGCCGTGGGGCAGCAGTTTGGCGAGGCGGCGCACGGCGCGGTGCTGCAGGGCTTTCACGGCGCCTTCGTTGCGCTGCATGATCGCGGCCGTTTCGGCCACCGAGTGGCCCTGGATGAACCGGAGGATGATGCATTCGCGCTGGTCATCACCCAGGTCGGCGATGCAGCGCAGCAGTTCGTCGCTGGTGGTCCTGCTGATGACCTCCTGTTCGGGCCCGGGGGCCGAGTTGGCGCGGGTGTCGCGTGCGCCGGGGTCGCTGACCTCGTCGGTGACGATCTCGAGTCGGAACCGACTGGACTTGACGTGGTCCAGCACGAGGTTGCGGGCGATGGTGGTGAACCAGGCGCCCACGTCGCGGCCTTGGTAGGAGATCGATGTGATGCGGCGCAGGGCGCGCAGGAACGTCTCGCTGGTGACGTCCTCGGCGAGGTGTCGGTCGCCGACGCGGAGGAGCACGTAACGGAAGACGTTGTCGACGTGCCGGTGGTAGAGCGTGGCGAAGGCGGTGGTGTCGCCGTGTTGTGCGGCGTGGACGAGTTCCCAGTTCTCGGCCACGGCCGAGTCGGTGGGTTCGGTGGTGTCGGTCGTGGTGTTCCGGGCGTCGTGGTCGGGCCGTGCTTTCGACAGCCGTACCGATTTCAGTCTCGCGGGCGCTGGACCAGCCGCAACAGCGATCGGCATGCTCACGTGTCGCACCTCCTCCGGGCCCTTTCCCGGCTTTGCGTGATCATCGCCACTACGTCGCCCGATGGAGCATACGTGTTGTTACCGCGAAGTAGGTAGTGGTGTGCTGGTTGCGAATCGGAGACATCGCGGTCTCGGGCGCGGGTGTCGGTGGATCAGCGGCGGCACCGTGGGGAAGTGGAAGGGGCAGGTTGTGACAGGTGGGAGCGGCAATGTCGCGGGCCTCGTCGCCGCTGCGGCGCGTACTCGGGCGGACAATCTCGCATTGATCGATACAGCGACCGGCGCCACACTCACCTGGCGTGAAGTGGACCGTGCGGTCACGGCCACCGCGCGCGGACTCCGGGGGGCCGGGGTCGAGCTCGGCGACAGGGTCGCGGTGCGTTTTCCGACGTCCGCGGCGTTCGCCGTGTCGTTCTTCGCCGTGCTGCGTGCGGGTGGCATCGCGGTGCCGCTGAATCCGCACGAACCCGCCTCGGCGTCGCTGCCGTTGCTCGACGACAGCGGTGCCCGGGTGCTGTTGGCAGACAAGCCTTCCGGCGGGTTCTCCGACGCCGATCTCGCGGTGGTCGAGCCCGTGCTCGACGAA
Organism: Actinomycetes bacterium; assembly: GCA_021793175.1. GTDB lineage: Bacteria > Actinomycetota > Actinomycetes > Mycobacteriales > Pseudonocardiaceae > Saccharomonospora. The sequence continues at coordinate 15,387 of JAJYTH010000028.1, forward strand.
CGGGGACTCGCGGACACCGACGGGTTCGACGCGAGTGCCCGGGGCGGGGAGGACATCGCCGCGCTGCTGTACACCTCCGGCACCACAGGTCCCGCGCGGGGCGTGATGTTGTCGCACAGGGCCCTGCTCGCCAACGTCGAGCAGCTGCGTTCGGTGACTCCGTCCCCGGCCGAGCCGGGTGACCGCGTGTTCCTCGCGGTGCCGTTCCACCACGTCTACGGACTCGGTCCGGGCCTGCTCACGGTCACTGCCGCGGGGGCCACGGCCGTGCTCGCGCCGCGGTTCGAGGTGCGCAGTGCCCTGTCCGACTGTCTGCATCACCGGGTCACGGTCGTGCTCGGGGTTCCGACCATGTACGTCGAGATGGCGGCGCGACCCGCGGACGAGCTCGGCGAGTGCCTGTCGACCGCGCGGTTGCTGGTGTCGGGTGCGGCGCCGTTGCGGCCGAAGGTGTTGGCCGACGTCCGCGCGGCCACCGGCATGCCGGTGTACGAGGGCTACGGTTTCACCGAGGCGGCGCCGGTGGTGACGTCGACACTGGTCACCGGGTACGCCAAGCCCGGTTCGGTGGGGCGCCCGTTGCCCGGTGTGGAGGTGCGGCTGGTGGACGACGACGGTCGCCCCGGGCCGGCCCCGGTCGACCCGGACGAGCCCGATGACACGTTCGACGATGCCGACGGCACCGGGCTCGTGGCTGTGCGGGGGGCGAACCTGTTCTCCGGCTACTGGCCGGACGGCGCGCACGGTCCCGACGAGGACGGCTGGTTCCGCACCGAGGACATCGGCTATCTCGACGTCGACGGTGACCTGCACCTGGTGGACCGCGCGAGCGACCTGGTGATCGTCAACGGGTTCAACGTCTACCCGCGTGAGGTGGAGGACGTGATCGGGGAGTTGCCGCAGGTGGCCGAGGCCGCGGTGGTCGGGGTGCTGGACCAACGCAGTGGGGAGGCGGTGAAGGCCGTGGTGGTCCCCGCCCCGGGTGTGGGGCTGTCCGAGCAGCAGGTGATCGACCACTGCGCGAACCGTCTCGCCGGGTACAAAGTGCCGCGGATCGTGGAGTTCGCCGACGAGTTGCCGCACTCGACCATGGGCAAGTCCATGGGCAAGTTGCACAGGGCCGGTCTGCGTGGTGGTGACGGCCTGGGCGAGGATGGAGAACATGCCTGAGTCTTCGTCGCAGGACGCCGGACCTGGCGGCCACACCGTTGTCGTGATGACCCGTAGCGGCTGCCCCACGTGCGAGCGCGCCGAGCAGGACGTCGAGCGCATCTGCGGGGAGCTCGGGGTGCGGTGGTCGACCGCCGACGTGGACACCGACCCGGAGTGGCGTGCCGAATACGGTGATCGCGTGCCCGTGATCCTCGTGGACGGTGACGAACACGGTTACTGGTCGGTCGACGAGCAGCGCCTACGTGCGGCGTTGGAAGCTTGATCGAAAAGGCCGGGCCGGGATTCGGTCACCGAGCGGTGAGGTCGCGCCGTTACCACGCGATGTGGCCTGCGTCAACGTGTTCACCAGGGGTTTTGTGCCTACGTTCACAAGTGGCTACCGTGGTCTCATCACCGCGCGGTGCCCGCGTATCGAACACTACTCGTGCCCGCTCGGTCAAGGGTGATTTCTCTATTTGGTGACGGGAGTCCAGCGTGGTGGCACAGCGGGGCCGACGCAATGGGTCCGCACCGGCGGCCAAAAGGGCCCCCGACGTCGACAACGCGCCGACCGATCAGCTGCCGGTCGTGGGGGCCGACGCCGACGGTGGCGGAGGTGCGGCCGGCTCGGCGGGGCAGAACACCGCTCGGGCCGTCCCCGAGGCGACCGTCGCCAGGCTCGCCGTTTACCTGCGGGTGTTGTCCGAGATGGCGGAACAGGGCTCGACCACGGTGTCCAGTGAGGAGCTGTCGGCCGCGGCCGGTGTGAATTCCGCCAAGTTGCGTAAGGACCTGTCGCACCTCGGTTCGTACGGCACCAGGGGTGTCGGTTACGAGGTCGAAGTGCTGATCGGGCAGATCGAACGCACATTGGGGCTGACGCGTAAGCACAAGGTAGCCGTCGTGGGAATCGGTAACCTGGGACATGCGTTGGCGAACTACGGTGGTTTCCCCGGGCGTGGATTCCCTGTCGAGGCCCTGTTCGACGTCGACCCCGATCTGATCGGGGTGCCGGTGGGCGGGATACCGGTGTCGCACCTGGACGACATTCCCGCCGTGTGTGTCGAACGGGACATCTCTATAGGGGTGATCGCGACGCCACCGGCTGCGGCGCAGTCGGTGTGTGACCGGCTCGTGGACGGCGGTGTCCAGAGCATCCTGAACTTCGCTCCTGTGGTGTTGCAGGTGCCCGAACATGTCGAGGTGCGAAAGGTCGACCTGGCTGTGGAGTTACAGATCTTGTCCTTCCACGTGGCCCGCAAGGCGGGCGGCGAGGTGGGTGGCCGGGAGGCCGACGACAGTGTGGAGGACGGCGCGGACGGTAGCGCGAAGGGTGCGGTGATGTCCTGATGAGCGTCTTGGCTATCGGTTTGTCCCACCGCACCGCTGATCTCGCCACGCTGGAGCGGGTCGCCGTGCCCGCCGCCGAGGTGGGCAAGGTTCTGCACGAACTTCAGCAGGCGGACGACGTGTCCGAGGTCATGCTGCTGTCGACGTGCAACCGCATCGAGGTCTACGCCGTCGTCGAGACGTTCCACGGTGGGCTCGCGAGTATCGCCGACGTCCTCGCCCGGCAGGCGGGCATGGAGACGTCGGAGTTGTACGACCACTTCTACGTCCATTACGCGGGGGCCGCGGTGGAGCACGTGTTCTCCGTGGCCGCCGGGTTGGACTCGATGGTCGTCGGTGAGACGCAGATCCTCGGCCAGGTGCGCGCCTCGTACGCGACGGCGCGCGAGATGGGCACCGTCGGCCGCACGCTGCACGAGCTGATCCAGACGACGCTGCGGGTGGGCAAGCGCGTGCACACCGAGACCGGTCTGGACCGCCTCGGCGCGTCGGTGGTGTCCGAGGCGTTGGCCGAGGCCGGGGACCTGGCCGGACGGCGGGCACTCGTCGTCGGCGCGGGTTCGATGGGCGCGTTGGCGGTGTCACAGCTGCGTAAGGGCGGTGTCGCCGAGATCGCCGTCATCAACCGCACGCGTGAGAGGGCCGTCCGGCTGGCCTCCTCGCTCAGTGAGCAGGGCGTGGCCGCGAAGGCCGTGCCGCTGGCCGAGCTGACCGACGAGGTGGCGCGCGCCGACGTCGTGGTCGTCTGCACGGGAGCCAAGACCGCCGTGCTCGGCACCGACCACGTCGCCTCCCGCGCCGATCGGCCCGTGGTGATCTGTGACCTCGGGCTGCCGAGAGACGTCGAACACGAGGTCGGCGCCGTGCCCGGCGTCACGTTGGTGGACCTGGAGACCGTGCGGCGGCGCATGGCCGAGGCCGGTACCGCCACCACGGACAAGCAGCTCGCCAAGGCCTCCGGCATCATCCTCGACGAAGTGCGCGCATACCTGGCGGGCCAGCGCAGTGCCGCTGTCACACCGACCGTGACGGCGTTGCGTAAACGGGCCGCCGAAGTGGTCGACGCCGAGCTGCTCCGCCTCGACAGGCGGCTGCCGGACCTCGACGCCGACGTCCGCGACGAGCTGGGCCGCACGGTGCGGCGCGTCGTGGACAAACTACTGCACGCACCGACCGTGCGGGTCAAGCAACTCGCCGCCGAGAAGTCGGACACCGACTACGCGAACGCCCTGAGGGAACTGTTCGGACTGGATCCGCAGGCGCCCACAGCGGTGTCGAGTCCCTCGGCGGCTCCCAAACACGAACAGATCGACGGTGACCACAGTGACTAGTCCCAGTAGCAGGACCATCCGGATCGGCACGCGTGCCAGCAACCTCGCGATGGCCCAGACCGGCACGATCGGCAAGATATTGGAGGAGGCGGGGCAGAAGGTCGAGCTCGTCCCCATCTCGACGCCGGGTGACCGCTCGTCGGCACCGATCGCCGAGATCGGCGTCGGGGTGTTCACCTCGGCGGTGCGCGAAGCGCTGTTGGCCAAGGAGGTCGACGTCGCCGTGCACTCCTACAAGGACTTGCCCACCGCCCCGGAGCCCGGCATCGTGCTGGCCGCGGTGTCGAAGCGGGAGGACCCGCGGGACGTGCTCATCGCCCGGGACGGGCTCACCCTGAGTGAGTTGCCGACCGGTGCGAAGGTGGGCACCGGGTCGCCGCGCCGGATGACACAGCTCCGGGCGCTCGGACTGGGGCTGGAGGTCGTGCCGATCCGGGGCAACATCGACACCCGGATCAGCAAGGTGACCTCGGGTGAGCTCGACGCCATCGTGGTCGCCAAGGCGGGACTGACCCGAGTGGGCAAGCTCGACCTGGTCACCGAGGTCATCGATCCGATTCAGATTCTGCCCGCACCCGCGCAGGGTGCGTTGGCTGTCGAGACCCGCGTCGACGACGTGGACACCGAACACCTGCTTCGGTCCATTGTGGATGATGAAGCGACACGGGTGGCCGTTGCGGCCGAGCGGGCTGTGCTCGCGACACTGCAAGCCGGCTGCAGCGCACCCGTAGGCGCACTCGCCGAGGTCGTCGAGGATCTGAACAGCGAAGGGGGCGTAGTCGAACGCCTCTCGCTGCGGGGCGTCGCCGCCACCGCCACGGAGGGTGACTCCGTGCAGATCCTCAAGGCGTCGGCGGTCGCCGACAAGCACGAAGCCGACAGGCTCGGCCGCACGGTGGCTTCCGAGCTGCTCGACCTCGGTGCCGGCGCCCTGTCGCGCTGATATCCCGGTAATCGCGAACAAGAACGTTTGGCCGTGACGAACGGCCGACGACGAGGAGAGACGACGTAATGACCCGCGCACGCAAAACCACGGGGCGTGTTGCTTTCGTGGGCTCGGGCCCCGGAGACGCCGGGCTGTTGACGGTCCGTGCCCGGGACCTGCTCGCCAAGGCCGACCTCGTGGTCACCGACCCCGATGTGCCCGCAGGTGTGCTCGCCTACGCAGGCGCCGAGGCCGAGGTCCGTCCCGCCGTCGGCGAGCCCGGTGACGTTGCCAAGGACCTGGCCGCGGAGGCCAAGGCGGGCAGGCTCGTGTTGAGGTTGACCGCCGGTGACCCGCTGACCCAGCAGGCCGTCATCGCCGAGGTGCAGGCGGTTTCCCGCACCAACGCGGTGTTCGACGTGGTTCCCGGTGTGCCCTCGGGCACGGCCACGCCCGCGTACGCGGGTATCGCGCTCGGCGGCGTGCACACCGAGGTGGATCTGCGTGCCGGTGAGGTGGACTGGGCCGGGCTGGCCGCCACGCCCGGCGCGATCGTGTTGCACGCGACGTCGAGCCACCTCGCGGAGGCGGCTTCGGCGCTGGTGGAGCACGGCATGTCCGCCCAGACTCCCGTCGCGGTGACCTCGAACGGCACCATCAACACCCAGCGCACGCTGGACTCCACGCTCGCCTCGCTCGCCACCGACGCGGGTGAGCTCGTCGGTCCGCTGGTGGTGACCATCGGCGAGCCCGTGAGCAACAGGCAGAAGCTGTCGTGGTGGGAGTCGCGCGCGCTGTACGGCTGGAAGGTCCTCGTCCCGCGCACCAAGGAGCAGGCGGGCGACATGGCCGAGCGGATCCTCAGCCACGGCGCGACCCCGCACGAGGTCCCCACGATCTCGGTGGAGCCGCCGCGTAGCCCGGCGCAGATGGAGCGCTCCGTGAAGGGCCTGGTGGACGGCCGTTACCAGTGGCTCGTCTTCACCTCCGCCAACGCCGTGCGCGCGGTGTGGGAGAAGTTCAACGAGTTCGGCCTCGACGCCAGGGCGTTCTCCGGCGTGAAGATCGCCTGCGTGGGTGAGGCGACGGCCGACAAGGTGCGTTCGTTCGGCATCATCCCGGAGCTGGTACCGAAGGGTGAGCAGTCGAGTGAGGGGCTGCTGGAGGAGTTCCCGCCCTACGACGACGTGCTGGACCCGGTGAACCGCGTGCTGCTGCCGAGGGCCGACATCGCCACCGAGATCCTGTCGGCGGGCTTGCAGGAGCGTGGCTGGGAGGTCGACGACGTGACGGCGTACCGCACGGTGCGTGCCGCTCCGCCGCCCGCCGAGACCCGCGAGATGATCAAGACGGGTGGGTTCGACGCGGTGTGCTTCACGTCGTCGTCGACGGTGCGCAACCTGGTGGGTATCGCGGGTAAGCCGCACGCGCGCACGCTCGTGGCCTGCATCGGGCCGAAGACGGCCGAGACGGCCACCGAGTTCGGTCTTCGGGTGGACGTGCGGCCGGAGCAGCCGAACGCCGTGATGCTGGTGGACGCCCTGGCCGAGCACGCCGCCAAGCTGCGCGCCGAGGGCGCTCTGCCGCCGCCGCGCAAGGCCAAGCGCACCCGTCGTTCCTCCTAAAGACACCGAAGAAATCGCGGTCGTTTCGAGAAGGCCGTCCTCACCGCTTGCCGGGCGGTGAGGACGGCCTTTTGCACGTACTAGGCTCGGGAGGGTGTTTCCGGAACATCGTCCTCGTCGGTTGCGCACCACTGCCGCCATGCGGCGGTTGGTGAGTGAGACCACGTTGCGCCCACGTCAGTTGATCCTGCCCCTGTTCGTCGCCGAGGGCGCGCAGGAGCCGCGTCCCATCGGGAGTATGCCCGGGGTCGTCCAACACACTCGGGACACGCTGCGCCGGGCCGCCGCCGAGGCGGTGGAGGCCGGTGTCGGCGGGCTGATGCTGTTCGGCGTTCCCGCCACGCGTGACGCCGTGGGGAGCGCGGCCACCGATGTCGACGGAATCCTCAACGTCGCTCTGCGGGATCTGCGGTCCGATCTCGGTGACGACACGGTGTTGATGGCCGACACCTGTCTCGACGAATTCACCGACCACGGCCACTGTGGCGTGCTCGACGCGTCGGGAACGGTGGACAACGACGCCACGTTGGACCGTTACGCCGAGATGGCGCTGGCCCAGGCCGAGGCCGGGGCGCACATGCTCGGCCCCAGCGGCATGATGGACGGTCAGGTCGGCGTCATCCGCAGGGCACTCGACGACGCCGATTACGCCGAGACCGGGATCCTCGCGTACTCGGCGAAGTACGCCAGCGCCTTCTACGGGCCGTTCCGTGAGGCCGTGGACTCGCAGCTCACCGGCGACCGAAACACCTACCAGCAGGACCCCGGCAACGCCAGGGAGGCGTTGCGGGAGATCGAGCTGGACATCGCGGAGGGTGCGGACGCCGTGATGGTGAAGCCCGCGCTGGCCTACCTCGACATCGTGAAGGCGGCGGCGGAGGCGTCACCGGTACCGGTGGCGGCGTACAACATCTCGGGTGAGTACTCGATGATCGAGGGCGCCGCGGCCAACGGGTGGATCGACCGCGAACGCACGATCCTGGAGGTCCTCACCTCGATCCGCAGGGCCGGTGCCGATCTGATCCTGACGTATTGGGCGGCTGAAGCGGCGGCTTGGCTGGACTAGAGTCGAAGTGTGAGTGATTCAGGCGATTCGGGCGACGCGCCCGAGCCTCGCGAGTCGGACGAGGAGCGGCGGGCGAAGGGGCTACCTCCCGAACCCAGCCCTCCGGGGCGGCATGGCGAGAAGGTGAAGCCACCGACACCGGTGACGGTGTCGTTCGTGCTCTACGTCCTCGCCGGGCTGGTCCTCGCGGTCACGTTCGGCCTCACGTTGACGCAGCAGGAACTCGTCGCCGAGACGTTGATCGACCTCAACACCACCGATGAACTCAGCGAGGACGAGATCCGAACGGGTGTCACGACACTGCTGTGGACGCTGTTCGTCGGTGCTTTGGCGTTGGCGGTGTTGTTCGCGCTGTTTGCGTGGAAGGCCCGGGAGGGGACGCGGTCGGCGCGCACGGTCCTCACCGTGCTGACCGCGGTCATCGTGCTGTTGCAGCTGCTGCTGTTCCCGACCAGTCTGCCGATGTTGATCGCGTCCCTGCTGGCGTTGGTGGGCACGGTACTGCTCTACCTGCCGAGCGTCGCCCACTATTTCCCCGGCCCGAGAGGACCGGAAGGGATGCGGCGCTGAACGACTCGGACAACCACTCGGACGGCGTCGAACACCGCGATCGCTACCACGAGCGGGGCGCGAGTGGTTGGGCGCTGACGTGGGGGCCGCTGTTCGCGCTCGTCGGGTATGTGGGCGAGTCGCTCGCCGGCGGGCGGGTGAACGCGATGCTGTGGCTGTCGGTCGGCGTCGGCCTGTTCGCGCTCACCGCTTTATGGGTGTACGCGCGGCGTCGGTTCCTGTCCGCACGGGTCACCGACACCGAGTTGTGGCAGGGCGGTGAACGGTTGGCGATCGACCGCATCGCCGCGGTGGACGATGTCGAGGCTCCGCCGGGTACCCGTGTTCTCGGCGGTGGCCTGAGTGTGCCGCGGAAGTTCGCCGAGGTGCCGTTGCGGTTGGACGACGACACGGTGGTGCTCGCGTGGGCACGTGACGGCGACGCACTGCGCGAGGCGTTGCGCTCCGTGCTGCGGGACCGGGCATGAGAAACTGCCCGCCGTGACCGACGTCGCCTCTTCCAGCTCTTCCTCCCCGTCTTCGCCGTCTTCGCCGCGGAACTCCCAGGACCGTCTGCACCAGCCGTGGCGCCTGGTGGTGTCGGCCGTGGAGTCGGTGCTCGCGGTGGTGGCGGGCTGGGCGGCCACGTGGTTCTGGGGCGATGCCGTGAGCACGATGACGATCCGCACCGACGACGGCGCCGAGCTGGTGTCGCGCGTGTACGAGGGCGACTGGGTCGGCTTGGCGTTCGCGTGTGTCGCGGTCGCCGCGTTGCTGGTGGTGGACGCGGCGCGACAGGCCGTGCTCGGCGTGCGTACACGGCGGTGGAGAAGGCGACGTTCGTCTCGCCCGGACCGGCCAGCCGATGCGCGATGAGGCGTCTTTGGGAGACTGGCAGATGTGAGTGGAGCAGTCGAGCAGTCCAAGTCCTGGTTCGAGCGGGCTACAGCCGCCACTCCGGGCGGAGTGAACTCGCCGGTGCGGGCGTTTGCGGCGGTGGGTGGTACCCCACGGTTCATGGTGCGCGGCGAGGGCGCCTACCTGTGGGACGCCGACGGCAACCGCTACGTCGACCTGGTGTCCTCGTGGGGGCCGATGATCCTGGGCCACGCGCACCCCGAGGTGGTGAACGCCACGCGCGAGGCCGCGTTGTCGGGATTGTCGTTCGGTACTCCGACCACCGGTGAGGTCGAACTCGCCGAGGAGATCATCCGGCGGGTGGAACCCGTGGAGCGGGTGCGGCTGGTGAACTCCGGCACGGAGGCCACGATGAGCGCCATCCGGCTGGCCCGCGGCTTCACCGGTCGCAGCAAGATCATCAAGTTCGCCGGCTGCTACCACGGACACGTGGACGCGCTCCTGGCGCAGGCGGGTTCCGGTGTGGCCACGTTGGGCCTGCCGACGTCCCCCGGTGTCACGGGTGCCCAGGCCGCCGACACGCTGGTGCTGCCGTACAACGACGTCGAGGCCGTGCGCGCCGCGTTCGCCGAGAACCCCGACTCGATCGCGGCGGTGATCACCGAAGCGGCGCCGGGCAACATGGGTGCCGTCGCGCCGCGTGAGGGATTCAACGCCGCCCTGCGTGACATCGCGCACGAGCACGGCGCTCTGCTGATCATGGACGAGGTCATGACCGGCTTCCGTGTCTCGGCCGCGGGCTGGTACGGCCGTGAAGGCGTGGCCGGTGACCTCTACACCTTCGGCAAGGTGATGTCCGGTGGGCTGCCCGCCGCCGCGTTCGGAGGCCGGGCCGACGTGATGGCGCGGCTGGCCCCGTCCGGGCCGGTGTACCAGGCGGGCACGCTGTCCGGGAACCCCGTCGCCGTGGCCGCCGGACTGACCACGTTGCGACTGGCCGACGACGCCGTCTACCGGGCCCTCGACGCCAACGCCGAGCGGCTCGGCGGGCTGCTCAGCCAGGCGTTGGCCGCCGCGGGGGTCGAGCACACGGTGTCGTACGCCGGCAACCTGCTCAGCGTGTACTTCACCGACCGGCCCGTGCACGACTACGCCGCTGCCGCCGCGTCGGAGACCTGGCGTTTCAAGCCGTTCTTCCACGCGCTGCTGGAGGCCGGTGTGTACCCGCCGCCGAGCGCGTTTGAGGCTTGGTTCGTCAACGCCGCGATGGACGAGGCCGCGTTCGAGATCATCGAGGCCGCGTTGCCGAAGGCCGCGCAGGCCGCAGCGTCGGCGGAGCGGCCATGACCTGCGGGACACGCACGATCGTCCACCTACTGCGCCACGGTGAGGTGTACAACCCGGACGGTTTGCTCTACGGACGGCTTCCCGGCTACCGGTTGTCCGAGCGCGGACGACGGCAGGCGGAACTCGTGGCGGAGGCTTTGTCGTCACACGCGGTGGTGCACGTCGTCGCCTCACCGTTGGAGCGGGCGCAGGAGACGGCCGCTCCCGTCGCGGCGGCGCACCGGCTCGACGTGGCCACCGACGAGCGCCTCATCGAGGCGGACAACCTCTTCGAAGGGTTGAAGGTCAGCGTGGGCGACGGTGCGCTGCGTCGGCCGGAACACTGGCCGAAGCTGCGCAACCCTGCACGTCCGTCGTGGGGGGAGCCGTATCTGGAGATCGCCCACCGGATGTTGGGTGCCGTGCACGCCGCCAGGAACGCGGCCGAGGGACGAGAGGCGCTGTGCGTGTCGCACCAGTTGCCCATCTGGACCCTGCGCCGCTACCTGGAGGGTAAGCGGCTGTGGCACGATCCGAGACGGCGGCAGTGCTCGCTGGCGTCGCTCACCAGCCTCGTCTTCGTCGACGAGCAGCTGGTCGACATCGTCTACAGCGAGCCGGCCGGCAGTACCGATCCGACGGTGACTGGCGCATGACGAACAGGTGGAGAAAGACGCTCGCCGCGGTGTTCGCGGCGGTGACCGTGGCAGTGACCGGATGCTCCGCCGGCGGCGGGGACGACTTCAGTTTCGTCTCGCCCGACGGGCAGGTGGACATCTACTACGAGGGCGAACAGCGGCAGAAACTGCCCGAACTGGCCGGCGAGGACCTGTTCGACCCGGACAAACGCATCGCCGCCTCCGACTTCGAGGGCCAGGTCCTGGTCATCAATCTCTGGGGCCAGTGGTGCGGCCCGTGCCGCGCCGAGGCGCCGGAGCTGCAGAAGCTGTACGAGGAGACCAAGGACGACGGCGTGGCGGTGCTCGGTATCGACGTGCGCGAGCACGATCGGTCCGCGCCACAGGACTTCGTCCGGGACCGGGGCCTGACATATCCGTCGATCTACGATCCCTCGGGCCGGTCGCTGGTCAACCTGTCCGGCTATCCGCGTACCGCTGTGCCGTCCACCATCGTGGTGGACCGCCAGGGCCGGGTCGCGGCCGTTTTCCTGCGGGCACTGCTCGCCTCGGATCTGCGGCCCTTGGTCGACCGGTTGGTGGCGGAGGAGGCGGCCTGATCCAGGGCATTCCGGTCATCCAGCTCACTCGCCTGCCAGGCCGGTGGGCTTCACGCGAACCGTATTCCCTACGCTGAACGCCGTGAATGCGGTATCCGAGCTGGCGGCCTCCGGGCCGCTGCTGCTCGCCGTCGGGCTATCGCTGCTCGCGGGTGCGATCTCGTTCGCCTCCCCGTGTGTGGTGCCACTGGTTCCCGGTTACCTCGCCTACCTCGCAGCGCTGGTCGGTGCCGACGCCCCCGCGGTGAGCCCGGACGAGGGCCGCAAGAAGGGGCGGCTCGCGGTCGTCGGCGCGGCCGGGCTGTTCGTGCTCGGGTTCACCGTGGTGTTCACGGCCAGCGTCGGCGGCCTGGTGTGGCTGGCCGACGTCCTGTACGTCAACGAGGAACTCCTGCAACGCATCGGCGGAGTGATCGTCATCGCGATGGCGTTCGTTTTCCTCGGCTTCATTCCCGTGCTGCAGAAGGACGTTCGCCTCCACCACGTGCCCCGGGCCGGGTTGTGGGGCGCGCCGGTGCTCGGTGCCGTGTTCGGCCTGGGTTGGGCTCCGTGTATCGGTCCGACGCTGTCCGGGGTGTTGGCGATCGCCGCGGCCAGCGGTGGCACGGGGGCGCGGGGAGTCTTTCTGGTGCTGATGTACTGCCTCGGCCTGGGCTTGCCGTTCCTGCTCATCGCGGCGGGAGCCCGTTGGGCGGTCGGGGCGGCGACGTGGCTGCGCCGTAACAGTCGCCGGGTGCAGATCTTCGGCGGAGTGTTGCTGCTCGTCGTGGGCGTGCTGTTGGTGACTGGACTGTGGACGGACCTGATGGCGTGGATGCGGAACTCCGTCATCTCGGACATGAGGTTGCCGCTATGAGTGACCGACAGACCGTGACCGACGACGCGCCGCAGGAGGCACGGCCGGCTTACCGGCAGACACCGACACGGCGTGCGCTGGCGTTCCTGCGCAACACGTGGCGCAAGCTGACGTCCATGCGCACCGCACTGGTGCTGCTGTTCCTGCTCGCGTTGGCCGCGCTGCCCGGAGCGCTGCTGCCGCAGTGGGACCTCAACGCCCAGCAGACCGAGGAGTACATCGCCGAGAACGGTTGGTGGGGACGGCTGCTCGACCGCCTGCAGTTCTTCGACGTCTACAGCAGTGTCTGGTTCTCGGCGATCTACCTGCTGCTGATGGTGTCGTTGGTCGGGTGCCTGGTGCCCAGGACGGGGGACTACATCCGGGCCATGCGGTCGGGCCCGGTGCTCACCCCCAAGAACCTGGCCCGGCTACCGCACCACACCCGGGCCGAGGTCGACGACGACCCCGATGCGGTCATCGCGTCGGTGCGGCGCAGGCTGCGCGGTTGGCGCGTCACCGAACGCACCGAGGCCGGCGGGGCGCGCACGATCAGCGCCGAACGCGGCTACCTGCGTGAGACCGGCAACCTGGTGTTCCACTTCGGCATCCTGGGCATCATCGTCGCTTTCGCCATCGGCGCGATGTACTCCTACGAGGGCCAGGTCATCGTGCACGCCGACGGTCAGGAATTCTGCAACTCCGGGATCTTCGCCTACGACTCGTTCAACCCCGGCCTGCAGGTGGACGGTACGGAGCTGAACCCGTTCTGTGTGCGCGTCGACGACTTCGAGCCCACCTACACCGACGCGGGACAGCCGGTGAACTACGCGGCCGATATCCGGTACCAGTCGGGCGAGGACCTGGCTTCGGGCACGTGGCGCGACTACCGCCTGGAGGTCAACGCTCCGCTGCGCACGGCGGGCGACCGTGTGTACCTGCTGGGCCACGGCTACGCGCCGACGTTCACGGTGACCTGGCCCAACGGCGAGTCACGGACACAGACCATCCAGTGGCGGCCCACCGACCTGAACACGATGCTGTCGCAGGGCGCAACGAAGTTCGACCCGCCCGGCGTCACCGACTCCAGGACCCGGCGCGAGAACCAGCTCGCGGTCACGGGCCTGTTCGCGCCGACGGCGGCGTTCCACGGCAACATCCTCACGTCGTCGTTCCCCGACCTCACCGAGCCCGCGGTCGCCGTGGACATCATGCGCGGGGAACTCGGCATCGACGCCGGACGCTCGCAGTCGATTTTCGAGATCGATCAGTCGATGGTGGACAGCGGGCGCCTGGAGCGGGTGGCGCGGGAGAACCTGGAGATCGGTGAGAGCATCACTCTCGACGACGGCACGCAGATCAGTTTCGACGGCGTGCGCCGGTGGGTGTCGTTGCAGGTGTCGCACGACCCGACGCAGGGCTGGATGCTGGGCTTCGCCATCGCGATGTTCGTGGGGCTCGGGGCTTCGCTTTCGGTGAAGCGGCGCCGGTTCTGGGCCAGAGTGACTCCGCTCGCCGACAGTACCGGCGGCGGCACCAGCGATGTCCGACGCGCAGTAGTAGAGTTGGGCGGGCTCGCCCGTACCGATCAGGCCGGCTACGGCGAGGAGTTCACAGCCATCTCGCGGGACCTCCTCGGCCGCACGCCACAGGACTAGAAAGGCACGCAGATGCCGGTGAACGAGACGCTGTCCCAGTACAGCGACTGGTCGTACACCACGTCGGTCGTGGTGTACCTGCTGGCGATGATCTTCTTCCTCGTAGAGCAGTCCTTCGGCAAACACGGCAAGCGAGTCGCCGAACGTACGCGTGAGCGTCAGCTCGTCGGCGCGGGAGCCGGATCCGGTTCCGATGTCGGGACGGTCGAGGTCGCCAAGGACGTGCCGCCGTCGACTGGTCGAGCGCCGAGGACCCGGACGGAACGCCTCGGCAGGATGGGCGTTGCGCTGACCATCCTCGCCGCGGCACTGCATCTGGCGGCGCTCGTGCTGCGAGGGCTCGCGACGAGCCGCGTGCCCTGGGGCAACATGTACGAGTACATCGCGGCGATCACGTTCATCGGCGTGGTCACCTGGCTCGTGCTGTTGCGGAAGTACCCGCTGCGCCACCTCTCGGCGTTCGTGCTGCTGCCCGTGGTCATCCTGATGTTCGTCGGCGGCACCATGCTCTACGCCGTGGCGGCCCCGCTGCAGCCCGCACTGCAGTCCTACTGGCTGGTGATCCACGTCGCCGCAGCGGCGGCGTCCTCGGGAGTGTTCCTCATCCCCGGTGCGGCCAGCATCCTGTACCTCATCCGCTCGGCCCACGACCGGGATCCGGTGAAGTTCGGCCGGTTCGGACCGAAACTGCCGTCGGCCGACATCCTCGACAAGGTCGCCTACCGGACGACCGTGTTCGCCTTCCCGGTGTTCACCTTCGGAATCCTGTGCGGCGCCGTGTGGGCGGAAGCGGCGTGGGGCCGGTTCTGGGGATGGGACCCCAAGGAGACCGTGGCCTTCGTGTCCTGGGTGATCTACGCCGCGTACCTGCACTCCCGCGCCACGGCGGGCTGGCGGGGCACCCGCGCCGCTGTCATCAACATCGTCGGATTCGCGGCGACGGTGTTCAACCTGTTCTTCGTGAACCTCGTGTCGGCCGGTCTTCACTCGTATGCCGGAGTAAGCTGACGCCCATGTCCGGCTGCGACTACCGTCACCCGTGTGAGGCGTGAGGGGGACGCTCGGCAATCCATCGGAGGACTGAGGCGGTGACCGGACCCAACGGAGTCGGCGGGCGAGATCATCCTCTCTATTCCGAGGCGAGTACGGACTCGACGCCCTATCCCTCGCCGACGGCCCGGTGGCAGCAGGGAAATCCGGAGCCGTGGCAGGGTCGGCAGGGCGCTGGGCCACCCGCGGGGCCCGCGCAGCACCCGCAGTACGGGGCGCAGGGGCATCCGCCGTCGTCTCGGCCGCAGTACCCGGGCTATGCGTACCCACTCGGGGACGCGGGCCTCGACGACACCTCCCGTTTCGTGCGTAAGCCGAAGCGGGAGCCCAAGTCGGGTTGGCGCAGGGCCGTGTACGTGGCGAGCGGAAAACTCGTCAACCTCGGAGAGAGCCCGGCCGACCGCAGACGCAGGGAACTGGTCTCGCGGGTGAACCAACCCCTGCGCGGCTGCTATCGCATCGCGATGTTGAGTCTGAAAGGCGGCGTCGGCAAGACCACCATCACGACCACGCTCGGCTCCACGTTCGCGTCGCTGCGCGGAGACCGGGTGGTCGCCGTCGACGCCAACCCCGACGCGGGCACGCTGGCGCAGAAGATCCCCATCGAGACCACCGCGACGGTGCGGCACCTGCTCCGCGATGCCGACAGCATCACCCGCTACAGCGACGTGCGGACCTACACATCACAGGGACCGAGCAGGCTGGAGATCCTGGCTAGCGACTCAGACCCCGCCGTGTCGGAGGCGTTCTCCGAGCATGACTACCTGCGCGTGGTGTCGGTGCTGGAGCACTTCTACAACATCGTGCTCACCGACTGCGGCACCGGATTGATGCATTCCGCGATGAAGGGCGTGCTCGACTCCGCCGACATGCTCGTGGTGGTGTCGTCGGGGTCGCTGGACGGCGCGCGTAGCGCGTCGGCGACTTTGGACTGGCTCGACGCACACGGATATGGCGATCTCGTGACACAGTCGGTGGTCGTCATCAACTCGGTGCGGCCGAAGGCGGGGTCGGTGGATCTGGACAAACTCTCGGCGCACTTCGCCGCCAGGGTTCGTGCGGTGGCCCGCATCCCGTTCGACCCTCACCTGGAGGAGGGAGCGGAGATCGAGTTGGACCGGTTGGCCGATGGAACCAGATTGGCGTTGTTGGAGCTCGCCGCGACGATCGCCGACGGCTTCGGCGGGCATCCCCTACGCTGATCAGCCGAAGGCTAGTTCTTCCCGTCCTCGTCCGTGTTCTGCTGCTTGCGCTGCTGTTCGCTGAGGCGACGCAGGAACTCGGGGTCGTCGTCCGGTGCCACGGGAGCTTGGCGGGGAGCTTGGCGCGATGACACTCCGACGCGGTCAGCGCCGAGGGCACGCCACAGCAGGAAGGCAATGGTGGCGGCGCCGATCGCCGCGAGCAGGTAGATCATGCTCGCTCCTTTCGGGGTGTCACGCGTACTACCACACTACAGTCTTCGAGATTACCCCTTTTACCCGTTGCGCTGTCCGGGGTGTCCTTCGCAACGAGAGGCGAAAGACACCCCGGTGGCGCCTTTTTCAGCTCCGAGGGCGTTCGCTCGCGTTGGTCGTCAGCTCGGCGAGGAGCTGGTTGACCTCGGATTCACGGAATCGGCGATGGCCCCCAGGCGTGCGAATCGAGCCGATCCGACCGGCGGTGGCCCAGCGGGTCACCGTCTTGGGGTCGACTCGAAACAGTGCGGCGACTTCACCCGGCGTCAGTAGCCGGCCTCCAGTGCTCGCGGTCACTCTTCGCCTCCTTCACTCACTCGGAGGTCACAATCGTGTCACTCTACCCGTCGAGTACTCGAACGGTTGTCAATGAGTAAAGAGGTAGTAAGGGACAAACGCGCTGTTTCGGGCGGCGCGCGGGTGGTGCGGCGCACGGCGTAGCCTCGTAGAGCGTGAGCGAACGCCGATCCGACACGCTGCTCCGCGACCTCCTGCTGTACGTGCTGGCCAGATTCGCCCTGGTCGCGGTGATCGTCGCCGTTCTCGTGCTGTTCCGGGTGCCGCTGCTCGTCGCGCTGATCATGGGCCTGGTGGTGGGTCTGCCGCTCGGTCTGTTGCTGTTCCGTTCACTCAACGACCGAGTGACGGCCGGACTCGCGGCGCGGAACGAGCACCGTGCCAGGGAGCGGGCCAGGCTGCGAGCCCAGTTGCGTGGTGAGGAACTCGACATCGGCGACGAGTCCGGTAAGACTGACACCCCGCCGGACTCACCGACGTCCAAGGACGGGTCCGGAGCGGAAGACACGAACGACACGGACGACACGGGCAGGACGGACAAGGCGGGGGACGAGTGAACGACGCGTGGGTGCGGGATGCCATCCGCATCATCGAGGCCGATGCCAACCGCAGTGCCGACACCCACCTGCACGTCTTCCCGCTGCCTCCCGAGTGGGGAATCGACCTGTACCTGAAGGACGAGTCCGTGCATCCCACGGGCTCGCTCAAACACCGGCTGGCCCGGTCTTTGTTGCTGTACGGCCTGGTGAACGGGCAGATCGGTCCGGACACGGTGCTCGTGGAGGCGTCGAGCGGGTCCACGGCGGTGTCGGAGGCGTATTTCGCCCGCATGCTCGGGCTGGAGTTCGTCACCGTCGTGCCGCGCAACACCAGTCAGGAGAAGATCGACCTCATCGAGTTCTACGGTGGTAGATGCCACTTCGTCGATCGGCCACCGGACATGTACACGGAGGCCGAGCGCCTCGCCGCCGAGTGCAACGGCCACTACCTCGACCAGTTCACCTACGCCGAGCGGGCCACCGACTGGCGCGGCAACAACAACATCGCCGAGTCGGTGTTCACGCAGTTGCGGTCGGAGCGGCACCCGGTGCCGACGTGGATCGTGGTGGGCGCGGGCACGGGAGGTACGAGCGCGACCTTCGGCCGGTACGTGCGTTACCGCAGGCACGACACCCGGATCGCGGTGGTCGATCCGGAGAACTCCGCGTTCTACGGCGCGTGGCGGACGGGTGCGTCGGATTACCAGACGGGCATGCCGTCGCGTATCGAAGGCATCGGGCGGCCGAGGATGGAACCGTCGTTCATCCCCGCGGTGATCGACGAGATGATCCAGGTGCCCGACGCCGCTTCTTTGGCGGCGATCCGGTTCCTGCGGGAACGTACGGGCCACTGGGCGGGCGGTTCGACGGGCACGAACCTCTACGGCGCCTTCACTCTCATCTCGCGGATGTTGGCCAGCGGTGAGCGCGGCAGTGTGGTGACACTGCTGTGCGACGGCGGCGAGCGCTACGCCGGCACGTACTACAACGACGCCTGGCTCGCCGAGAACGGCTTGGACATCGAGCCGCACCTGAAAGCGTTCGAGCGCTTCCTGGACACGGGCGTGTTCCCGGGCTGATTCCAGGCGGGCCGGGTCAACCCGCGAAAGCCAGCGCCGCTCCGGTGAGTACCGCCCACGCGAGCATGGCCAAGCCGGTGTCCCGCAGCACGGGGATGAGTTGCAGGCCGGTGCTACCCGCCGTGACGGTCTTCACCGGCGTGATGAGCGGCGCCGCCGTCAGCAGCCCCACCAGTGTCACGGGGTGCGCGAACGCCAGCGCCACCGTGACGAGGAACGGCACCGTGACGAGCACGAGGTAGAACCGCCGTGTGCCCGGGTCGCCCAACCGCACGGCCAGCGTGATCTTGCCCGCTTCCCGGTCGGTGGGGATGTCCCGCAGGTTGTTGGCCACCAGCACCGCCATCGAGAGGCTCCCCACGGCCACCGCGCAGCCCAGGGCCTCCCAACTCACCCGCCCGGCTTGTACGTACACGGTGCCGAGCACGGCCGCGAGTCCGAAGAACACGAACACGGCGACTTCGCCGAACCCCGCATAGCCGTACGGGCGCGACCCGCCGGTGTAGAACCAGGCGCCCGCGATGCACAAAGCGCCGAGCAGGAGCAGCCACCACTGGCCGGACGCCACTACGAGTATCAGGCCGAACAGGCCCGCCAAGCCGAACAGGCTCCACGCGACGCCCAGCACGGTCTTGGCGGACGCGGCACCGGAGCCGACCAGGCGCAACGGGCCCACCCGCTCGTTGTCGGTGCCCTTGACGCCGTCGGAGTAGTCGTTGGCGTAGTTCACGCCGATGATCAGAGCCATCGCCACCAGCAGCGCCAGCAGTGAGCGCCACCACGACACGGCGTCCAGCTGTGCTGCGGCACCCACGCCGACCAGTACGGGGGCGATGGCGTTGGGCAGCGTGCGTGGCCGTGCCCCTTCGATCCACTCCGCGACGGTAGCCATGTCGTTCATTTTTCGGTATCGCGGCCGGAGTGATCGACGTGGTCGTGCAGAAGGCGGCGTACGGCACTCCGATCCACCTTGCCGGGGCCGATCAACGGCAGCTCGTCGACCACCCGCACCAGCTTGGGGGAGGCGACGGAACCGAGGTCGGCCCTCACCGCGTCGCGCAGCCGGTCCTCGGACGGCGAGCGAGTGGACTTCGTGAGCACGACGGCGGCGGCCACGATCTGCCCCCATTCCGGGTCGGGCAGGCCGACCACGCACGCCGCTTCCACGCCGTCCTGCCGGGTCAGCGCGTCCTCCACGTGGCACGCGGGCACCTTCACCCCACCGGTGTTGATCATGTCGTCGATCCGGCCGAGAACCGTCAACTCGCCTTCGGTGGACAGTCGGCCGACGTCGCTGGTGCGGAACCAGCCGTCGACGAACGAAGCCGCCGTCTGTTCCGGGTCGAGGCGGTAACCGTGGGCGAGCACGGCGCCGGACACCTCGATGCGGTCCTTGTCGCCCAGCCTGACGGCAACCCCGTCGAGTGGGACCCCGTCGTACACGCAACCGCTTGCGGTCTCGCTCATGCCGTAGGAGGGGACCACCGAAACGCCCGCGCGTTCGGCCCTGCGCCGCAGTTCGTCCGGTAGGGCCGCGCCGCCGAGGACGATCGCGTCGAACCCCTCGGCCCCCGCGCCGCCCGCGTCGAGCAACCGCGCCA
>JAJYTH010000138.1 GCA_021793175.1 Actinomycetes bacterium
TTCCGATCTGGCGACGGGCAGGTGTTGCTGCCGGGATTCGTCGATCTGCACACCCACCTACGGGAACCGGGCAGGGAGGACGCCGAGACGATCGAGACCGGCTCGGCTGCCGCGGCGCTGGGTGGGTACACGGCGGTGTTCGCCATGGCCAACACCGACCCGGTGGCCGACAACGCCGTGATCACCGACCACGTGTGGCGGCGAGGTCGGGAGATCGGTCTCGTGGACGTGCATCCCGTGGGCGCGGTCACCGTGGGCCTCGAAGGGGAACGGCTCGCCGAGATGGGCACGATGGCCAACTCGGCGGCCGGGGTACGGATGTTCTCCGACGACGGGCACTGTGTCGCCGACCCGCTCGTGATGCGTAGGGCGCTGGAGTACTCCACCGCGCTCGGGGTGGTGGTGGCCCAGCACGCCGAGGAGCCACGTCTGACGGTGGGGGCGCAGGCGCACGAGGGTGAGCGAGCCGCGCGGTTGGGATACCCGGGATGGCCTGCCTCGGCGGAGGAGTCCATCGTTGCCAGGGACTGCGTGCTCGCCCGCCACGCCGGAGCGCGGCTGCACATCTGCCATGTCTCGGTGGCGGGCACGGTGGACGTGCTGCGTTGGGCCAAGGAACTGGGCACCGCGGTCTCGGCCGAGGTGACGCCGCACCACCTGCTGCTCACCGACGAACGGTTGGCCACGTTCGATCCGGTGAACAAGGTCAACCCGCCGCTGCGCGCCGACACCGATGTCCAGCGCATGCGACAGGCTTTGGCCGACGGGGTGATCGACTGTGTGGCCACCGACCATGCGCCGCACGCGCCCCAGGACAAGGATTGCGAATGGGCCGCGGCGCGGCCGGGGATGCTGGGACTGCAGACCGCTTTGTCCGTGGTCGTCGAGACGATGGTCCGTCCCGGATTGCTCGACTGGCGTGGGGTGGCGCGTGTGATGAGCGAACGTCCCGCCGAGATCGCCGGCTTGCCGGACCAGGGAAGGCCGTTGGTCGTGGGCGAGCCGGCGAACCTCGTGTTGGTCGATCCGGACACGGAATGGACCGTCCGCGGTGCCGAGTTGGCGAGCCGGGCGAAGAACACACCGTACGAGGGACTCCGGCTACCGGCCGTGGTGAGCGCCACGCTGCTACGCGGGCGTCTCACCTCGCGCGAAGGGAAACTTGTGTAATGGACAGGCTTTTGCTGACGCTGCTGTGCTTGGCGTTCTTCGCGCTCTGCTTGTACGGCATGTGGTGTGGTTGGCGACGCCAGGCCCGTGCCCAGAGCGTACGGGTGCCACCGTTTCCTTCCGTGCCCGACGACCCCGGTGAACCGGTGCTCGAAACGCGAGGCGTCTACGTCAGTACGACCATGTCGGGTCACTGGCAGGACCGCATCGTCACTCGTGGTGCGGGGTTGCGTGGCCCCGCGGTGGTGCGGCTCTACGCCGACGGAGTCGAGATCGACCGCAGAGGTACGTACGGTTTCTGGATTCCACGGGACAGCATCGTCGACGTGCGTACGGCGAAAGGGATGGCGGGCAAGGTCATGGGCACCGAGAGCCTGTTGGTGTTCACCTGGCGGCTCGGTGACGTCGAGCTCGACACCGGTCTGCGCGGTGACGATCTCTCCGTCTACCCGCAGTGGATCGAGCAGGTCAAGGGAGGTGCCCAAGTATGACCGGGACACACGCTGCCGCCGTGCTCGTGCTTGAGGACGGACGGATCTTTCGGGGCACGGCGTACGGCGCCCGTGGGCGCGCCCTGGGGGAGGCGGTCTTCTCCACCGGCATGACCGGTTACCAGGAGACGCTGACCGACCCGTCGTACCACCGGCAGATCGTGGTGCAGACGGCACCGCACATCGGCAACACCGGCTGGAACGACGAGGACGACGAGTCCCGACGCATCTGGGCGGCCGGATACGTGGTACGCGATCCCGCGCGAATCCCGTCCAACTGGCGGTCGACGCGGTCACTGGAGGACGTGCTGACCGACCAGGGAGTGGTCGGTATCGCCGAGGTGGACACGCGCGCCCTCACCCGACACCTCCGGGACCACGGCGCCATGCGGGCGGGCGTTTTCTCCGGCGACGCGTTGGGCCCGGACGACGACATGGTGGCCCAGGTACTGACGAGCCCGAGGATGCAGGGCGCCGATCTCACGGGTGAGGTCACCACGGCCGAGCCGTACGTGGTGCCCGCGGAAGGGGAGACCCGTTTCCGGGTGGCGACACTGGATCTCGGCATCAAATCGAACACACCGCGTCGGATGGCGATGCGCGGCATCGAGGTGCATGTGCTGCCCGCGGGCAGTGACCTCGACTCCGTCCTCGCCGTCGAGCCCCACGGGGTGTTCCTGTCCAACGGCCCCGGTGACCCCGAGACCCAGCAGGACGCGATCGAACTCACTCGCCGGGTGCTGGAGCGGGAGCTGCCGCTGTTCGGCATCTGCTTCGGCAACCAGATCCTCGGCCGGGCGTTGGGGCTGGGCACCTACAAGATGCGTTTCGGACACCGGGGCGTCAACGTCCCGGTCCTCGATGTCGCCACCGGCAAAGTGGCGATCACCGCGCAGAACCACGGGTTCGCTCTCGAAGGCGAGCCGGGACAGCGCTTCGAATCGCCGTTCGGCAAGGCGCATGTCAGCCATTACTGCGCCAATGACGGCACTGTGGAGGGCCTGCGCTGCGAGGAGGTGCCGGCGTTCTCGGTGCAGTACCACCCGGAGGCCGCTGCGGGCCCGCACGACGCGGGGTCGCTGTTCGACGAGTTCGTCACCCTGATGGAGGCCCGCCATGCCCAAACGCAGTGACATCGAGCATGTGCTCGTGATCGGGTCGGGGCCGATCGTCATCGGCCAGGCCGCCGAATTCGACTATTCCGGCACCCAAGCGTGCCGCGTGCTCCGCTCCGAGGGGCTGCGGGTGAGCCTGGTGAACTCCAACCCGGCGACCATCATGACCGACCCCGAGTTCGCCGACTCCACCTACATCGAGCCGGTGACGCCGGAGTTCGTGGAGAAGGTCATCGTCGCCGAACAGGAGAAGGGCAGGCCCATCGATTCCCTGCTGGCGACGCTCGGTGGGCAGACGGCGCTCAACTGTGCGGTGGCTCTGCACGAGCGTGGGGTGCTGGAGAAGTACGGCATCGAGCTCATCGGCGCCGACATCGATGCCATCCAGCGCGGCGAGGACCGGCAGAAGTTCAAGGACATCGTGCGGGGCGTCGGCGGCGGGGTGCCGCGCAGCGCCGTGTGCCATTCCATGGAGGAGGTGCGCGAGACCGTCGCGGAACTCGGGCTCCCGGTCGTCATCCGCCCGTCGTTCACGATGGGCGGCCTGGGCTCCGGTATGGCGCATACGCCCGAGGAATTGGAGCGCATGGCGTCGTTCGGGCTGGAGGAGAGCCCGGTCACCGAGGTGCTTATCGAGGAGAGTGTCCTCGGGTGGAAGGAGTATGAGCTGGAGCTCATGCGCGACCGCAACGACAACGTGGTGGTCGTGTGCTCCATCGAGAACGTCGACCCGATGGGCGTGCACACCGGTGACTCGGTGACCGTCGCGCCCGCGATGACGCTCACCGACCGCGAGTACCAGCACATGCGGGACGTCGGTATCGCGGTGTTGCGCGAGGTCGGCGTGGACACCGGTGGCTGCAACATCCAGTTCGCCGTCAACCCCGAGGACGGCCGCATGGTCGTCATCGAGATGAACCCGCGGGTTTCCCGGTCGTCGGCGTTGGCGTCGAAGGCGACCGGGTTCCCGATCGCGAAGATCGCGGCGAAACTCGCCATCGGTTACACGCTCGACGAGATCACCAACGACATCACCGGGGAGACACCCGCGTCGTTCGAGCCGGCGCTCGACTACGTCGTCGTGAAGATGCCGCGGTTCGCGTTCGAGAAGTTCCCCGGTGCCGACCCGGAACTGACCACGACGATGAAGAGCGTCGGCGAGGCCATGGCCCTGGGCCGTAGCTTCTCGGAGGCTCTGGGCAAGGCGATGCGGTCGATGGAGACCAAGGCGGGAGGCTTTTGGACCCGCCCCGATCCGGAAGGCGCGACGCTGGAGTCGACGCTGGAGGAACTCCGTACCGCTCACGAAGGCCGGATCTACGCCGTCGAGCGGGCCCTGCGGCTCGGCGCGACGGTGGAGCAGGTGCACAAGGCCAGTGGCATCGACCCATGGTTCGTCGACCAGATCGCGTTCATCGGTGAGATCGGCGCTCAGGTGCGCGACGCGCCCGTGCTGGAGGAGGATCTGCTGCGCCGGGCCAAGCGCGCAGGCCTGTCCGACCGCCAGATCGCCGCGCTACGACCGGAGCTGGCCGGTGAGGACGGCGTTCGCACGCTACGGCACCGGCTCGGTATCCGGCCGGTGTTCAAGACCGTGGACACGTGTGCCGCGGAATTCGAGGCGAAGACGCCGTACCACTACTCGGCCTACGAGGCCGATGCCGCCGCGGAGTCGGAGGTGGCCCCGCAGCGCGAGAAGCCGAAGGTGCTGATCCTCGGTTCGGGGCCGAACCGGATCGGGCAGGGCATCGAGTTCGATTACTCGTGTGTGCACGCTGCGCTCGCGTTGCGTAAGGCCGGGTTCGAAGCCGTGATGGTGAACTGCAACCCGGAGACGGTGTCCACCGACTACGACACCTCCGACCGGCTGTACTTCGAGCCGTTGACCTTCGAGGACGTGCTCGAGATCGTGCACGCCGAGCAGGCTTCGGGTGAGGTCGCCGGTGTGATCGTGCAGCTCGGTGGGCAGACGCCCCTCGGATTGGCGCAGCGACTGGCCGACGCCGGGGTTCCGGTGGTGGGCACTCCGCCCGAGGCGATTCACCTCGCCGAGGAACGCGGCGCGTTCGGCGAGGTGCTGGCGGCCGCGGGCCTGCCCGCGCCGAAGTACGGCATGGCGACGTCGTTCGACGGTGCTCGGCGGATCGCCGACGAGATCGGCTACCCGGTGCTTGTGCGCCCCTCCTACGTCTTGGGCGGGCGTGGCATGGAGATCGTCTACGACGAGACGACACTGCGTGGCTACATCGAACGCGCCACGGAGGTCACGCCCGAGCATCCGGTGTTGGTGGACCGCTTCCTCGATGACGCCATCGAGATCGACGTCGACGCTCTCTACGACGGCGAGGAGCTGTATCTCGGCGGGGTCATGGAGCACATCGAGGAGGCCGGTGTGCACTCCGGGGACTCGGCGTGTGCGTTGCCGCCCATCACCCTGGGCCGAACCGACCTCGAAGCGGTGCGTCGCTCCACCGAGGCCATCGCCGAGGGCATCGGCGTGCGCGGGTTGTTGAACGTCCAGTACGCGCTCAAGGACGACATGCTGTACGTGCTCGAGGCCAACCCGAGGGCGTCGAGGACCGTGCCGTTCGTCTCGAAGGCCACGGCGGTGCCGCTGGCGAAGGCGGCCGCGCTGATCATGACCGGCTCGTCCATCGCCGACCTGCGTGCGCGGAGTGTGCTGCCCGCGGAGGGTGACGGCGGGATGCTGCCCGTGGGGTCCCCTGTGGCGGTGAAGGAGGCCGTGCTGCCGTTCCACCGCTTCCGGACCCGGGAAGGCCACGGGGTCGACTCGCTACTCGGCCCAGAGATGAAGTCCACGGGCGAGGTGATGGGTGTCGACCTGTCGTTCGGAGAGGCGTTCGCGAAGTCCCAGGCGGGCGCGTACGGATCGTTGCCGACGCACGGCACCGTGTTCGTCTCGGTGGCCAACCGGGACAAGCGTTCACTGGTGTTCCCGGTGAAGCGGCTGTCCGATCTGGGTTTCAAGGTGGTCGCCACTGCGGGCACGGCGGAGGTACTGCGGCGCAACGGCATCGAGTGCTCGGTGGTGCGTAAGCACTACCAGGGCAGCACCCCTGAGGAACCCAACATCGTCGAGGTGATCCGCGACGGCGGCGTGGACATGGTGATCAACACTCCGTACGGCAACAGCGGTCCCCGCGTGGACGGGTACGAGATCCGCACGGCGGCGGTGTCTCGGGGGATCCCGTGCATCACGACGGTGCAGGGCGCGGCGGCGGCCGTGCACGGAATCGAGGCACTCATCCGGGGTGACATCGCCGCTCGGTCGTTGCAGGAACTCCAGGGGAGGCTCCGCGAGGTGACGGGAAGCGCGAGCGGGAAACGGTGAGCGAAGACATGGCTGAGCGGTCCTTCGGGGCACGGCTGACGGCAGCCATGTCCGACCGGGGGCCGTTGTGTGTGGGTATCGACCCGCATCCGGCTCTGTTGGAGGCCTGGGGCCTTCCCCGCGATGTGCGGGGGCTCGAACGGTTCGCCTTGACGGCCACGGAGGCCCTCGCGGGCTCCGTGGCCGTCCTCAAGCCCCAGTCGGCGTTCTTCGAGGCGTACGGGGCTGCGGGGATCGCCGTGCTCGAACGCGTCCTCGCAACGGCGAGAGAGGCCGGCGCCTTGGTGTTGCTCGACGTCAAGCGCGGCGACATCGGATCCACGATGGCCGCTTACACGGCCGCCTACCTGTCTGACGACGCTCCGTTGGCGGTCGACGCGATCACCGTCTCGCCCTACCTCGGCTTCGGTTCGTTGGAGCCCGCTCTGCGGCAGGCCCACCACACGGGGCGGGGGGTGTTCGTGCTCGCGCGGACATCCAATCCGGAGGGGCACACCGTGCAGCGGGCGCGGGGAGCCGACGGCACCACCGTCGCGCAGTCCATTGTGGATTCCGTTGCGCGGTGTAATCAGGGTGTGGAACCCCTCGGGGACGTCGGGATCGTCGTGGGGGCGACCGTGGAACCGGAGGAATTGCGGCTTCACGGGATGAACGGGCCGGTGCTCGCTCCGGGGCTCGGCGCGCAGGGCGCCACGGCCGAAGATCTGCGCCGGGTCTTCGGGGCGGGAGTGCGGGCGGTGTTGCCGTCGTCGTCC
>JAJYTH010000029.1 GCA_021793175.1 Actinomycetes bacterium
GGAGGTCGCCAAACTGCGGGCCGCGCGCCTGCTGTGGGCAAAGCTCGTGAAGCAGTTCGAGCCGAGCAACCCCAAATCGCTGAGCCTGCGCACGCACTGCCAGACCTCCGGGTGGTCGCTCACGGCCCAGGACGTCTACAACAACGTGGTGCGCACGTGTGTCGAGGCGATGGCGGCCACCCAGGGCCACACGCAGTCGCTGCACACCAACGCCCTCGACGAGGCCCTGGCGTTGCCCACCGACAGCAGCGCCCGCATCGCGCGCAACACGCAGTTGCTGCTCCAGCAGGAGTCCGGCACCACGCGCGTCATCGACCCGTGGGGCGGCAGCGCGTACGTCGAACGGCTCACCTACGAACTCGCCCGTCGGGCGTGGAGCCACATCGAGGAGGTCGAGTCCGCGGGCGGTATGGCCAGGGCCATCGACGCCGGGATCCCCAAACTGCGCATCGAGGAGGCCGCGGCCCGCACGCAGGCCCGCATCGACTCGGGCAGGCAGCCGGTGATCGGCGTGAACAAGCACCGCCTCGGCGCGGAGGACGACACCGAACTCGACGTCCTCAAGATCGACAACGAGGGTGTGCGGGCGCAGCAGCTGGAGAAGCTGCGCAGGCTGCGCGCCGAACGGGACGAGGACGCCACCCAGGACGCGCTGCGCAGGCTCACCGCCGGCGCGGAGGGCGACGGCAACCTCCTGGAACTGGCCATCGACGCGGCCAGGGCCAAGGCCACGGTCGGGGAGATCTCGGAGGCCCTGGAGAAGGTCTGGGGACGGCACGCCGGCCAGATCCGTACCATCTCCGGCGTGTACCGCGAGGAGGTCGGCAAGACGGCCAATGTGGAGGCCGCGCGCGAGCGGGTCGACGCGTTCGCCGAGGCCGAGGGACGCAGGCCGCGCATCCTGGTGGCCAAGATGGGCCAGGACGGCCACGACCGCGGGCAGAAGGTGGTCGCCACCGCGTTCGCCGACCTCGGTTTCGACGTCGATGTCGGGCCGCTGTTCTCGACACCCGCCGAAGTGGCGCGCCAGGCCGTCGAGGCCGACGTGCACATCGTGGGCGTGTCGTCGCTGGCGGCGGGGCACCTGTCGCTGGTGCCCGAACTGCGGGACGAACTGCTCGCGTTGGGCCGCGACGACATCATGATCGTGTGCGGTGGCGTCATCCCGCCCCAGGACTACGACGAACTGCGCGCCGCGGGAGCCTCCGCCATCTTCGGCCCCGGCACCGTGATCGCCGACAGCGTCGTCACGATGCTCGACGAGCTCGAGGCGCGACACTCGTAACCATGGCACGCATCCTCGACGTTCCCGCATACGCCAAAGGTGTGCTCGACGGTGACCGCGGCACCCTGGCCCGGGCCATCACGCTGGTCGAGTCGCAACGCCCCGAGCACCGCAAGCTGGCGCAGGACCTGCTCGTGGAACTGTTGCCACACGCGGGCGGCGCGGTCCGGGTCGGTATCACCGGGGTGCCCGGCGTGGGCAAGTCCACGTTCATCGACCAGCTCGGCACCCAGCTCACCGAAGCGGGACATCGGGTGGCCGTGCTCGCCGTGGACCCGTCGTCCCCCCGGACCGGTGGCAGCATCCTCGGCGACAAGACGCGTATGGCCCGGCTCTCCACCGACCCCGCCGCGTTCGTCCGGCCGTCACCGACGTCGGGCACACTCGGCGGGGTGGCCCGCGCCACGCGCGAGACCATCGTGTTGATGGAAGCCGCCGGCTACGACGTGGTGTTGGTCGAGACCGTTGGGGTCGGCCAGTCGGAGGTCACCGTGGCCGGCATGGTCGACTCGTTCCTGTTCTTGACCCTGGCCCGCACCGGTGACCAGCTCCAGGGCATCAAGAAGGGGGTCCTCGAACTCGCCGACGTGATCGCCGTCAACAAGGCCGACGGTGAGCACGAACGCGAGGCTCGCAGGGCCGCCAGGGAACTGTCCGGCGCGCTGCGGATGATCTACGGCCCCGATGCCGCGTGGACCCCGCCCGTGCTCACCTGCAGCGGACTGACCGGGGCCGGGCTCGACACCGTGTGGCAACAACTGACACGGCACCGCGACCAGCTCGTCGAGACGGGTGAACTCGAGGCCAGGCGACAACAGCAGCAGGTGGACTGGGTCTGGGCCATGGTGCGGGACCAGCTACTGGACCGGCTGGTGGAGCACCCGGCCGTGCGCGCGATCGTCGACGACGTCGAACGCGATGTGCGCGAGGGCCGCAGCACCGCCACCCTCGCCGCTGAACGCATACTGTCCGCGTTCAGCGGCGAAACGTCGCACGGTGGCTGACGAGACACCATCCGACAGTGCAGACTGTGAGCGTGCGTGTTCTCGGGGTTGTGCTGAGTGTGCTCACCGTCGTTCTCGTCGTCTCCGCCGGTGCCACCGTGCCCGCAGCGCAGGCCGTGCCTGCCGCGTCGGGTACCGCGTCGACCGCTCCCGCCGTTCACGTCGTGGCGCAGGACGACACCACCTCCGAAACCGGGGACCCCTCGGGATCGGAGGAATCACCGAGCGGGGAACCGGAACTCGACCCCCAGACCGAGGCCGAGGCCGAGCGGAACAAGGACAAGATTGTGGTGGGCGTCATCGCGGCGATCCTGCTCGGCATCGTGGCTTGGGGGCGGTACATCCGCGCGAAGAACGCCAAGGGCGGATAGCGCCCTCCGGTTCTACGGCGCCACCGAACGGTCCGTCACCGTTTAGCGCAAATGGGCTACCTTCTGTCTATCCATTAGGACATACGGGTTACGCATAGGCTGGAAAGTGCCAGACTGAAAGTCAATACGTACGGCATGCGTACGGTAGTTGACCCGTTCTAACAGCTCTACCAGCGGACGACAGAGGTGTGCCCCATCGCCGCGCTGGTTGCGTGCGGAGGTGCGGTGTGACCGTTCTCGACTCGCGACCCGAAGTGCCGGGCGAATCCGACCCGGCCGAATCGGCCGACTCCCTGCTCACCGTGTCCGACACGGTCGTCACAGGGGATGTGGGGGCAGGGCGCGGCCCCGGCTGGCTCGACGCCTGGATGACCGACCGCGCGGCGGACGTCGTGTCCTGGCGCCGGCACATCCACGCCAACCCCGAACTCGCTCGGCGTGAGTACGGCACCACGGAGCTCGTGACCAAGTTGCTCCGTTCGGCCGGTCTGCGACCGACCGTGCTGCCCGGGGGCACCGGGGTCGTCTGCGACATCGGCAGTGGACAGCGGTGTGTGGCGCTGCGGGCCGACCTGGACGCTCTGCCGTTGACCGAGGCCACGGGCCTGCCATTCGCCTCGGGCGTGGACGGGGTCGCCCACGCCTGCGGACACGACGTGCACACGACGGTGCTGCTCGGCGCGGGCCTGGCGTTGGCCACGGCCGCGGAACTGCCGGGACGTGTGCGACTGATCTTCCAACCCGCCGAGGAGGTCATGCCCGGCGGAGCCCTCGACGCCATCGAAGCCGGCGTGCTCGACGGCGTGGACCGGATCTTCGGCCTGCACTGCGATCCCCGGTTGCCCGTCGGCCGGATCGGTACGCGAGTGGGCGCGCTCACGTCGGCCGCGGACCTCGTGGAACTGACGCTGACCTCGCCGGGAGGGCACACCTCACGGCCTCACCTGACCGCCGACCTCGTGCACGGGCTCGGCACCGTGATCACCTCGCTGCCCACCGTGCTGTCGCGGAGAGTGGACCCGCGGTCGGGGACCGTGCTCGTGTGGGGCGCCGTGCACGCCGGGGAAGCGGCCAACGCCGTGCCCCAGGAAGGCAAGTTGCGGGGAACCCTGCGCACCGCCGACCACGAGACGTGGACGATGCTGGAGCCCCTCGTGGAGTCGTCGGTTAAGGCGCTGCTCGCCCCCACCGGGGTGGGGTACGAGCTGAACTACCTGCGGGGTGTTCCACCCGTGGTCAGTGACCCGGAGAGCACGGACCTGCTCCGGGCGGGTGTGGAAGCCGCGCTGGGATCCGGTGCCCTGGCCGCCGCGGAGCAGTCCTCCGGGGGCGAGGACTTCGGCTGGTACCTGGAGCACGTGCCCGGCGCGTTCGCCCGGCTCGGCGTGTGGTCCGGTGAGGGACAGATGCGCGACCTGCATCAGCCGACGTTCGAGGCCGATGAACGCGCCCTGTTCACCGGTATCAGGGTGATGGTCCACACGGCCTTGGCCGCGCTGGCGTCCTGATGACGAACACCGTGTCCGCAGGTTGTGTCGTCGTGTCCGCATCGTGCGGTGCGAACACGGCTACGGGAACTGCGGACACGAGTTATCCACAGGCCCACTGGTTATCCACAGCCTGTGGATAACCAGTGGCGCCGGGTCGAGATCCAGTTCAGCCTGGGGGAATGCGGCACGACTGGGGAGTGCGCGGCCCTGTCACTCGACGTGACGCTGCGGCCGTGCTGGGGGAATACTCATTGAGGACCGCTCTCCGCCAAGGTGTGTTGACTCAGCCGTGGCGGGGAGTCGTGATGCGCACGGCCGACCTGGGGGACCTTCGCGCTCGTGCGGCAGCGGCCGTCCTGTTCGTCGGCGTACCCGTGGTGATCTCCGGACCGACCGCGTTGCGGTTGCACGGCTGCGACGCGGTGCCGGAAACCGGCCCGATCCACGTGACCGTGCCGTACTCGCGGTCCGCGAGATCCCGGCCGGGGCTCGCCATGCACCAGAGCCGGTTCAACCCCGCCGACGTGATCGAGCTCGACGGGCTTCCCGTGTTCCCGCTCGATCTCGCGATCGCCGACCAACTGTGCGGCAGCGATGCGCGCCGCGCGTTCGCGGCCCTGGACCAGGCGTTGCGCATGCGTCCCGGCGAGGAGGGCGAGTCGTTCCGTTCGGCCGTGCGGGCCCGTCTCGCCTCCCGTGCCGACCGGCGTGGCGTGTCGAAGGCGTTCATGCTCACCGAGCTGGCCACGGGGCGAGCGGACTCACCGCCCGAAAGCTCGCTTCTGCTGACCGTGGTCGAAGCCGGATTCCCGGTACCGGAGCCTCAGCATCCGATACACACGATCGACGGGCGTCTGCTGTATGTGCTCGATCTGGCCTGGGAGCAGTGGCGGATCGCCTTGGAATACGACGGTTACGCAGCCCATGAGGACCGGGCCGCGTACGACGCCGAACGTGACCGGCGATTGGCGGGGCGGGGATGGGTGGTGATCAGGGCGACGGCTGACGACCTGCGTGACCCGTCGCGGATTCTGGATGAGCTGCGCGAGGCGTTCGCCCAACGATCCCGTTAGGGCTCTCCCATCGCGGGTTGCGGACATGGCGACGCAGGCTGAGGACACGGCGACACAACCTGCGGACACGGTGGTTCAGGGGCCGATGCGTTTGCAGGGGCGGGTGCGTAGGTCGGTGACGTAGTCGGCGGGGGCGCCGGCCGCTTCGGCGGCGTCGGCCAGCACACCCAGATAGCGGGCGGAGGGCAGTCCACCCTCGTACGCATCGAGCACGTACAGCCACGCCAGCACCGAACCGTCCATGGTCTGGACTCGCAGCCTGATCTTGTTGTGCAGTCCGAGCTCTCCGCCCTCCCACTGATCGAGCCGGGACTCGTCCAGCGGCGTGACGTCGTAGAGGACCACGAAGACCCGCGAGCCCGGGTCCTCGACGATGGTGGCGAGCGCGCCTTCCCAATTCAGGTCCTC
The DNA here is from genome assembly GCA_021793175.1 of Actinomycetes bacterium. Classification (GTDB taxonomy): domain Bacteria; phylum Actinomycetota; class Actinomycetes; order Mycobacteriales; family Pseudonocardiaceae; genus Saccharomonospora. The sequence continues at coordinate 5,632 of JAJYTH010000029.1, forward strand.
GCCGCCGAAGGTGAGCCGCCAGCCTTCCAGCCAGCCGGTGCCCGCCATCGGCGAGTGGGGAGCTCGCTCCAACATCTGGGCGGGATCCATGTTGGACCCGTACGCGGCATAGAGGGGCACGACCATCAGGGTAACGGCCACCGCATCACCCGAGCGGATGCACTCCGCGTGTCCCCGCATAGAGTTGTCGATGCAGCGCCGTGTTGAGGAGGGAACGAAGTTGACCAAGATCGTGATCATGGGCGGCGGACCTGCCGGCTACGAGGCGGCACTGGTCGCGGCGCAACACGGAGCCGATGTCACCGTCGTCGAGCGGGACGGTCTTGGTGGCGCGTGCGTGCTGTACGACTGCGTTCCCTCGAAGACGTACATCGCTTCCTCCGGTGCGCGAGCGAGCCTGCAGAGTTTCTCCGAACTCGGCATCCACGTGGACCCGCCGCGGGTCGACCTGGCGTCCGTGCATGGCCGGGTACGGGACTTGGCGCTCGCGCAGTCCGCGGACATCCGTGCTCGTCTGCAGCGGGAAGGGGTGCGGATACTGACCGGTACCGCCCGGTTCCGTGACTCCAAGCCGGGCTTGGCGACGCACAAGGTCGGCGTGACCGACTCGGAGACCGGTGAGGAGGAGATCCTCGACGCCGACGTGGTGCTGGTGGCCACGGGTGCGACGCCGCGGGTGCTGCCGGGTGCCGTGCCCGACGGAGAGCGCATCCTCGACTGGAGGCAACTCTACGACCTGCCCGAGCTGCCCGAGCACCTCGCCGTGGTGGGGTCGGGTGTGACGGGTGCCGAGTTCGCCTCCGCCTACACCGAGATGGGTGTCAAGGTCACCGTGGTGTCCAGTCGTGACCGGGTGTTGCCGCACGAGGACGCCGACGCCGCCGCGGTGCTGGAGGAGGTGTTCTCCCGGCGTGGCGCCACCGTGGTGAAACACGCGAGGGCCGAGCGGGTGGAACGCACTTCGGACGGGGTGGTCGTGCACCTCACCGACGGCAGGCAGATCGAGGCCAGCCATGCGCTCATGACCGTCGGTTCGGTGCCGAACACCGGTGACATCGGACTCGAACGCGTGGGGATCGAGCCCGGCCCGGGTGGGTTCATCAACGTCGACCGGGTGTCGCGGACGAGCGCTCCCGGGGTGTATGCGGCGGGTGACTGCACGGGTGTGTTGATGCTGGCGTCCGTGGCGAGCATGCAGGGCCGGATCGCGATGTGGCACGCGCTCGGTGAGGGCGTGGCCCCCATCAGGTTGCGCACGGTCGCGGCGAACGTGTTCACGCACCCCGAGATCGCCACGGTGGGGGTGAGCCAGAAGTCCATCGACTCGGGTGAGGTGCCCGCGCGCACCATCATGCTTCCGCTGGCCACGAACGCGCGCGCCAAGATGGAAGGGGTGCACCACGGGTTCGTGAAGCTGTTCTGCAGGCCGGCCACGGGAGTCGTGGTGGGTGGGGTCGTGGTGGCGCCCAACGCCAGTGAGTTGATCCTGCCGATCGCGTTGGCCGTGCAGAACCAGCTCACCGTGGACAACCTGGCGATGACGTTCTCGGTGTACCCGTCGCTGTCCGGGTCGATCACCGAGGCCGGGCGGCAGCTGATGCGGCACGACGACCTGGACTGACACGGGACCGGCACAGGGAAGATCGTCCTGCGGACGGTCGGGCGTGATGTGAGACTGGAGTCGGCTCGTCCACGCCGGACCACCGGAGCGCGTCATGATCGTCCGCGACACTCCCTACCCCGACGGCACGCCTTGCTGGGTCGATCTGCTGGTACCGGATCCGCGCAGGGCCATGGACTTCTACGGCGCCCTGTTCGGCTGGGCCTTCGCCGACCAGGGGGACGAGACGGATAACTACCTGCTGTGCCTGGTGAACGGTCGGATAGTCGCCGGACTCGGTGGCAGAAAACCGCGGCAGGAAGCTCCTCCGGTGTGGACCACCTACCTCGCCACGTCGGATGTGGACGCCACCGCGGCGAGGGTGACGGACGCGGGTGGACGGCTGCTGACCGGGCCGACCGACATGCTGTGGGGCAGCCGGATGGCGCTCGCCTCGGATCCCACGGGAGCGGTGTTCGGGCTGTGGCAGGCGGGACGGGTCATCGGGGCGCAGCTGACCGACGCGCCGTCGGCTCTGATGTGGAACGAGTGCCTGACCCGTGACTTCTCCACGGCGAAGGAGTTCTACGGCCGCGTGTTCGGTTACACGGTCAGCCGGCAGGAGGACCAGGACCTCGCCTACGGCACGTTCGTGTCGGACGAACGCGTCGTCGGCGGGTTGGGGGAGTTGTCCACCGAGGTCCCCGCGGATGTCCCGCCGCACTGGATGACGTATTTCGGTGTCGTCGACACGGACGCTGTGGCGGCACGGGCCACCGAGCTCGACGGTAACGTGGTCGTCCCACCGGCGGACAGTCCGTACGGGCGCGTGGCCGTGCTCGCGGACAACCAGGGGGTGGGTTTCTCCGTCATCACCGTTACCGCCGAGCCGGAAGCCACCTAGAAGCCCGACAGGTCTCGTCGATCCTCGTCAGTCCTCTTCGGTGCCCCAGTCGAACGTCTTGGTGACGGCTTTCTTCCAGTTGCGGTATTCCCGTTCCCGCCGAGCCTCGTCCATACTCGGCTCCCAGCGTTTGTCCTCGGCCCAGTTGTTGCGGATGTCGTTCTCCCCCTCCCAGTAGCCGACCGCCAGGCCCGCGGCGTAGGCGGCGCCGAGCGCGGTCGTCTCGTTGACCTTCGGGCGGATCACCGGCACACCGAGGATGTCGGCCTGGAACTGCATGAGCAGGTCGTTGACTACCATGCCGCCGTCCGCTTTGAGGGATTTCAGCGGAACGCCGGAGTCGGCGTTCATGGCGTCGATGACCTCGCGGGTCTGAAACGCCGTCGCCTCGAGCGCCGCGCGACAGATATGTCCTTTGTTGACGTATCGGGTCAGACCCACGATGGCGCCACGGGCGTCGGAGCGCCAGTACGGTGCGAACAGGCCCGAGAACGCGGGGACGATGTAGGCGCCGCCGTTGTCCTCCACGGTGCGCGCGTGCTCCTCGATCTCGGGCGCCGAATCGATCATCTTGAGGTTGTCGCGCAACCATTGCACCAGCGATCCGGTGACGGCGATGGAGCCTTCCAACGCGAAGATCGGGTCCTTCGTGCCGAGCTTGTAGCAGACGGTGGTGATCAGCCCGTTCTGCGACATCACCTTCTCGGTGCCCGTGTTGAGCAGCACGAAGTTACCGGTGCCGTAGGTGTTCTTCGCCTCTCCGACACTCAGGCAGGCCTGGCCGAAGGTCGCGGCCTGCTGGTCGCCGAGGATACCCGCGATGGGCACACCCCTGAACGCGCCACGCTCGCGGGTGGTGCCGTACGTCTCCGACGACGACCGGATCTCGGGCAGCATGGACATCGGAATGCCCATGTCGGCCGCGATGTCGGGATTCCAGGACAGGGTGTCGAGATCCATCAGCAGTGTGCGGGAGGCGTTGGTGGGGTCGGTGACGTGGATGCCGCCGTCGACGCCGCCCGTCATGTTCCACAACACCCAGGTGTCTATGTTGCCGAACAACAGGTCACCGTTCTCGGCGCGTTCGCGCGCGCCTTCCACGTTGTCCAGAATCCACTTGATCTTGGGGCCGGAGAAGTACGTGGCCAGCGGTAGCCCCGTCTTGCCGCGGTAGCGTTCCTGGCCTTCACCCAGCGCACCCAGTTCTTCGATGATGCGATCCGTGCGGGTGTCCTGCCAGACGATGGCGTTGTAGACGGGTTTTCCCGTCTTGCGGTCCCACACCAGCGTGGTCTCGCGTTGGTTGGTGATGCCGACGGCGGCGATCTCGCTCGCCGTGAGGTCGGCGTTGGCGAGCGCGCCCGCCGCCGTGGCCCTGGTGTTGGCCCAAATCTCCTCCGCGTCGTGTTCGACCCAACCTGCCTTGGGGAAGATCTGTCGATGTTCTCGCTGCTCGGAGGCGACGACCTGGCCGGAGTGATCGAAGATCATCGTCCGGGTGGAGGTGGTTCCTTGGTCGATCGCGGCGATGTATGAAGCCATGACTGTCCTTTCCGCCGGTCGTTACTCGGACCTGCGTGTCTCGGTGGCGTCGGTGGGTTCGGGAACCCGTCCAGCGGGAGGGCCTTCCACACCTTCCAACGTCTCGCGGGCCTTCAGGACCTGGCCGATGAACAGGTCGTAGATCAGGATGCCGACCACACCACCGACGAGTGGTCCAAGGATGGGGATCCACCAGTAGTTGCTGAACCATTCCCCGTTGCCGGGTAGAGCCGCCTCACCCCAACCGGCGAAGTACGCGAGCAGGCGGGGGCCGAAGTCACGCGCCGGGTTGATCGCGTACCCGGCGTTGGTGCCGAAGCTCAGTCCGATGGCGGTGACGACGAAACCGATCACCCACGGCCCGAAGTTGTTCTGAGGGGCCATGTTGCGGCTGTCGATCAGCGCGGCGATGAGCATGACGAGGATCGCCGTGCCGACGATCTGGTCGATGAGAGGGCCCCACGTTCCGCCGCCGAAGTACTCAGCGGGGAATGTGGCGAAGATCGAGAAGCTGGGTACGGATTCGGCTCTGTCCGCGAAGCCCTCGGCGGCGTTGAACGCGTTGATCGCGTCGGCGTACACGACGTAGACCACCGCGGCTCCCGCGAACGCGCCCAGGGTCTGCGCGATCCAGTAGGGGATCACTTTCACCCAGGCGAACTTCCGCCTCACGGCGAAGGCGAGGGTGACCGCCGGGTTGATGTGCGCGCCGCTGATCCCGCCCGCGACGTACACACCGAAGACGACCGCCAGGCCCCAGCCGAAGGCGATGATCAACCAGTTACCCGGTCCGAAAGCATCCATCTGCCGGCCGGATCCCGGCAGACCGGCCAGTGCGACGGCAACCGAGCCGCACCCCAACAGGATGAGCACCGCCGTTCCCAGGAACTCGGCCAGTAACTCCCCACCGGTGTTCTGCCGGAGTCTGGCTAAGCTGCTGGTCCGCCGGTGACGGTTGTCCTTCACACTCATTCCGCACCTCCGTCTTCAGCCGGGACGTCGTTATCCCGGTTTCATCGTGCTCTGCGGGACCAGCCACAACAACGTCTAAACGGCGGAGTCCCTCAGGGCAGGGACTTCCCCTGATTGCCCGCGGCGGAACGTGGGAAGCTCAATAGGGGGCTGTCGGATGTCGAGTCCGTCGGCGACTGTCCGCCGTGACGAGGAGGCGAGAGTGACTGTGTCGTTGGGACCGGTGAACCGCGAGGAGTCATGGCAGCGGTTGAGCGACGAAAGTTTCGACCTCGTCGTCATAGGCGGTGGTGTCGTGGGCGTGGGTACGGCCCTCGACGCGGCCACGCGGGGATTGCGGGTCGCCCTGGTGGAGGCGCGTGACCTCGCCTCGGGGACGTCGAGCAGGTCGAGCAAGCTGTTCCACGGCGGACTGCGTTACCTGGAGCAACTCGAATTCGGCCTGGTGCGGGAGGCCTTGCGGGAACGGGAGCTCATGCTCACCACGATCGCCCCGCACCTGGTGAAGCCGGTGAGTTTCCTGTACCCGCTGACCCACCGGGTGTGGGAGCGGCCGTACACGGCGGCGGGGCTGCTGCTGTACGACACGATGGGCGGGGCGCGCTCGGTGCCGGGTCAGAAGCATCTGACGCGGGCCGGGGCGTTGCGCATGGTGCCCGCGCTGAAACGTGACGCGCTCATCGGGGGCATCCGGTACTACGACGCCTCGGCCGACGACGCCCGGCACACGATGATGGTGGCGAGGACCGCCGCGCACTACGGTGCCGTGGTGCGCACGTCGACGCAGGTGGTCAAGTTCCTGCGCGAGGCGGACCGCGTCACCGGGGTGCGGGTGCGCGATGTGGAGGACGGGCGGGAGACCGATGTGGAAGCGTCTGTCGTGGTCAACTGCACGGGAGTGTGGACGGACGAACTGCAACAGTTGGCGGGTAGTCGCGGCCGGTTCCGGGTGCGGGCCAGCAAGGGCGTGCACATCGTGGTGCCCCGTGACCGCATCGTGGCGGAGACCGGTCTGATCCTGCGTACGGAGAAGTCGGTGTTGTTCGTCATCCCGTGGCGCAGCAACCACTGGATCGTGGGGACCACCGACACCGACTGGAACCTCGACCTTGCCCATCCCGCCGCGACGCAGGGCGACATCGACTACATCCTGGACCACGTCAACAAGGTCTTGGCGACCCCCTTGACACACGACGACATCGAGGGCGTCTACGCGGGACTGAGGCCGCTGCTGGCGGGAGAGAGCGAGGAGACGTCGAAGCTGTCCCGTGAGCATGCGGTGGCGCGGGTCGCTCCCGGCCTGGTCGCCATCGCCGGGGGCAAGTACACGACGTACCGGGTCATGGCGGCCGACGCCGTGGACGCCGCCGCGGCCGACCTGCCGGGGCGGGCCCGCCCGTCCATCACCGACAAGGTTCCGCTGGTGGGGGCGGACGGCTATCACGCGTTGGTGAACCAGGCCGACCAGCTCGCGGCCAAGCACGGCCTGCACCCGTATCGCGTGCGGCACCTGCTCGACCGGTACGGCTCGCTTGTCCACGAGGTGCTGGCCGAGGCCGACGGCAAACCGGAGCTGCTGAAACCCATCGACGCCGCACCCGACTACCTGAAGGTCGAGGTCGTGTACGCCGCCGGTCACGAGGGCGCGCTGCACCTGGAGGACGTCCTGGCGCGGCGGACCCGGATCTCGATCGAGTACCCGCACCGGGGCGTGGACTGCGCGAGGCAGGTCGCGGATCTGATGGGCGACGTACTCGGCTGGTCGAAGGAGACCCGGGCGCGGGAGGTCGCACTGTACGAGGCCAGGGTCGAAGCCGAGCGGGCATCCCAGTCCGAGCCGTCCGACGAGGGCGCCGACGCGCGCCGCTCCGCGGCACCGGAGGCTCGCTCCGGACTGGTGGACCTGACGGTCACGGGTTGATCCGGCCCCGGCGCCTCCCGCCCTACCTGGCAGGAGGCGCCAGGCCCATGCGGGCGTGAGCTTCGGCGACGAGGTCGAGCCCGGCGAGGGGGAGTCACAACCACGTCACAGCAACATTTCCTCGATCTTCTCGATCCGTCGCTCCACCGCGTCGAGCTGCTTGCGGTGGACGGCGTTGTCGAACTCCTGCAGGGCCAGGACGTATTCCTTGGCGGCCGCGGCGTTCGGTTCACCGTCGCGCGGATGCAGCACGCGGTCGGCCAGGCGGTTGAGCCGGGCGTTGAGTCCTCCCACCCGAGGTCTCAAGGCCCGGCTCGTGAACAGCGCGCGCCCCAGCTGACGCACCAGGAGGAACACCACGGCCGTGACCGACACCATGGCCAGGCAGGCGAGCACGAGTTGCCAGGCGTCGAAGACGCTGTTGACCGGGCCGCGCCGGGGAATCTCCCCGTAGTCCCGAAACGTCTCGGCATCGAAGGCGAGGACGAACTCCTCGAGCTGAGGGGTCAGGTCGGTCTCGCTCTCGCGGTACTGCCACGCCTGTTCGGCGATGGTGATGAGCGAGATGAAGAAGGCGTCCGCGTCGAGGATGCCGTCAGTGAGCGTGGGAGCGGGGAAGTCCGGGCCCTTGCAGTAGGAACCGTCGTAGTCCCCGTCGGGTTCCGCGGCGAAGACGACGACGAAGTTGGTGGGGACCAGGCTCGCGACGTCCCGGCAGAGAGCCCGCCGGGGCGCCGTTTCGGCGGCGTACTCGGTCAGAGGTGTCTCGTCGAAGATCGCCACGACGATGGCGCGGTCGCCGACCACTTTCTCGGCCCGTTCGGGGTCCACGACGTTGGGGGCGCCCGGCTCGGCGTAGACGGACGCCTCTCCCAACCCCCCGGCAGCGGTGCGGGCGCGCTCGCTGACGCTCTGCCACGGTTTGAAGACCCACAGAAACGCCACGAGACCGACCACGAGCGCGGCCCAGAACCACAGCGGAATCCGCTTCATTCCCGCGCCTTCCGATCGGCTTCCCGCCGCGCTCTCTTACGCAGCCTGCGTAGGCCCTTGTCGGCCACCGCGTGGACCTCCTTCATGGCGGCGGACGTCGTGGCCCGGTCGTACAACGCGGTCGCGGTGGCATGGCGCTCGGCGGCGGAGGCGACGTACGGTGCCGGATCGTTGCCGCGTGCGAGCAGTTCTTCGCCCAGCTCCGCGACGGTGGCGAAAGCGCGTGCCTTCGCCAACAGGAACGCCTGCTGCTCCTCCCGCGCCCCACGTATCCGCCGACCGAACTCCTTGGCCAGGGGGACACAGCCGATGACCAGGGCCGAACCGCCCAGCAACCACGGCGCCAGTTCGGCGATGAGCTGGTTCAACGTCTGGGGTTGTGGGCGGCTGAACGGGTGTTGGGTCAACAGTTCGTCGGCGCGCTTCAGCACCGTGCCCACACGGTCGTCCAAGACCATGCCGGCCCGGTAAGGGCCCTGCCGATAGCGGCCGTAGGCGTAGTTGCGGGCGGAGGTCAGCGCCACCGGATGCGGCCCGGCGATCTCCAACCAGTCCCCGTAGGCCACGAGGATCACGTCGTCCGGGAAGTGTTCCGCCAGCGCGGGCGCGTAGTCCACCATCGGTTCGCCCGGCCGGACCGGGGGGAAGGCCGCCACCCGCAGTGTGAAGCCGGTGCTCTCGCGGATGAGGTCGAAAGAACCTTGGAAGGGGTCCTGCCTTCCGACAGCGTTGTACACCCGGTCCTTTCGCAGGTGCTCGACCAGTTCGGCCGTCCGGCTCGGGGTCGGGTCGACCAACTCGACCGGGGCGTACCCTGATTCCCTCGATTCCCCCGAGGCCCCCGATTCGGTGTCGGACTCCTTGGCGTGGTGCACCAGCGTCCACACCGCCTCGGTGACGTCGTACTGGCCGAGCTGTTGCCGCAGTTCGTCCAGGTCGCTCGGCACGGCCGACACTCCCTGGCTGGAGGAGGTGAGCAGACCCTCGACCCTGATCAGAGTCAGGTCCCTGTCCTCGGCCCAGTCCTGCAACGGCTCGTACACCTGCTCGTGGTGTTCGTCGGAGTCGGCGTAGTTGCCGTCCTCCGAGTAGCGACCGGTGAATGGGGCGACGAGGATCCGCATGTCGGCGGTGAGTTCGCCGCGGATGAGCTCTTCGTCGAAGTACGCGACGGCACCCGGAGCCCGGTGGATCTGTTCGGTCTCCAGCACCTCCAGGGCGGTTTCGACGTCGAGTTTCGGGGGAGAAGCGGGGTCCGCGTCCTGTCGGGGCTTTTGGGCCGCCACCGTGGCCGGGACGACGAGAGAGCTCAGCAACAGCAGGGTCCACGTCAGTGCGGTGACCGTGGTGATCCTGCCGGCGCCGGTTGTCGGCGCTCGCATCAACCGCTTTCGGTGATGCGGCGCCAGCGCAGGTTCTCGCCGTCGGGGCCGAGGAGTGTGAAGCCGCATTTACGGGCGACTTCCCGGGAGGCACCGTTGTCGGGTTCGTGGATGTAGTCGATGTGGGCAAGCCCGAGCGCGCCGAAACCGAAGCGCACGGCCGCGTCGACCGCGGTGGTCGCGACTCCACGCTCACGGGACTCGGGGCGGACCCACACGGCTATCTCGGCGGTCCTCGCCGCGAGGTCGAGCTTTCTCAAGCCCACCTCGCCCAGCAGCTCACCCGTGGTCGGCTCGGCCACCGCCCACGAATATCGCTGGTCGCGGTCCCATTCCTCGGCACGTCGTCGCACATACTCGCCCGCCGATTCCAGGGAGTCCACGACGTAGCTGCGTACGAAGTTCCGTATCACCGGGTCGGTGAACGCTTCCACCAGGGCAGGGCGATCGTCGATCGCGCTGTCGGCCCTGAGTTGACGCAGGTAGAGAGTGCCAGCGTTGATCTCGGCCGGTTCCATGGGCGGAGTCTATTGTTCAGTGCCGCCGTCCGGAAATGATCGCGCCCACAGCGACGGCGACGATTATGGGGAGAAGTATCCCGAGGAACCCGAGTCGGGGCAGCAGGAAGAACAGCGCACAGCCCACGACCACCGCCACCGTGATCGACGTGACCCGTCGTCGCGGCGGCTGCGTGAGCCCGCTCCGCTCGGACTTCGTCGTCGCGGCCAACACGCTCGGCCGAGGCTCGGGTAGGTCGGAGAAAACCGGTTCCAACTCCCGGCGGGTCTTGGCCGCGCTGACCACCGAGGAACGTTCGTCGTACTCGACGACGTCGAGCCGGCCCGTCCGGACGTGCTCGGTGAGCGCGTCCAGAGCTTCTTTCCGCTCGGCGTCGCTGAGTCGGTAATTCGGTCGGTCGACGGCCACATCACGATGGTATGCCGCCGACGAGCGACGCCACCACGATGTGCGGTGATTGTGGTGGCGCCCGCACGGTCAGTCCTTGATCTCCAGCAGCACGGTGCCCTGGTTGACGGACGCGCCCACCTCGGCGGAAAGGCCCTTGACCGTGCCCGACTTGTGCGCCGTGACCGGGTTCTCCATCTTCATGGCTTCGAGCACGACCACCAGTTCTCCCGCCTCGACCTGCTGGCCCTCGCTTACGGCGACCTTGACGACCGTGCCCTGCATGGGCGCCGTCACCGCGTCACCGCTGGCAGCGACCTTGGTGCCACCGCCACGCTTGCGCGGCTTGGCCTTGGCAGCCCCCGCGTTGCCGCCGGAGAGCGCGAGGTCACCGGGCAGCGACACCTCCAGCCTGCGGCCGCCGACCTCCACCACCACGGTCTGCCGCGGTGTCTCGTCGGTCTCGGCGTCGGTGGGCGCGGTGAACGGCCCGATGGTGTTGTCGAACTCGGTCTCGATCCACCGCGTGTGCACGGAGAACCCGTTGTCGTCACCGACGAACGCCGGGTCGCGGAGGATGGTGCGGTGGAACGGCAGCACGGTCGCCAGCCCTTCGACGACCATCTCGTCCAACGCCCGCTTGCTGCGCTCGATGGCCTGCTGCCGGTCGGCGCCGGTGACGATCACCTTGGCGAGCATCGAATCGAACTGGCCGCCGATGACGCTGCCACTTTCCACACCCGAGTCCACGCGCACGCCGGGGCCCTGCGGGAACACCAGCTTCGTCACCGTGCCGGGTGCGGGCAGGAAGTTACGGCCGGCGTCCTCGCCGTTGATGCGGAACTCGATGGAGTGCCCGCGCGGTGCCGGGTCCTGCGTGTACGGCAGGACTCCGCCCTCGGCGATGCGGAACTGTTCGCGCACCAGGTCGATGCCGGTGGTCTCCTCCGACACCGGGTGCTCGACCTGGAGCCGGGTGTTGACCTCCAGAAACGAGATCGTGCCGTCGGCGCCAACCAGGTACTCCACCGTGCCCGCGCCGGAGTAGCCCGCCTCGCGGCAGATGGCCTTGGCCGACGAGTGGATGATCTCGCGCTGCTCGTCGGTGAGGAACGGTGCCGGGGCCTCCTCCACGAGCTTCTGGTGGCGGCGCTGCAGGGAGCAGTCGCGTGTTCCCACCACGATGACGTTGCCGTGTTTGTCGGCCAGGACCTGCGCCTCGACGTGCCGGGGTTTGTCGAGGTAGCGCTCGACGAAGCACTCACCGCGTCCGAACGCGGCCACGGCCTCCCGCGTGGCCGACTCGAACAGTTCCGGGATCTCCTCGAAGGTGCGGGCCACCTTCAGACCCCGGCCACCACCGCCGAACGCGGCCTTGATCGCCACCGGCAGCCCGTGCTCCTTGGCGAATGCCACGATCTCGTCGGCATCGGACACGGGGTCCTTCGTACCGGGGACCAGTGGGGCGCCGGCCTTCATCGCGATGTGTCGTGCCGTGACCTTGTCACCGAGGTCACGGATGGCCTGTGGGCTCGGTCCGATCCAGGTCAGTCCCGCGTCGATCACGGCCTGCGCGAAGTCGGCGTTTTCGGACAGGAAACCGTAGCCGGGGTGGATGGCGTCGGCGCCGGAACGCTTGGCAACGTCGAGCAACTTGTCGACCACGAGATACGTCTCGGCGGCCGTCGAGCCACCGAGGGCAAACGCTTCGTCCGCCATCCGTACGTGCGGCGCGTCCCTGTCTGGGTCGGCGTAGACGGCGACACTGCCCAGCCCGGCATCCCGCGCGGCCCTGATCACCCGAACGGCGATTTCCCCGCGGTTGGCAACGAGCACCTTCTGCACGGTGGCTGGTTCGGGCACGCTTACCTCCTCGTTAGCTGCTCACGCGAGAGTTTACGGACGCTTATCGCTCGTGCGGCGAGACAAGAGTCACGCCTGTGATATCCGGGACATATCGGCCTGACAAGGGGTCGGCGAGATTCGAACCGGACCCGAATCCGCTCGCTTACCCTCATGCGTGGCGAGCGAAAGGAGGTCGTCGTGGTTCGTGCGTCGCCGCCGCGTGCTGTGGTGGTCACCGTGGTGGTGGCGTGGGTCGTGGCCGTCGCCGCCCAAGTGGCCGCCGCGGTGTGGGGGACGACCGAGCCCGAACCGGTGCGACCCGAGCCGTCGAACCCCGCCCACGGCGTGAACTGCGGCGACGAGGTGTGCCGGGTGCTCGCGTCCACCGTGGTGAACGGGATGCCGGTGGAACTGCTCGCCGACAGCGACGGTGGTGCGGGCAGGCTACGAGCGGGTGGTCCCGCCTCCGGCACCGTCACGGACACGGGACTGACGTCGGACGGAGTCCGGCTCAACCACAACTCGTTGCGGTGCGCGACGGGGGCGACACCCGTGTGCCTGGTGCGCGGTCCGCACGACGGCGGCATGGCCGGTGAGGTGTACGTGTGGCGCGGCGACAGTTGGGCGGCGGTGGACCGCTCGTTCTTCTCCGACGTCGGCGTGGTGGTGCTCGACGACGTGGTGGGCAACGCGATGCCCGAGGTGGTCCTGGTGCGCGAGGCCTGCACGGACGAGACCCGCAGGGTGAACCACTCCGGTTCCTGCTCCGACGTTGGAGCGCTGGCCGAGGTCGTGGACCTGGAGGGGGAGCGCGCCGGGTGCACGGTGCCGCAGACGTCCCCCGGAGACCTCCCCGGCTGGCCCGAGGTGCGGGTCCGGCCGACCGACCTCACCACGTGCCCCGCGGACCTCGACGCTCGGTGACGTTCTCGCCCGACGGCTCACCGGGCGCGTTCGCCCCACAGCCGGGTCACGCTCACGCCGACCTCGGCGAGCAACTGCCGGGTCAGTGGCAGGCTGATCCCGATGACACTGGACGGGTCGCCGTCGATACCCTCGACGAACCAGCCACCGAGCCCGTCGAGGGTGAAAGCGCCCGCCACGGCCAACGGCTCGCCCGTGGCGAGGTAGGCGTCGAGCTCCTCCGCGCTCGGGGTCGAGAACCGCACCGTGGTGGTGCGGGTCCCCTCGGCCCGTGCGACGACGTCGCCGTTTCGCAACCGCACCACGGCGTGCCCGGTGAGCAGGTCGCCGGTGCCGCCCGCCATACCCCGCCAACGGGCGCGAGCCGTCTCGACCGTGCCCGGCTTGCCGACCAGCTCCCCACCGATGGAGAGCATCGAGTCACAGCCGACGATCACCGTGTCGGCCGCGTCGCCACCCACTCGGCCCGCGACGTCCTCCGCCTTGGCCCTGGCCAGCGCCGTGACGAGTTCGCTGGGCGTCGGGTCGGACAGTGACGCGGTGACCGCTTCCTCGTCCACACCGGAGACCACGACGTCGGGCTCGACACCCGCGGCGCGCAGCACCGCCCGGCGGGCGGGCGACGCGGAGGCCAGAACGAATCGCACGGCGTCAGGCTAATGGCTCAAGCCGGGTAGGCCGACGCCCGCCAGCCGTCGCGAGCAGGGCGGGCGGGCAACCCCAGCCGGGACGCTGGATCGGCCCAGCGGGAACGCCGGGGCGGCGTGGTCGACGCGTTCCGAGCCGCGGAGGCGAGGCCCGCCACGACGGCGGTCAGCGCGGCCAACTCCGTGTCGTCGGGTTCGCCGCGCACAACCCGGAGCAGGACGTTCCGGTCGCCGTCGGCCGGCTCGGTCGGTTTGGACCCGGTCAGTTCGGACACTGCCCACTTCCTCGAACGGTCGCCGTCACAGGGGGATGTTGCCGTGCTTCTTGGGTGGCAGGGTCTCGCGCTTCTCACTCAGCATCCGCAGCGCCCTGGCGACGTGGCCACGGGTGTGCGACGGCGGGATGACGCTGTCCACGTACCCGCGTTCGGCGGCCACGTACGGATTGCATAGCGTGTCCTCGTATTCTTGGATCAGCTGGCTGCGCAGCGCCTCGACGTCCTCACCCGCTTCCGCGGCCTCGGCCAGCCGCTTGCGGTGCACGATGTTGGCCGCGCCCTGCGCGCCCATCACCGCGATCTGCGCCGTGGGCCACGCAATGTTGATGTCGGCGCCGAGGTGCTTGGATCCCATGACGTCGTAGGCCCCACCGTACGCCTTGCGCGTGATGACCGTGACCAGCGGGACCGTGGCCTCGGCGTAGGCGTAGAGGAGTTTCGCGCCGCGCCGGATGATGCCGTTCCACTCCTGGTCGGTGCCGGGCAGGAATCCGGGCACGTCCACGAACGTCAACACGGGGATGTTGAAGGCATCGCACGTGCGCACGAACCGGGCGGCCTTCTCGGAGGCGTGGATGTCGAGGCAGCCCGCGAGCTGGGTGGGCTGGTTGGCCACCACACCCACGCTGCGCCCCTCCACGCGACCGAACCCGACGATGATGTTCGGTGCGAACAGTTCCTGCACCTCACAGAAATCGCCGTCGTCGACGACCCGCGTGATCACTTCGCGCATGTCGTACGGCTGGTTGGCCGAGTCCGGGATCAGCGTGTCGAGCTCCCGGTCGGAGTCGGTCACGCCGTCGGCGATGGAGCCCTCTCCGGGCTCGGGCGCATCGAAGACCGGTGGTTCGGACAGGTTGTTGGACGGCAGGTACGACAGCAGCTCCTTGACGTAGGAGATGGCGTCCTCCTCGTCCGCGGCGAGGTAGTGCGCGTTGCCGGACTTGGTGTTGTGGGTGCGCCCACCACCGAGTTCCTCCAGCGTCACTTCCTCGCCCGTCACCGTCTTGATGACGTCGGGCCCGGTGATGAACATCTGGGAGGTCTTGTCGACCATCACCACGAAGTCGGTGAGCGCGGGCGAGTACACGTGTCCGCCCGCGTTGGCGCCCATGATCAAGGAGATCTGCGGGATCACGCCGGACGCGTGGGTGTTGCGGCGGAAGATCTCGGCATAGAGCCCCAGCGACACCACACCCTCCTGGATGCGCGCGCCGGCACCCTCGTTGATGCCGATGATGGGCCTGCCCGTCTTCATCGCCAGGTCCATCACCTTGACGATCTTCTCGCCGTAGACCTCGCCGAGCGAGCCGCCGAAGACGGTGACGTCCTGGCTGAACACACACACCGGGCGGCCGTCGATGGTGCCGTAGCCGGTGACGACGCCGTCGCCGTAAGGACGGTTGCGCTCCTGCCCGAAGTTGGTGGAACGGTGGCGGGCCAGCGCGTCGAGTTCCACGAACGAGCCCGGATCGAGCAGCATGTCGATGCGTTCTCGGGCGGTCTTCTTGCCCCTGGCGTGCTGCCGTTCCACCGCGCGGGCGGAGCCTGCGTGGATGGCTTCCGAATCACGCCGGTAGAGATCGGCCAGCTTGCCCGCCGTGGTGCGGATGTCCGACTCCTCGGCCGGGGGTGTCCCGAGTGGCTCCGTCGCACTGCTCATGTTCGGGAGCTTAACCAGGCAACGCCTGTGACAAGGGGTGACGTTGGCAACCTCACCGAGTTCGTTTCCCGGTCGGGCCGACGCGGCTGTCTAGGGTGTCGCCTGTGACAGCGTCGCAAGGCACCGACGGCACCGACGGCATCGAAGGCACCGAAGGTATTGACGGCATCGACGCGGCTCGGTTGCGGTCGAGGTTGCTCGCTCCGAGCGGGCCCTACGCCGCGATCGACGTCGTTTCCAGCACCGGGTCGACCAACGCCGACCTGCGTGCGCTCGCGGCCGAGGGAGCGCCCGACCGCACCGTGTTGCTCGCCGAGGAACAGACGGCCGGAGCGGGCCGGCGGGGCCGGTCCTGGGCGTCCCCGCCGGGCAGCGGTGTGTATCTGAGCGTGTTGTTGCGTCCGGCCGAGGTGCCGCCCGCGGCGCTGGGTTCGCTCGCCGTGGTGGCCGGGCTCGCGTTGACCGACGTGGCGGCCGAACTGGGCGTGGACGCGGTACTGAAGTGGCCCAACGACATGCTCGCCGGCCCGGACGGGGCGAAGTGCGCGGGCGTGCTCGCCGAGAGCGTTTCCCCCGGCGAGTCGGTGGTGGTGTGCGGTATCGGCCTGAACGTCCTGCCGCTGCGGGGCCCCGTGAGCCCGGGTCCGGGCGGACAGCGGGCCACGTCGCTCGCCGATCAGGGGGCCCGCATCGTCGACCGCACCGAGGTGGCGGCGCGGCTGCTGGCCGCACTGCACGAGCGGGAGGAACCGTGGCGGCGGGCGAGCGGAGACCTCGCGGCGGCCGGACTGCTGGACACCTACCGCCGACGGTGTACGACGTTGGGTCGGAAGGTCAGGTTGGAGGTCGCGGGCGGGCGGTCCCGACACTGCCTGGTCGTCGACGTCGAACCCACCGGCGCGCTCGTCGTGGAGGAGGAAAGCGGCGAGAAACGCACCGTGTTCGCCGCGGACGTCGTCCACCTGCGACCCGCGTCGCCGTGACCCACTCCACCGCGCGCCTTGTGTCGGGACACACCGAAGAGCGGAGTCAAACCCCTTCACGCGCGGTACTGTGAAGCTCACAGCGAAGCGTAGGTGTGGGGGTGTTCGAGGTGGCGTATCCCGACAGTCTGCTCAGTGAGGGCGAGCAGGTCGTGGCACACAAACATCCACACTTCAAGATGCTGATCTTCCCCACGCTCGCGCTCGTGGTGACGGCGGTGGCCGGTGGCTATCTCGCCTGGCGAGCCACAGACTTCGAGGAACCGTGGAACACCGTGGTGTTGATCACCGTCGCCGTCGTCGGCGGCATTCTCATCATCTGGTTGTTCCTGGCGCCGTTCGTCCGGTGGCGTACCACGCACTTCGTGGTCACCACCGACCGCGTGATCGTCCGGGAAGGCGTGATCAAACGCACCGGCATCGACATCCCGATGGCCCGCATCCACAGCGTGCGGTTCGAACACGGGCTCGTCGATCGCATCTTCGGCTGCGGCACGCTCGTCATCGAGTCCGCGTCGGACGAACCACTGACCTTCGACGACATCCCGCAGGTCGAGAAGATGCACACCTACATCTACCGGCAGGTCAACGACAACCCCTACGACGACTACGGCGCTCCTGGCGCCCACCCCTATGATCCGGCGGGGGAGTTCGAACCGCGTGCCGGACGAGGGGAATGGTATGGGCGTGCGTGAACTCGGGCTTCCGGAACGTTTTCCCCACGACGGCTCGCTGCCGAGCCGGGTGACGATCTGGGAGGTCGGCCCCCGCGACGGGTTGCAGAACGAGAAGTCCGTCGTGCCCGTCGACGTGAAACTGGAGTTCCTCGACAGGCTGGCCCGTGCCGGGCTCACGACGTTGGAGGCGACCAGCTTCGTGCATCCGAAATGGGTGCCGCAGTTGGCCGACGCCGAGGAACTGCTCGCGCGCCTGAACCCTCACGACGGGGTGCGCTACCCGGTGCTGGTCCCCAACGACCGCGGCCTCGACCGCGCGTTGGCGGCGGGTGCCACGCATGTGGCCGTCTTCGCCAGCGCCACCGAGACCTTCGCGCAGCGCAATCTGAATTCGGGCCTCGACGCGCAGTTCGCCATGTTCGAGCCGGTGATCGACCGGGCTCGGGCGGCCGGACTCGACGTCAGGGGCTACGTGTCCATGTGCTTCGGCGACCCCTGGGAGGGAGTCGTCGCCGCCGAACAGGTCGTGTCGGTGGGCAAACGACTGCTGGACGCGGGCTGCACGCAACTGTCGTTGGGGGACACCATCGGCGTGGCCACGGCGGCCAGCGTCGGACGGCTACTCGACGCGTTCGTCGACAGCGGCGTCGCGGTCGGTGACCTGGCCGTGCACTTCCACGACACCTACGGCCAGGCGTTGGCCAATACGCTCGCCGCGCTACGCAAGGGTGTGACCACGGTGGATTCGTCGGCGGGCGGTCTGGGCGGATGCCCCTACGCGAAGTCGGCCACCGGCAACCTCGCCACCGAGGACCTGGTGTGGCTGCTCGACGGCCTCGGGGTGGAACACGGTGTCGACCTCGACGCCCTCGTCGAGGCCAGCCTGTGGATGTCGTGGCAGCTGGGCAGGCCGAGTCCGTCCCGCGTCGTCCGAGCACTGTCCGGCTAGCGACGCAGGCGTTTTTTCCGATGCCGTTCGGATGTCGATACGGGATGTCGAGAAGAGCGGGAACCGATTCGACGCCGGGTGCGTCCAATTCGGGGCCACTGCTGTCGACAGTGACCTTTCGACGTTCGGGGGAGAGGTCGTGACCGAGCATCGGGCACAGGTGGAGGAGCTGCTCGCCGACTACCGCCGCAGCAGGGAACAGCTGGCGACGGTACACCGGCGGCTGGCCTCGGTGAGTGGTTCCGCCAGCAGCGCGGACGGGTTGGTGACAGCCACGGTGGGTGCGCGCGGCGTGCTCACCGATCTGGTGATCGACAACGCCGCTTACGAGCGATACCGGCCCGCCGAGCTGGCGGCGCACATCATGCGGGCCGCCAAGGAGGCCGCGGCTGAGGCGTTCAGCGGCGCCGAAGAGGCCCTGGCCCCGGCGCTTGGCGGCGACGTCGACCCGCGACCGGTGTTGCTGGGCACCGCCGACCTCACGGCGGACGAAGTCGCCGACGGGGAACCGCCGGACGATTCAGCCGAGAGCTTCGAGGATCAAAACTGGCTCGACGATTCGGAATGGTCGCGGTCCCGATGAGTGCACAGGGCCCACAGGACGGATTCGCCGTCGATGCCCAGCGGCTCGGTGCGCGAGCCGCCGAGTTCGACACGCTCGCCGAACGTGCCCGTGCCATCGCCCGGGGGCTGGTCGACGAGCTCGACGACACGGGAACACCGTGGGGTTCCGACGCCGTGGGTGACAGCTTCGCCGCCGTGCACGTCGAACCCGCGAACAGGGCCCGCGAGTTGGTGGAGGGACTGGCCGGGGCTTTCGAGGAGTTCGGCGGGGCTCTGGCGGAGGCCGCATCGGCCTACGGTGCCGCCGACACGGACGCCGCCGAGGCCGTCCGCGAGTCGGGTCGTACGCGGTAGGAGGCGGCCGATGGGGATCGAACTGCCCGCCGAGCTCGCCGAGATCGCGCGGGCGACCGGGGTGAGCTGGCCGGAGGCGGACGAGGACGCGTTGCGGGCTCAGGCCCGCAGTTGGCGGCGGGCCGCCCACGACCTGACGGCCTTGGCCGGGGACGCGGACGTGTGCGCGTCCGGGGTGTTCGAGGCCTTGTCCGGTCCCGCGGCGGAAGCGGCGCGGAAGCGCTGGTCGTCGTTGGGTGACGCGGACACGGGGATGCTCGCCGAGGCCGTCAAGGGAGCGACCGAGGCGGCCGACCGGCTCGACCACGCGGCCGAGCGGGTGGGTCAGGCGAAGGTCGAGATCGTGCGGCAGCTCGTGGAGACGGCTCGCACCCGTGACGCCACACTCGTCGCCGCCGACGCGGGACATGCGACGGCGTTGCTCGGTTTGGACACCGTGCTGCAGGACGCGGCGGTGAGTCTGGGGGACGTGACACAGGATTTGGTCGACGAAGTGGGTGCCGGGGGATGGCAGTCGGTACCGGCGTCCAGCGGACAGCCGGTGGCGGCCGGGGCCGACAGCGGTCCCGAGGGCTCCCCGACTCCGGAACCGGTCGACGAGGGCGGAGCGGAACACGGCATGGCGCCGGATTCGCCGGAACCGGCAGGCGAGCCGCCATCGGATTCGGGAGCCGAGGACACCGGGCCGATCGTGGTCTCGCAGGCACCCACTCCGCCGACAGGACAGCGGTTCGCGCAGACGATCGCCGGCGACGCTCCGACACCGCCCAGCGGCACGGCTTTCGCGTCCGGTCAGGCGCCGGGGCCGGCTCAGCAGGCCCAGCAGTATGTCGCCCCACCCGGTCAGGGAACGCCGAGTCCGATGGCGGCCGGGTCGGGACAGACCCACCTCTCCGGGTTCGCGGGCGCGCCACCCGCGCCCGTGGCATCGCCGCACGTCGGCCAGTACGCGCCGCCGCAGTGGGGCGGGTACGCGCCGCAGGGGCCCGCCGGCGCGCCCTACGCGCCCGCGCCCCCGCCTCCGTACGGGGCCGTGCCTCCCGGACCCGGTCCGGCCCCCGCGTCCTCAGCGCCCCCGGTTCAACCCGGCCCGGTGCAACCCGGTGCTCACCCCGGCGTACCCGGGCGACAGGCGTCGTGGAACGCGCCGTACCCAGCGGCACCGTATGCGCCCCAGGCGCAACCCCAGCAGCAAGCGCCCGTCCCACGAGCGGCCGCATCGCACCAGTTCGCGCCGCAGCACCAGGCCCCGCACCAGCCCGTATCGCCCCAACCTCCCCAGCCCGCACCGCATCCCGGAGCCGCGGCCGTGCCCGTGGGGGCGCCCCGCCAGGAACGCGAGAGCGTGGTCGCGCTGTTCGTCGTGCACATGTTCCCCATCGGGCACCTGCCGGTGGCCTCCGACCGGCCCGCACGGCAACTGCCCGTCCCAGCGGTGGGCGAGTGCGGCGTGGCGCGTTTCGAACCGCACGACCATCCGCGGTCGGACTCGATCGACCCGGAACACGCGTTGACGATCCTGCGCGGTGGGGGCCGCCAGCCGGCTCCGCCGCCCGTCGAGGTACTGCCGTGCCCTCCGGCCGGGATGACCGAGACGTACGACCCGCTCGGCGGCCTGACCGAGGCGGAGTGGAACCATCGTTATCTCGTACGCGACGGGGAACGACCCGAGTATGTGTGGCCGACGCCCGAACAGCACCCGGAGGGTTGTCACGAACCCGGTGAGGCCGTCGTGTTGGAGGAGGGCACGGTACTCGACCGGTTCAGTACCGCGTACGGTCGCGTGTTCGCCGCCGACGGCACCGGATTCCCGCAGCGCAGCCTCCCACCGGCACAGCTCGACAGCGGTTACCGCCGCTACCGGGTGCTCCGGGAACTTCCCGTGTGGAAGGCGGTGTCGGCGCCGTGGTTCGGTCAACCCGGTGGCGGAGTGCGTTACCGGGCGATGTACTCGGCGGCCGAACTCGTGGCTCTCGGTTACCTGGCGGACATCACGTTCGAGGAGAGGGCATGAACACCGAGTCGATCAAACGTTGGCTGGACGCCGTCGGCGTTCCCGAGGAAGTCGTCTCGATCGGAGCCGAGGCCGACAACGCCTGGTGCCTGCTTCGCAGCGAGGATCCCGGTGGTGGCGAGGCCACGTGGGAGGTGTTCTGGCGCGAACAGGGCAACCGCTACGACTGGGCACGGTTCTCCAACGAGCAGGTGGCCTGCCACTACCTGTTCGGCCGACTCGCGTGGGCACAGGTCGCCAGGGGCGCCGTCGGCGTCCTGCCGTGATCGTCTACGCCGTGCCGGGAGTGCCGCCGACCAGGCCGAGCGCCTCCTCGTGCAGGGCGCCGTTGGTGGACAGTGCCGATCCGCCGTCGAACCGGGGCGTGCCGTCCAGGTCGCTGAACCGGCCGCCCGCCTCGGTCACCAGTACGCGCACGGCGGCGACGTCCCACGGGTTCACGATCGGTTCGATCGCGATGTCGAGCGCCCCTTCGGCCACGAGGCAGTGCTGCCAGAAGTCGCCGAAGGCTCTGCTTTCCCAGCAGGCGTCCACCAGCCGCAGGTAGGCCTCCCGCGAGTGGTGCTCGACCCACGAACCGAGGTCGGTGGTGGACACCGTCGCATCCTCCAGGGCCGAGACCTGGGACACCGAGATCCGGCGTTCATCGGCCGAGTCCCGTACCCACGCGCCCTCGCCGGCGGCGGCCCACCAGCGGCGACCCAGCAGCGGGGCGCTGACCATGCCCACCACGGGGACGCCGTCTTCGACCAGCGCTATGAGCGTGGCCCACACGGGCACGCCGCGGAGGAAGTTCTTCGTGCCGTCGATGGGGTCCACCACCCACACCCGGCCGGGTGCCGTGGCGGAGCCGCCGCGCTCCTCACCCGCCACCGCGTCGTCGGGACGTTCGGTGGCGAGCAGCTCCCGCACGGTGTCCTCGACGGCCGTGTCGGCGTCGGTCACGGGGGTGCGGTCGGGTTTGCGGTCGACGTTCAGGTCGAGCGCACGGAAACGGGTCGTGGTGATCGCGTCGGCGGCGTCGGCGAGTCGTTGGGCCAACGCCAGGTCAACGGAGTATCGCAACACGGTCACGATGGTTTCATGTCGGCGCGCCGTAAGGTTGGCAAGGTGAGCGTGGTCCTACTTGCCGAAGATGATCCGGCGATTGCCGAACCCCTGTCACGCGCTCTGCGTCGGGAAGGGTACGAGGTAATGGTCGTCGCCGACGGCCCGTCGGCGTTGGACACGGCGGCACGGGACCGGATTGACTTACTGGTACTGGACCTGGGCCTGCCGGGCATGGACGGACTGGAGGTATGTCGGCGGCTGAGGGCGACCGACCAGGCGTTGCCGGTGCTCATGTTGACAGCCCGAACGGACGAGGTGGACTTCGTCGTGGGTCTTGACGCGGGTGCCGACGACTACGTGGCCAAACCGTTCCGTCTCGCCGAGTTGTTAGCCCGTATCCGTGCGTTGTTGCGCCGACGAGTGCCCGAGGTGTTGGAATCGGCCGGAGTGCGTATGGACGTCGGCGCCAGGGTCGTCACCGTGGACGGCAGTGAAGTCGCGTTGGCGAACAAGGAGTTCGAACTGTTGCGGGTGTTGCTGACCAAGGCGGGTCAGGTCGTCAGCAGGGAGGAGATCCTGTCGGAGGTCTGGAACGACCTCGACCCGAAGACCTCGAAGACGTCGAAGACGCTCGACATGCACATGTCGTGGTTGCGCCGCAAGCTCGCGCGGGCCCGCTCCGGCGAGCCGGGCCGCAGGCCGAGGAGTGAGCGCATCGCCACCGTGCGTGGTGTCGGGTTCCGGTTCAACACAGATTAGAACGCCATGCGACGCCGCATCCTGCTCGCGATCCTGCTCGCGGTCGCCGTGACGGGTGCCGCGCTCGGTGTTCCCCTCGGCATCACCACGTGGTTGCTCGTGGAGAACCTCACTCGGGAGGACCTGGCGTCCAGCGCCCAACGCATCGCGGCGATCTTCGACGATCAGTTGGCCGACGGTCGCTCACTGGACCTCGGCCCGGTTCGGGCCGCCGTGCCGAAGAACGGCAATCTCACGGTCGTCCGGCAGGATGCGCCGTCGTTGTGGTACGGCCGAGAGCTGGGCCCCGATGTGATCGTCGAGACGGTGCCGATCGCCCAGAACGGAACCGTGCGGTTGGCCATCCCGGCCGAGCCGATGCGGACGCAGCAGACCCAGGTGGCGGCCGCGGTGCTGTCGTTGGTGGTGCTGTCGGTGGGCACGGGCACCGTGGTGGCGACCGTGACCGCCCGTAGGCTCGCCCAGCCGCTGCGGCACGTGGCCGATCGGGCGGCCCGGCTCGGCGGTGGTGACTTCCGTCCCGACCAGCGCCGATACGAGGTGGCGGAGCTCGACATGGTGGCTGACGCCCTCGACGCCTCCGCCACGGCGTTGGCTCAGCTGGTGCAGCGGGAACGGCAGCTCGTCGGTGACGTCTCGCACCAGTTACGTAGTCGTCTGACCGCGTTGCAGCTGCGGTTGGAACCGTTGACCACGCATCATGACTCCGAGGTCACCGAGTCGGCGTGCGCGGCGCAGGAGCAGGCCGACCGGCTGGCCGCGGTGCTCGACGAACTGTTGGCCGCCGCCCGTGCCGCCAGCGAGGTGTGTGCCGAACCCGTCGATCTGTCCGAGTTGTTAAGCGAGGTCGTCGACGAGTGGCGACAGCTGTTCAGGCGGCGCAACCGAACGCTTCGACTCAAGGTCGCCGAAGGACTGCGGGCCAGGGCCACCCCGGGGCGGTTGAAGGAGATCCTGGGCGTGCTGCTCGACAACTCGATCAAGCACGGCTCCGGTCCGGTGACGGTGACCGCGCGCCGAGGGGACAACGACAACAGCGACAACACCGTGGTGGTTCAGGTGCAGGACGCGGGCACGGGTATCCCGGACGATCTCGCGGCCCACGTGTTCGAGCGCGGTTTCTCCGGTGTCGGGTCGACGGGGGTGGGGCTCGCGTTGGCGCGGGCGTTGGCCGAGGCCGACGGGGGACGGTTGGAGCTGTCGGTGCGGCGCCCGGCGACGTTCAGCCTCTTTCTGCGGGTGCCGAGGCCCAGCGACGTGGCCGGGGTGAGCTGGCCCGTCGAACGGGTGCCGCGCTAGACCCGGTTCGGGATCGGTCGGCTACCGCCGCGAGCCCGTGGCCGTGGAAGTGTCGTCGGTGGCCGCCTCGCGGCGTTTCCGGCCCAGCTCGTCGGGAAAGACCCAGCGGCGAAAGCCCCAGAAACGGAACGCCATCGCCAACAGCATGCCGATGACCGACCCGCTGGCGAAGTCGGCGACCTCCTGCACGAACAGCGACACGTGCGGTACCTCCAGGTTCAGCACGTACCGCGACATGTAGAGCGGGACCAGGTTGATCGCGACGGCCACGCCGCTGACCAGGAAGAACAGTGTGGCCTCGTGTGCGCGTTCGCGACCACCTCGGGTTCGGAACGACCACTCACGGTTCAGCACGTAGGACACGATGACCGCGATGATGATCGCGATGGCCTTGGCCGTGGTCGGTTTCGTGGCCAGGATGGTGAGCTTCAGCAGGTACCAGATGCCGTTGTCGACCACGAATGTCGTGCTGCCGACCACCGCGAACTTCAGCAGTTCCCGGTGTTTCACCAGCACCGAGCGCAGCGGTTCGGGCACGCGAGCGAGAACGGATTCGACGATGGCCACGCCGGGAGTCTACGCAGTTTGACGTGGTCGAATACGCCGCCCGGCACTCCTGGACAACCACTCCCGCAGTTGGGAACCGAGCGATGACCATGCGTGTCGTTCGGGCGCGGTGCTCGACGCCGAGGTCACGGTGGTCGCTGTGTCGGCCACGCCCTTTTCGCCTTCCCCGCTCTCCGTGACTTCCGTGTTCTCCGGGTTCTCCGGGGTCGAGCCGGGCGTGGTGGGATTCGGCTCGGGTTGGGTGGTCTCCGTGGAGGGATCGTCGGTGTCGGGCACGTCGGGGCGGGTGGCTTCGGGCGGCTCGGGCAGCGGCGAGGTCGACTCGACCGTCCGCGAGACGGTGTCGTCACCGACCGTGCCGGTGATCGTCACTGTGTCCGCGTCGTGCGAGCGGGGGAGACGGGTCCACAGGCGTGTGGTCTCACCCGGTTCGAGGGGACGGTGGGACTCACACCGCAACGAGTCGCCGTTGTCTTCGTTGTCGCCGTCGTCGTCTTCGTTGCCGCCGGGCATGGTCTTGCACTCCAGGCGGTGAGTGGTGAGAACCTCCGCGGGTACGGTCAGGGTCAACGCCGCCTCGGCGGTCCGAACACCGTCGTTGCGGAGTTCGACGAACAGGTACTTACCAACGGCAGAGACGTCGAGGTCCGCGTTGTCCTGTTCGACGGTGATCGGAACAGTGAAACGAGCGGGGTCGGCGCCCGTCGCGGTCACCGTTCCGGTGGCTTCGCCCGAGGCGGCCGTGGAGGAGGCCGCGATACGGAATCGCAGCAGTGCCGATTCGTCCGGGCCGAGTTCGTCGGCGAGGACACAGTCGACCGTGCCTTCCCCTGCGGGGCAGTCCACGTCCGGCTTCACCTCGGGCGAGTCGGTGGGCGAGTCGGTGTCGACCTTTCGCACCGTGCTCACCGTGGCCGAGTCCGTGCCCGTGCTCCGAGCGGTTCCGTCGGCGGAACCGGATGTGACCTCGACGGCGAGTTGAGTGTCCTCGTCCGCGCCGTCTCCGCTGTTCTCGCTGCTGTCCTCGTCGTCACCCCCGTCCTCGTTGTTCTCGTCGTTCTCGTCGTCGGGGGCGTCGACGGCCGTGACACCGTCGGGCAGCGTCAGTGCCACGACGGTGTCCTGCGCCGTGGCATCGCCGTCGTTGCGGACGGTGATATCGAGTTCCGCGGCCTCGCCGTCGGCGTACACCTCGACCCCGTCCTCGGGAACCGACGCCGTGATCCGAGGGCTCGGTGGCGGGGCCATGTCGTCCCCGACACCGGCACCGGGATCCGGCGGAGAAGCAGGCGGTGGAGTCTCGGATTCCTCGGGCTCCGTGTCACCCCGAGCCGGGGGCGGTAGCGGCACGGGAGGAATCACGTCGGAAGGCCGCGACGGCTGATACGAGCCCGCTTCCGGCCGAGGGGCCGGAAGCGAGGGCAACGACGGCTGTGGGGACGGCAGTCCGGTGGACGGTGACGGCGGTGACGGCACCGATGGCGCCGACGGCGTCGCCGGTGGGGACTGCGGCTCGGCAACGGGGTCCGCGGAGTGCTGCGCCACCGGCGCGCCACCGACTCCGCCCGCGGTCAACGCGACGGCGACGGCTGTGGCCAGCGCGACTCCGGACACGGCGACTCCGAGGAAATGCCGTGGTCCCGTCGGCACGGCCGAGGTCTCCTCGGCGGCCTGGGCTCCTCCGCCTGCGGCGAGGTAGCCGAACGCCGCCCCGCCCAGCACGAGGAAAGCCACGACACCGCGCAGGGAGGCGTTGATGTCCGCCAGTTCGTCCGCGAGCGCCCGGCAACGAGCACAGTGGTCGAGGTGCTGTTCCACCTGCGCCCGTTCCCGTATCGACAGCCCGTCCCGGGCCCACACGCCGAGCTTGGCTGCCGTGGCCCGGCACCGACGTGCCGACGTCTCGGCCAGATGGGCCTGGAGACATTCCTGCCGCAGTGCCTCGCGGGCGCGATAGGCCAGGGCCGACACGGTGTTGGGGGACAACCCGAGCAGCGGGGCCACGTCCGACGGCGACTCCCGCTCGATCACCGTGTGCCACAGCACGACCTGCCAGCGTTCGGGCAGCCGGGAGAACGCCCGAGCGACGAGACTGCGTTCCAGATACTCCGGCTGTGCCGGGTGCGTCGGATTCCCCCAGGCCCCGGCCGCGTGGTCGGTCGAGGAAGGCGCGGACACCGCCGGCGCCGCCGGTCCCGCTCCCAGGCGTGTCTTCCTCGCCCGGCCTTCGGCCGTGGTCCGTACCGTGGCCAGCAGGTGGACGCGGAAAGCGCTGTCCGGCCCCCTGCCCTCGCGGAGCGTGTCGAGCACCGTCGCGAATGCCTCCGCCACGACGTCGTCCGCCGACCCCCGGTCCGGGCACAATTGTCGGGCCAACCTGTCGGCGGCCTCCACGTGGCGTTCGTAGAGGGCGCCGTACTCCTCGATCCTGCCCGCGCGGACCGACGCGATCAGGTCCGCGTCGCTGCGACCGTGTGGACTCGCGGAGTCGGTGGCCACGGTTGTCCTTTCTCCCCGACTGGGAACCTCGGCTGTGGGTGCGGCCAGTCTGACGGACTCGCCCGAAGGGAGCTTGCCTTGGGTCCGGCGGTTCCGAAAGCGTGATGCCTGCCTTCACGCCTTCGGTGGAAAGGCCGGATCGCGGGTTGCGACCGGGCCGCTGTCACGCCCTTTCGGGGCTGCCGCCACGTGGTATGCCGTTCCGTGATTTCCTTGTGTCCGTGAGGCAGCCGATGTGTGACGAGTGGTGATGCGCCTTGTCCACCACCACCGGTACTCGGAATCGTGCGACAGACGGTGAGAGACACCTGTCGTTGAGGGAGTCGCTCGGCAGGTTGTCCGTCCGGCCACGCTCGGTGGCTCTGCTTTCGGCGCTGCCCGTCCTCGCCCTGGTGGCGGGTGTGCTGGGCTGGGTGTTCGACTGGCGGCTGGGTGTCGACAGCGCCGTGTACCGCGCCGGTGCGTTGACGCTGCTGCAGGGCGAGCCGCTCTACGCCGGTGACACCCTCGGCTCCGAACCGTGGTGGGCGTTGCTGCCGTTTACCTACCCGCCCGCGGCGGCGCTGCTGTTCACACCGCTGGCGTTCTTCCCCGTGCAGGTCGCATGGGGTGTGGTCTCGGCCGTGTCGTTTTTGGCGCTGGCTCTGGTGGTTCGGGTGACGATCGCGTCGTTGCCCCGCCTCGCCGGCGAGTTGCCGCGCTGGGCCTCGCCCGCGCGAGCCACGCTGATCTTCACGATCGTGTTCTTCGGGTTGGAACCCGTGTGGCGCACGATCTTCCTCGGCCAGATCAACATCATCCTGATGGCCCTGGTCATGGTGGACGTGCTGGTGCTGTGCCGCCGGGACAGCCGATGGGGCGGCGTGCTCGTGGGTGTGGCCGCGGCCGTCAAACTCACCCCGCTCATCTTCATCCCGCACCTGTTGTTCACCGGCAGGAAATGGGACGCCGCGAGGGCGTTGGGCACGTTCGCGGGGCTCCAGGCGTTGATGTTCGCGATCGTGCCCGCCGACGCCACGCGCTTCTGGACGCACACGGTGTTCAACCAGGGGCGGATCGGCCCCATGCACTGGGCGAGCAACCAGTCGCTCAACGGCCTGCTGAACCGGGCCACCGACCTGGCTCCGTGGGCCTCCACGGCGGCGATCGGCATCGGTGTGTTGCTTGCACCGTTCGCCGTCTGGATGATGCTGCGCTTCCACCGGCGCGGACAGCACCTGTACGCGTTGCTGGTCACGGCGTTCTACGCGCTGCTGGTCTCGCCCGTGTCGTGGTCCCACCACTGGGTGTGGGCGGTGCCGCTCATCGTCGCGCTCGTGGCCCGCTTGCCGCGGACCACCCCCGCCACGGCGCGGCGGAGCTGGGTGCTGGCCGGTTTCGTGACCGTCGTGTTCGTCAGCTGCGTGTTGCTGGTGCTGCCCAACGGCCGCAATCTCGAACTGCACTGGGAGGTCTGGCAGTTCGTGCTGGGCAGCGCCTATCTGCTGGTGCCGGTGGCGTTGGCGGCGGCGCTCGGTATCCGGTGGTTGACCCGGCGTAGGCAGGCGTCCACGGCGGGGGCCGGAGCAGGCGGTCGCTCGGCGCGCCCCGAATGAACCCCTTTAGTCTGGATTCATCATGGACACCCGAACAGGACTGCCCGTCGTGGGCATGGTGGGTGGCGGCCAGCTCGCCAGGATGACCCACCAGGCGGCCATCGGCCTCGGCCAGTCGTTGCGCGTGCTCGCCATCGGCGAGGACGATTCCGCCACCCTCGTAGCGGGTGACGTCGTCCTCGGGCACCACACCGACCTGGAGGCGTTGCGCTCGTTCGCGCGTGACGTCGATGTCCTGACGTTCGACCACGAGCACGTGCCCGGCGAGCACCTGGCGGCCCTCGAATCGGAGGGGGTCGTGGTGCGACCGGGACCGTCCGCGCTCGCGTTCGCGCAGAACAAACTCCTGATGCGCGAGCGATTGGCCGCCCACGGCATTCCGGTACCGGCTTTCGTGGCGGTCACCGGTGTCGACGACGTGCTCAAGTTCGGGGAGGCCCACGCCTGGCCCGTCGTGCTCAAGGCCGCCACCGGTGGCTACGACGGCCGCGGTGTGTGGATGGTCGCCTCGCCCGACGAGGCGCGAGCGCTGGTGCCCGAACTGCTCGACGCGGGCACGTCACTGCTGGTGGAGACGAAGGTCGAGATGCGCCGGGAGCTGTCCGCACTGGTGGCCCGATCCCCGTACGGGCAGGGCGCGGTGTGGCCCGTGGTGCAGACCGTGCAGCAGGACGGCATCAACACCGAGGTCCTCGCTCCCGCACCCGGACTGACCGAACAACAGACCCAGCAGGCGCACGAGCTGGCATTGCGCATCGCCGAC
>JAJYTH010000139.1 GCA_021793175.1 Actinomycetes bacterium
CGACGCAGTGTTCGCGAAGGGCTTACCCGCGTGATGTCCGCTGTTCCCGGCGTCAGTCGCATCGACTGCGTAGCGCACGGTGACGAGTTGCTTGCCCGGTACTCCAGGCAGCCGGTCGATGTCGTGCTCGTGGGTACGCAGCGTGCCGTGCCGACCGGCGTGGAGGCCACTCGGCGTCTGGTGTCGGCCAACCCGCAGGCGAACGTGATCGTGTTCGGCGCCCCTGACGACGCGGGCAGTATCGCCGCGGCCATCGCCGGTGGAGCTCGGGGCTACTTGAGGTGGGACGCCTCTCGCCCGGAACTCGTCGCCGCGCTCGCACACACACTCGCCAGCACGTCCGTACCGGCGCCTAGGCAACCGTCCGATCCCGGAGTCCAGCTCACCGAGCGGGAACTCCAGGTGCTGCGTGGGATGAGCCAGGGCAAGAGCAACGGTCAGATCGGCCGTGAGCTGTATCTGTCCGAGGACACGGTGAAGACCCACGCCCGTCGACTGTTCCGCAAGCTCGGCGTGCGAGACCGTGCCCAGGCTGTCGCCCACGGTTTCCGACGCGGTCTCGTCGCCTGAATGAGCGGACCCGACTCGAACCCTCGCGTCCCCGGTCCCCGAACACGCCACGCCGGTTGTTCCGGTGTGGCGTGTTGCATTGTGTATCGACCGACCCGAAAGTCCGTTTCCGTTCAGCGCACTGCCGCCACGGAACCGGCGGTCACCGAGGTGATGATCATCGAAGGGGTGGCCGGTGCGGTAGGGTTTCTCGCCGCAGGCTGCGTGGCGGAAACGCCCGCAGGGCGACCAGCGACGAAATCAGGGGGTACCGGCAGGTACGGTAGGTGTCACCGGCGTGAGGGCGATCGTCTCGACAGTCGCGCGCCGTTGTTTTTGCACGCCTAGACGTAACACCGGGGCTGTTGTCTGCGATGACCAACGTGGGGGATGGGCTGGACGAGTCGGTCGCCGCCGCTGTCGAGGGTGATCCTCAGGCAGTCGAACGGCTGCTGGCCGCTATCCGTCCCCTTGTGGTGCGGTACTGCCGCGCCAGGGTTGGCAGGCAGGAACGTTCGTTCACGTCGGCGGACGACGTAGCCCAGGAGGTGTGTCTCGCGGTGCTCACGGCGTTGCCTTCGTACCGTGACCAGGGTCGCCCCTTCCTGGCTTTCGTCTACGGGATCGCCCAGCACAAGGTCGCCGACGCGCACCGGGCGGCATCCCGCAACCGCGCGGAGCCGGTCGCCGAGGTACCGGACGACATCGAAGGTGACATCGGCCCGGAGCAGCGTGCTCTGCGGGGCGAGTTGAACGAACGGATGTCGCAGTTGTTGCAGGTGCTGCCGGAGAAACAACGCGAGATCGTGGTGTTGCGAGTGGTGGTCGGTCTATCCGCCGAGGAGACCGCGGAAGCTGTCGGATCGACGCCCGGGGCGGTGAGGGTCGCCCAGCATCGCGCCCTCGCGCGGCTGCGCAAGGCGCTGGCCGCTGAGGAGGTGGTCTGATGACGGAACGCGACGGTGTAAGCGGCGACAACCACGAAACCGAATTCGGCATCGACGGTCCGGGGGCCGACAAGGGGTCAGCCGAATCAGCCAAATCGGCTGAACCGACTGAATCGGCTGATTCGGCCGATACGAGCCACTGCGCTCAGTCCTCCTCCGCGGGGGAGGACGCCGAGATGATGGACCTGTCTGCGATCCAGGCGGACGACGCCCTGCTCGACGCGCTCGGTGCCGCCGACTCCAAGGTCGGCGACGAACTGGGGGATCAGGAACTCAGCGCGTTGTTGCTGGCGTGGCGTCGCGACGTGGACAGCGAGGCCATCCCCGAGCTCGTGGACACGCAGTCGGCCGTGACGACCGTGAAGACCGCGGTCATGGCACGCAACGCGAGGGGGCGTGGACGGCGTCGGCGCATGCTCGTGCCCGTCGCCGCCGCGGCCGCCGTGCTGGCCATCGGCTTCACCGGAACCGCTCTGGCCGCCCGCGGCGCCGAGCCCGGTGACACGTTGTGGGGCCTGAGCAAGGTCCTGTACTCCGACCACGCGCGGTCGGTGGAGGCAGCGGCGTCGGTGCGTACCGACCTCGACGCCGCGGACCTCGCTATAGCGCAGGAGCGCTACGGAGATGCCCGCCGCGCGCTGGAGGAAGCCGAGGCCGCGCTGGAGAAGGTGACGGGAGAGGACGAGCTGGCACGGCTGCGGGCCCGGCACATGGAGTTGCTGGCGCAGCTCGACCAGCCGGGCCAGGCGGAGCAGCCGGAGCACGCGCCGCCCGCCTCGTCGTCCGATACCTCGTCGAGCTCGCAGGAATCGCGGACGTCCACGACGACGGACACGCCGGAGGAGTCCTCGCAGGACGACGTGCCGCCGGAGCTGGACGAGACGTCGTCGATCCCCACCACGGAGCCCTCGACGCCGTCGACGGAACCAACGACGCCGACCACGACGCCCGAGGAGAGCCCGACCGAGGAGTCGGACAGCCGGTCCGACACGTCGAGCACCACGTCCGATTCGACCGGCTGAGGGATCGGTCGAGGAGAAATACGAAAACGCCCTCCTCGAGAGGAGGGCGTTTTCATGTATCGGAATGTCGGTGTGCTGGCTGGTGCTGGTTACCGAGCGTTCTCGTTCTCGGTGGCGGTGATGCCGTCCGCGAACCCTCGGCAGTACTCCCACGTGACGTAGAACGCGGGGTTGGGGTCGTAGGCCGGCTCGTGTGGACGCATTTGTCCGTCTGCCAACAGTTGTTCGAGGCTGGCGCGGAGCAGATGCCAATCGTGATAATGCGGCTGCTCACATTCCATACAGTCCACGACGATGCCTCGGATGCCACGTGGCTCCAGCAACGCCTGGTAGACGGTGAGGTCCGACAAGTCCGTGAGCAGTTCGGACCGCTCTTCCGGACTCAGCGGCTCCGCCGGGGGCTCGTCGAGGGCCGCGAACTCCTTCGCGGGGTCGTTCGGGTCGTCAGCGAACGGATCCGGGGGCAACACTTCGTGTGGCACGATCCAGCACGGTACCGGGCCATCCCCGGGGTGCGTCCAGATACCATCGCTAACAGGTCCGCATATCCGTCTGAACGGTTCAATCCCGCCGAGGAAGGTCAGCCCCACCTATGATGAGTGACACCGTGTACACAGGTCTGGCGCCCTCAGAACAGGGCGAGGCCGGCGGTGCCCCGGAAAAGTTCGCGATGCTGGGTCTGACGTTCGACGACGTGCTGCTGTTGCCCGCCGAGTCGGACGTGATCCCGAGTGGCGTGGACACGAGCACGAATCTGACGCGCAACGTCCGGTTGAACATTCCGCTGGTGTCCGCCGCGATGGACACCGTGACCGAGGCGCGTATGGCCATCGCCATGGCCCGGCAGGGTGGGCTCGGCGTGTTGCAACGGAACCTGCCGATCGAGACGCAGGCACAGGCTGTGGAGATCGTGAAGCGGTCGGAGTCGGGGATGGTGACCGATCCGGTCACGTGTTCCCCGGACGACACGCTGGCCGAGGTGGACGAGCTGTGCGCGCGGTTCCGTATCTCGGGTGTGCCGGTGACCGACGCCTCGGGAACGCTCGTGGGCATCATCACCAACCGTGACATGCGGTTCGAGGTCGACTACAGCAAGCCCGTGAGCGAGGTGATGACCAAGGCGCCGCTGGTGACGGCGCAGGTGGGCGTCACCGCCGACGCGGCGTTGGGTCTGCTGCGTCGCCACAAGGTCGAGAAGCTGCCGATCGTGGACGGTGACGGCAAGCTCCGCGGCCTCATCACGGTGAAGGACTTCGCCAAGACCGAGCAGTACCCCCTCGCGTCCAAGGACTCGGATGGCCGTCTCCTCGTCGGCGCGGCCGTGGGCGTGGGCGAGGACGGGCACCAGCGGGCGATGGCCCTGGTCGACGCGGGTGTCGACGTGCTCATGGTCGACACGGCGCACGGGCATTCGCGGGCGGTCGTGGAGACGGTCTCCAGGTTGAAGAAGGAACTCGGTGACACCGTCGACGTCGTGGGCGGCAACGTCGCCACGCGGGCGGGCGCGCAGGCGCTCGTGGACGCGGGTGCCGACGCGGTCAAGGTCGGTGTGGGGCCGGGCTCCATCTGCACCACGCGCGTGGTGGCGGGTGTCGGTGTTCCGCAGATCTCCGCCATCTACGAGGCGGACAAGGTGTGTCGCCCCGCCGGTGTGCCCGTGATCGGGGACGGCGGCATCCAGTACTCCGGTGACATCGCCAAGGCCATCGCGGCGGGTGCGTCGTCGGTGATGCTGGGCAGCCTGCTGGCCGGTACGGAAGAGGCGCCCGGTGAGCTGATCCTCGTCAACGGCAAACAGTACAAGACCTATCGCGGCATGGGTTCGCTCGGTGCGATGCAGTCGCGCGGTGGTAGGCGGTCGTACTCCAAGGACCGTTACGCCCAGGACGACGTGCTCTCCGAGGACAAGCTCGTGCCCGAGGGGATCGAGGGCCGGATCCCGTTCCGTGGCCCGTTGGCCGGGGTGGTGCACCAGCTCGTCGGCGGTCTGCGCTCGGGGATGGGGTACGCGGGTGCGTCCACCATCGCGGAGCTGCAGAAAGCCCAGCTCGTGCGGATCACCGCCGCGGGGCTGAAGGAGAGCCACCCTCACGACGTCACGATGACCGTGGAGTCCCCCAACTACACCACCAGGTAGCTCGGTGCGGACCGCTTCGCGCCGGCACGGTGTTTTGTGAGCGGTCGGTGACTCCCACCGCTTTCGTGACTCACATTTTTCGACGACCTCTTACGGCGACCTCGCTGGTCGGGAACAGAAGGGACTTCACGTGCGGGATCTGGTCGAGATCGGCATGGGCCGGACGGCACGACGGGCTTACGACTTCGACGACATCGACATCGTGCCGTCACGGCGTACGCGCTCGTCGAAGGTCGTGTCCACCTCTTGGCAGATCGATGCCTACCGGTTCGACCTGCCGCTGGTGACCCACCCGACCGATGCCGTGGTGTCGCCCGACACGGCGGTGTCGATCGGCAAGCTCGGCGGTCTCGGTGTGCTCAACGCCGAGGGCCTGTGGGCCCGGCACGCCGATGCGGAGCAGGCGCTGGCACGGGTGGTGGACCTGGCGCGTAAGGGTGCCGACTGGGCCGAGCTCGGCGCGTTGCTGCAGGAATTGCATTCGGCGCCGATTCAGCCGGAACTGTTGACCGAGGCCATCCGCACGGTGCGTGACTCGGGGGTGACGGTGGCGGCGCGGGTCAGTCCGCAGCACGCCGCCGAGTTGACGCCGACACTGTTGAGCGCGGGCGTCGAGGTGCTGATGGTGCAGGGCACGATTGTGTCCGCGGAGCACGTGGCCCGCGATGACGACCCGCTGAACCTCAAGGAGTTCATCTCCGAGCTGGACGTTCCCGTGATCGCCGGTGGGGTCAGCGACTACCGCACGGCCATGCACCTGATGCGCACCGGCGCGGCCGGGGTGATCGTCGGTCACGGACACGCGCCGGGGGTGACGAGCACGGATCGGGTGCTCGGAATCGGGGTGCCGATGGCGACCGCCGTCATCGACGCTGCCGCCGCGCGCCGTGACTACCTGGACGAGACGGGTGGGCGGTATGTGCACGTGCTCGCCGACGGTGGTGTGACGCGCAGTGGTGACATCGCCAAGGCCGTCGCGTGCGGAGCGGACGCCGTGATGTTGGGTGCCCCGCTCGCGGCGACGCGCGAGGCGCCGGGCAAGGGGCTGTACTGGACGGCGGCCGCCGCGCACCCGTCGTTGCCGCGTTCGCGCGTGGCACCGGGGCCGAACAGTGACGTGGATCTCAAGACTCTACTGCACGGTCCGTCGTCCGATCCGGAGGGCGTGGTGAACCTCTTCGGCGCTCTCCGTCGTGCGATGGCCAAGACGGGCTACTCCGATTTGAAGGAGTTCCAGCGGGTCGAGCTGACCGTGCGCGCCTGAGCACGCGACCCAGGGCAACCGGGCGATAACTTACTCTGGTCAGGAAGGTCCGCCCGGTCTACGCTCTTACCTGTGACTGGGCGTAACACCTACTCTGTGGACTACGACGTCGTAGTCGTCGGTTCGGGCTTCGGCGGCAGTGTCGCCGCTCTGCGATTGACCGAGAAGGGGTATCGCGTCGCCGTCGTCGAGGCCGGTCGCCGGTTCGCCGACGACGAATTCGCCAAGACCTCCTGGGATCTGCGCCGCTACCTGTGGGCGCCGAGTCTCGGCTGCTTCGGCATCCAGCGCGTCCACCTGCTCAAGGACGTCATGGTGCTGGCGGGAGCGGGCGTCGGCGGGGGCTCGCTCGTCTACGCGAACACGCTGTACCGGCCGCTGAAGCCGTTCTACACCGACCGGCAGTGGGCGCACATCACCGACTGGGAGGACGAGCTCGCCCCGCACTACGACCAGGCCTCCCGCATGCTCGGCGTGGTCACCAACCCCACGGTGACGCCGGCGGACAAGGTGATGCGCAAGGTCGCCGCCGACATGGGGGTGGAGGACAGCTACCACCCGACGCCGGTCGGTGTGTACTTCGGAAAGCCCGGTCGTACGGTGTCGGACCCCTACTTCGGGGGTGCCGGACCCGATCGGACGGGGTGCACCGAATGCGGCTCCTGCATGACCGGGTGCCGTGTCGGCGCGAAGAACACGCTGGTGAAGAACTATCTGTACCTCGCGGAGCGCAACGGTGCCAAGGTCATCCCGCTGACCACGGCGACGGCCGTGCGCCCCCGGGGAGACGGCACGTTCGAAGTGGACATCCGCAAGACCGGCACCTCCTCGCGACGGTTCCGGCACACACTCACCGCGGGGCACGTGGTGAGATCGGAA
>JAJYTH010000030.1 GCA_021793175.1 Actinomycetes bacterium
CTGAGGCGCCTGCGGTGACTGTGGTGACCGTGGTGACTGTGACTTCTGTGACACCTGCGACGAGGCCGGGGACCGCGGCTGAGGGTCGGCGGGACGTGGCGAGAGGTCGACGTCCTCCGGCTGCGAGGTGGGCCAGACGTGATCATCCGCCTGCTGGGAAGGCCACTCCTGTTCGTGCGCGTGCGAGGACGGCCAACCCCCGTCCTCCGATTCCGGAGCCGGCTGACCCTCCCCCCGACCCTCCACCGGCTGCGGGAAGGATGCGTGCACCCGTACCGTGGGATGATCCTGGGGATTGCTCGCGTAATTCGCGGGAATCCTCATCTTGTCGGTTGTCTGACGTGTCGAGGAGTCGGAATTGTCGGGATCATGGTCGGCCGATGGCCATCTAGGACCCGAACCGCCTCCAGTGCCTGGCAAAGCCCCTCCTTACAGTCAAGGGGGCAGACGTCACATTTGACACCATCAGTGCCCCACGTACCCGCTACGTGGTCCACACTAATGACGACCGAAATTGATCACATATGAGCCGCCCGGATAAGCAGCGGCGCGAGAGACGAGTCAGCGAGGACGGCGTGGAGTTCGACGTCACGATCGAAATCCCCAAGGGGGAACGCAACAAGTACGAGATGGACCATGAGACAGGGCGCATCAGGCTTGACCGCACCCTGTTCACGGCCACCCAGTATCCGGCCGACTACGGGTTCATCGACGACACGCTGGGCCAGGACGGCGATCCGCTCGACGTTCTCGTCATCGTGCAGGAACCGACATTCCCCGGCTGCCTGATCCGGTGCAGGGCCATCGGCATGTACCGCATGACCGACGAGAAAGGCCCGGACGACAAGGTGTTGGCCGTGCCCTCCGACGACCCGCGCATGGAACACCTGCGGGACATCCACCACCTGAACGAGTTCCACAAGCTCGAGGTCGAACACTTCTTCCAGGTCTACAAGGACCTGGAGCCCGCCAAGAGCGTCGAGGGCTCGACCTGGGTCAGCCGCGCGGAGGCCGAGGCCGAGATCCAGCGTTCCTACGAGCGCCACGCCGCCGAGCTGGAGAAGAAGAAGGAACAGACCACCGAGGTGTGAGCGCGAGCCGAATTCGCGCACCGAAGTGTGAAAAGGAGGGTCACGTCGCAGCCGACGTGACCCTCCTTTTTGTGGTTTCGTTCCTTTTGTGAAAACGCCTTACAGCTGTTCGATGCCCTCTGCGTGCCTGCGCGCCAGCGCTCGGTACACCTCGGCGTTGTGATCCACCCACACCTTCGCCGTGTCGGTGAGTGGAGTGAAATCCTTCGCCGGGCTGCCCTTGGCGATCGTCTCGTCGGGCACCCGGGTGTTGGGTGTGACGGTGGCTCCGGCCGCGACCAGGCTCCGCGTACCCACAACGGCCTTGTCGAGCACGATGGACCCGTTGCCCACCAGCGCCTGCTCACCGATCGTGCAGTCGTGGACGATGCAGGAATGCCCGATCGTGGCGTTGCGACCGACTTCGCACACTCCGTCGTTCACATGCACGACCGTGTTGTCCTGAATGTTGGCGCCCTCACGGACGACGATGCGCCCGAAGTCGCCTCGCAACACCGCCCCGTACCACACCGAGGCGTTCTTCTCCACGACGACATCCCCGATCAACGTCGCGGTAGGGGCGATCCAGGCTTCCGGGTGCACGGTGGGGCTTACGCCCTCGAAGGCGAACATCGGCATGGGGCACACCTTAACGATCTCGCCCGGCGGGCCGACGAAAAAGAGGTCCCTTCCATACCCGTGGAAGGGACCTCTTGCAAACAGAGCCGCCTGGGGGACTCGAACCCCCGACCTGCTCATTACGAGTGAGCCGCTCTGGCCGACTGAGCTAAGGCGGCGCGGGCGTACCCGGCTGCCTACGAGTATAGCGATTCGATTTCAAGCGTCACTGGCGGGGGCCGATGTCGTTGATCAAGCAGTGACACCGGCGCCCACCGCGCCGGCTCATGGCTACTGGGAGGACTTCTCGCATGCGCCGACGCCGTCTCCGCGTCCTGACTCTGCCCGTGATGGCCGCGATGCTGGTGTTGTCAGCCGGGCCGGCCGCCGGCCAGACCATCCCGACGACCCCGGAACCCGAACCGGCCGAGGACGGCCAGCCCCCGTTCTCGGAGGAGGGCAAGCCGAACGGTCGCGTCATCGCCGAGGCCAGCACCGCACTCGGCGTACTCCGCCTACTGCCCGAGGCCATGGAGGCCGACGCCGTCCTACCCGGCGAACAGCCCCTGCCCAAGCAGTCCGTGTTGGAAGGGGGCGTGGGGCTGTCCTACGCGGGCGCCGACTCCGAGTCGTACCTGGCACACGAGCGTGCCATCGCCGAGGCCTCTCCGCTCGGGTTGTCCGTCGCGGGACACACCCCGCAGACCCCCGGCTCGGCGGTTCAGACGGCATTGCCCGACAACAACAAAGCTCTCTCCACGGGCCTGAAGGCGCCCGATAATCCCCTGGCCAACGTGAGCGCTCTCGAAGGCAGAGCCCACGCCCGCTGGAGCGAGACCAGCGGACCGTGCGTCGGCGACGGCACGATCGCCGACGCCGGCACGACGGCGGCAAGCCTCTCGCTGGTCAACATCATCCCGACGATGCCGGACACCAACCGCGCCACCCAGGCCGGCGGTGAACTCGGTTCCGCCCTGCGGGAACTGCCCGGCTCACTGGCCAACCTCGGAGGGCTGCTCTCCGGCCAGGGCAAACCGAACTCCGACGGCACCGGCTCGCTCGTCAGCGTTGACAAGGCGCTGACGACCCGCTCGGTGGTGCGTTTGATGGACGTCGAAGGCACCGACGGCAAGGACCACAAAGGAGTCGAAGCCGTTTCCACGCTCCAGGGTGGGCGGATCGACATCCTGAAGGGCACCCCTCTCGGGCTCACCGTCAAGGTCACGAGCCAGCCGACACTGCGAGTGGTGTCCACAGGCGACGCCGAGACGTCCACCGTCGACTACACAGCACCCGTCCTGGCGGTCGAACGCAACGGCAAGGTCCTGTTCGAGCTCGACGCCGCCAACCCCACGGCCGACATTCCCGTCGGTCTTCCGAAACCCAGTCTGAAGGACATCCCCGGCTACGAGGACGTCAAGAACACGCCCGTTGTGGGCGATGCGGCCGAGAAAGTCGACGGCAGCGTCACCACCCTGTCGGAAAAAGCCGCGGACCACGTGCTCGATATCGGCGTGCTGCGCCTGAGCATCGCCGAACTCGACGAGAAGGCACAGACGGTGAGCGAACCGTTCGCCGGGCACCAGGTGTCGGCGGTCGCGCGGCTGCTCGACGTGCGGGTATTGCCCACCGACAGACTGAGGAACCTGCTGCCCGACAGCCTGGCTTCGAAGCTGCCGTCGGCGTTGGCCCAGGTGTCCCTGGGAGAACAGAGCGCGAGCGCGTACGCCCCCGAGGGCGGAGTCGACTGCTCCCAACCCGCCGCCGCATCGCCTCAGCCGATAGCCAATGAGCCCGCGGACTCCGATCCGTCCGGCGCGCCCACCAAGCTGGCACAGACCAACGCCGCGTACTCGGCTGTTCCGCTGTTCTGGAGCGGGACGGTGATGTTGCTGGTCGGCGTGGTGTTGGTAGCGGCACTGCCCAACCGCAGACACCGTGAGCCCGCCCCGGTGAAACCGTCACCCCACTCCCGAGGGGAATGACGAACCCGGGTCACCTCGGCAGCGCGCCGGGGTGACCCGGGCACTCACCCTGTGGTGTGCACCGGACTACACAGGCTGCGGACACAGCTACGCAAACTGCGGACACGGTGGGGGCGTCAGCCCTCGCGGAGGGTCGTGAGCATGGCTTCCACGGCGATTCGGGGCTTGACGTTCCAGGCGATGGCGTCGCGACAGGCCAGCACCGCTTCCAGCCGCCGCAGTGTCGACGCGGGGGTCCACTGCCGGGCAGCCTCCGCCGCCTGTTCGGCGACGTCGGGGTGATTCAACGCCGCGTCCGAACCACTCGACAACACGAGCACGTCACGGTAGAAACCCGCGAGGTCCACGAGGGCGAGATCGAGCGTG
Source organism: Actinomycetes bacterium (assembly GCA_021793175.1). Taxonomy (GTDB): domain Bacteria; phylum Actinomycetota; class Actinomycetes; order Mycobacteriales; family Pseudonocardiaceae; genus Saccharomonospora. The sequence goes on from JAJYTH010000030.1 coordinate 4,040, forward strand.
TCCCGCTGCGTCCGCGTCGCCCTGGACTTCTGCTTCTTCTCCAGAGCGCGGACGGCCGCGTCGGCCGCACGCTTCGCCCCGGCGACTCCCTTGCCCGTGCCGCCGGATCCCATCGCGGTGCGCAACGCGTCCTGTTCCGCCTCGTCCCGGGCCTTACTCGTCTCGGTGGCGTCGGCCTCGGCCGTTGTGATCAGCTCGTCGGCGCAGCGGAACACGTCCTCGGCGCGACGCAAGCCGAGCGGAATACGCAGCACCGCCTCCCTCCTGGCGCGGGCGTTCTCGTCAGTGGCCAGCCTGCGGGCCCGCCCCACGTGACCACCGCACACCGACGCCGCCCACCGAGCCCGTTCCGGGTCTATACCGTCGCGTTCGACGAGCACGGTGGCGATCGACCGCGGTGAAGGCGTCCGCAAGTTCACCGAGCGACACCGCGACCGAATGGTGACGCTGATGTCGTCAGGGTGGTCCGACGGGGCGCACAGAAGGAACACCGTGCGTTCGGGCGGCTCCTCCACGGCCTTGAGCAGCGCGTTCGACGCGCCCTCCGTCAACCGGTCGGCATCCTCGATGATCACGATCTGCCATTGCCCCGTCGTGGGCCTGCGCGCGGCGGCCTGCACCAGCGCACGCATCTCCGCGACCGAGATCGAAAGCCCCTCGGGCACGACCAGCTTCACGTCGGCGTGGGTGCCCGCGAGTGTCGTATGGCAGCCCTGGCACCGACCACATCCGGCGTCGACGGTGCACTGCAGGGCCGCCGCGAACGTACGGGCCGCTACCGAACGCCCCGACCCGGGCGGGCCGGTGAACAGCCACGCGTGCGTCATGGAACCCGGGTCGGTGGTACGTCCGGACACCAACGCGGCAGCCGACTCGGCAGCCGACGAGAGGAGTTCCACGGCGGACTCCTGGCCGACGAGCTGCGACCACACTCGGCCGACCGTCTCGCCGGCCGCGGCAGGAGCAGTCACGATCACATCACCCCCTGTTTCGCGGGCGGCAACGCGACCTTTCCGGACAGCGCCTCCGACACCGACGTCCGTACCCGCTCCGCGACCTCACCCTCGGTGCCTTCGGCGTCGACAACGACGTACCTCTCGGGGGCCGAGGCCGCCATTTCCGTCAATATCTCCTGCACCCGCCAATGACGGTGCTCGGAGGTACCCGTGGACTGTCCGGAGGTCTCTCCGGGATCGGCGTCGAGCAGCACCGTGAGATCGGGACGCAACGCACCGGTCGCCCAGTCGGTCAAGCCCTCCAGCTCGGTGGCGTCGAGCCCCGCCATCGCCGACAGGTGGGCCAGCGGGGTGTCCACGAATCTCTCCATCACCACGATCGCACCTCCGTCGAGCGCCGGTCTCACGTTACGTTCGACGATGTCGGCGCGGACGGCCGCGGCGGCCAGCGCCTTCGCCCTCGCCCCGGTGAGCGATGCTCTGGACATCAGGGAGGTCAGTCGTTCGTCGTCGAGCGCCGGGTCGGCGGCCAGCACCACTCGCTGGGTACCGCTGCCGAGCCACTCCGCCAACCGCGAGGCCTGGGCGGCGGTGTCGGCGGCCGTCGTCCCCTCCAGCACGATGAGCAGACCGCTCGTCCTGCGGGGACGGCGGATGACGTTGCGGAGATCGGCGAAGATCGGTTCGGTGCGCCGCGAGTCCATCTGCCGGTAGGCGATCACCCCTACAAGCGCGGCGAGCAACCCGCCTGCCAGCAGCACGGGGCGCGTACCGTCGATGATGATCTGGTTGCCCCACACGGTGACTCTCCGGGGCTTCACCAGGCCGATCAGTCCGGGTACCGCCGACGTCGTACCGAAGATGATGATCTTCATCAGGGACTGGTAGATGGCGTTGATGCGGCCCCGGATGCTGTCGTCGATCTGCGAGCCGATGATCGTGATCCCGGTGAGGAACGCCGCGCCCGCGCACGCGCCCACGAGCGCGACGGCGACGAGCGCCACCGCGAGATGCGGCGCCAGGGCCACCACGATGAGCGTCAGTCCCGCGACCACGATGCCGACGCCGAACAAGCGCTCGTGCGGCAACCGGCGAGCCAGCTTCGGCGCACCGGCCAGGCCGACGGCGGCCCCGAGGAACACGGCCACGAACAGCAGACCGAACGCGGCATCACCACCGCCGAGACTCGACGAGTACGGCTTCGCCGAGCCGATCACCGCGCCGCCCGCCGCGAAGGCCCCCATCATGCCGATGAGCAGCCCTCGGATGAGCGGCGTGCTCCGGACGAACCGCACGCCGTCGCGCACCATGCCGCGCAGGCCACCCGTCTGCTGCTCGGGCTCGCGCGTGGCCTGTTCGGTCTTCGTCTCGGACACGGGGTGGACGTTGCGCAACGAGAGCTCGGGGATGCGAGCGACCAGCAACGCGCTGGCCAGGTACAACAGACCGTTGAGAACGACGACGATCTTGGCGGTGCCGAACTCCCCCAACATGCTCGGAGGCAGGCTGAAGGTCGTCTGGATGCCCGTGAGGATCGCGTAGAGCCCGGCACCGGTGACGACGGCGACCCCGTAGGTCATCACCATGCCGAGTTGGTTAGCCGTTTCGACTTGATCGCGTCTGCGAAGCAGATTCGGCACGGCGGCGTCCTTGGACGGAATCCACATCATGGCGGCGGAACCGACCAGGAAGTTGCCGATGAACAACCACAGCGGTGCACCCACGATCGCGATGGAAATGAGCAGACCGAAACGCGCGAGATCCGCGATGATCATGATCTTGCGGCGGTCGAATCGATCCGCGAGCATTCCACCGAGCGGTGCGAACAGCAGGCCGGGAAGCAGCTGCGTCAACACGATCCCGGCGAAAGCGAAGTTCTGCGCTGTGTAGTTGTCGGTGAACTTCGTGACCAAACCGGTCAAGGCCAGCAGCGACAACCAGTCGGCCACGCTGCACAAATACGTAACGGCCCACAGCCGCCGAAAGGGACGAATGGCCAATACGCGGCGTACTCTTCCGACGGTGGACGCCTCACCGGACGCGCTTGATCGCGTTCCGACGCCCCGCTCCCTTTGTCGCGACTCGTTGATGGACCCCACCCCATAAAACTCGGCACTGCCGTGCGCTCAGGGTAGCGCCGAGTGCAGAACACGCGATGGAGAGCCAAACTTTCACTTAGAGTCAGCGAACCAGCACGATTTGTATGGCCGTCGGCGCGTCATCCGAAAATACTGGTCACGCTTTCCACGAAACTGACCACAAACTGAATGGCGATCAAAATGAAGATCACCATCAGGACGAGCGCCACCGCCAATCCCGCCGAACCGGACGACGGCTTGCGCACATGCGGCGCCGGACGACGAGAACGTGGCCGATCACCGGGTTTCCGACGCAGCCGCAGAATAGGCGGCAGCAACGCGGGCTTGGACGCCCGCACCATCCCGGAACGCGGCGGAGCCTCGGCGGCCTGCTCGTCGAACTGAGTCTCACCGGACCCGACACTCGCGCCGCTTTCGGCGGCCATCTCGGCGTCCACCAGTTTCTGCACCGCCTCGCGGTCCATCCCGACGGGCTGGGCGGCACCGGCGGGGATGCCTTGGGCAGGAGTGCGCTCTTCCCGCGTCCCGCCGCTCAGCGGATCACTGAACGGCTTCGGTGGCTCGGGATTCTGGGTACCATCCGCGCCCACCACACGTCCCTTCCTGTCCGGCTTTCCGGGTCACGGCGCTTCCGGCACGTCACCGCGAGACCCCACCACCGACAGGTCGACAGGTCACTGTGCGTGCCGTGCCGCACGCCGTGTGTTCACCAGCGTAGCGGCACGGGACCCACTCGCCACCCGTCGTTTGGGCGCATCTGTCGATCACACAGCGCAGCCGACCACTCGGCCGGGGTCAGCTCTTCGACTTCGCCGAAGCGGTGGTCTTCTTCCGCGTGGTGCCCTTCTTCGCGGGTCCCTTGGCTCGCTTCTCCGCCAGCAGCTCCGCGGCGCGTTCGGGCGTGAGGTCCTCCACGGTGTCCGACTTACGCAACGACGCATTGTACTCGCCGTCGGTGACGTACGGCCCGAATCGACCGTCCTTCACCACGATCGGCTTGCCCGACACCGGGTCCTCGCCCAGTTCCTTGAGCGGTGGTTTGGCCGCGGCCTGCCGTCCCCGGCGTTTCGGCTCGGCGTAGATCTTGAGCGCTTCCTCCAGCGTGATCTCGAAGATCTGTTCCTCGCTGGACAACGACCGGGAATCCGTGCCCTTCTTCAGGTAGGGCCCGTAGCGGCCGTTCTGCGCAGTGATCTCCTCGCCGGTCTCCGGGTCGGTGCCCACCACCCGAGGCAGGGACAACAACTTGAGCGCGTCGTCGAGCGTGACGTCCTGCACCGACATCGACTTGAACAGCGACGCCGTCCGAGGCTTCGGCTTCTTCGCCTTGCTCTTCTTCCCGTCCGCGGGCTCCTCCGGCTCGGGCAGCACCTCCGTGACGTAAGGACCGAACCGGCCCTCCTTGACCACGATCTCGTGTCCCGTCTCCGGATCGGTACCCAGCACTCGCCCTTCCTGCGGGGTCGCGAACAGCTTCTCGGCGATCTCGACCGTGAGCTCGTCCGGCGGCAGGTCCTCCGGCAGGTTCGCGCGCTGCGACTGGCCGTCCACCTCTCGTTCGAGGTAAGGCCCGTAGCGCCCCACCCGCACGTACACCTGGCGGCCCTCGCTGTCCCGGAACATCGGAATCGAGTTGATCTCGCGGGCGTCGATGTCCTCCACACCCGAGCCGACCAGCTTCTTCAACCCGCCGAGACTGCCGACCGAGTCGCCGTTCCCCTCGCCGTTACCGAAGTAGAACCGCGACAGCCACTCGGTGCGCTGCTCCTCACCCGCGGCGATGCGGTCGAGCTCGTCCTCCATCGTGGCGGTGAAGTAGTAGTCCACCAGCCGCTCGAAATGCCGTTCCATGAGCCCGACCACCGAGAACGCCACCCACGACGGCACGAGCGCGGAACCCTTCTTCCACACGTACCCACGGTCCTGGATGGTCTTGATGATCGACGCGTACGTGGACGGCCTGCCGATACCGAGCTCCTCCAGCTTGCTCACCAGGCTGGGCTCGCTGTAACGCGACGGCGGCGAAGTGGCGTGGGAATCCGGGTGCAGTTCCGTCGCGGTCAACGGCTGGTCCTTGGTCAGACGTGGCAGCCTGCTCTGCTTGTCGTCTGCCTCGCCACCCGCCTCGGCGTCCACCGACTCGACGTAGGCCCTCAGGAAACCGGGGAACGTGATCGTGCGCCCGGACGCCGAGAACACGCATTCCTCACCACTCGCCGCGGTGCCTGCGATCTTCACCGACATCGTGGTGCCCTTGGCGTCGGCCATCTGGGAGGCGATGGTGCGCTGCCAGATCAACTCGTACAGCTGGAACTCATCGCTCTCCAACTCGCCGGCCACGGCACCCGGGGTGCGGAACACCTCACCGGCCGGGCGAATGGCCTCGTGAGCTTCCTGCGCGTTCTTGACCTTGCGCGTGTACTGGCGCGGCTTGTCCGCCACGTACTCGGCCCCGTACAGCTCGGTTGCCTGACTACGCGCCGCCGACAACGCCGAGGCCGACAGCGTCGTGGAGTCGGTGCGCATGTAGGTGATGTAGCCGTTCTCGTACAGCCGCTGCGCAATCCGCATCGTGCGCTCGGAGGAGAACCGCAGCTTACGCCCGGCCTCCTGCTGCAACGTCGACGTCATGAACGGCGCGTAAGGCCTGCGGGTGTAAGGCTTCTCCTCGACCCCGATGACCGTGAAATCACGGTCGGCAAGCGCTTCCGCCAGCCTGTTCGCCTCGGTCTCGTCCAGCACCCGGACGTTCTGCGACTGCTCCTTGAGCCGGCCGTCGGGACCGAAGTCCCGGCCCGTCGCCAGCCGAGCGCCGTCCACCATGGTCAGCCGGGCGGGGAAGGACCGGGGCGTGGCCTCCGTGCCCGCGGCACCGGTGTCCATGACGGCGGAGATGTCCCAGTAGGACGCCGAGGTGAACCGCATCCGCTCGCGCTCCCGCTCGACGATGATGCGGGTGGCGACCGACTGCACACGGCCCGCCGACAACTTCGGCATGACCTTCTTCCACAGAACGGGCGAGACCTCGTAGCCGTAGAGCCGGTCGAGGATGCGTCGGGTCTCCTGGGCGTCCACCAGGTTGAGGTCGAGGTCACGAGTGTTCTCGGCGGCAGCGCGGATGGCCTGTTCGGTCACCTCGTGGAACACCATGCGGCGCACCGGCACCTTCGGCTTCAGCGCCTCCAGCAGGTGCCACGCGATGGCCTCGCCTTCCCGGTCGGGGTCGGTGGCCAGATACAACTCGTCGACTTCCTTCAGCAGGCTCTTCAGCTCGCTGATCGTCGACTTCTTGTCCGGCGTGATGATGTAGAGCGGTTCGAAGTCGTTGTCGACGTCGACCCCCAGGCGGGCCCACGCCTGGCCTTTGTACTTCGCGGGTACGTCGGCCGCTCCCCGGGGCAGGTCACGGACGTGGCCACGGGAGGACTCGACAACGTAGTCGCTCCCGAGATACGGAGCGATCTTGCGGGCCTTGGTCGGTGACTCGACGATCACCAATCTCCGGCGACCATCACCGCTCGTGCCCGTTTTCTTCGTCCGTGTCGATCCAGCCACGCTGTCCGCTCTTTCGCTTGATTCCACTCGTTCGACCAGCCAGTGTGCACGCCGCGCGCCGTCACTGTCCGCTCAGGTGCTTTTCAACACATCAGCGCACGCCCGCGTTCCGCCTGCTGACGAGAGGTCGACGACATCTCCTTTTCCACTCCTAGCACGTGGCACATCACCCACCACGTCCAGGGCACACGGTGACGGGCCGAGTACCCCGTGCATGTGAGTGCCGCTGTCAGCCGACGAGGCACACCACCGACATGGGTTCCCAGCCGAATTCCGAAGAAACGACCGTCTTCACGGCCCGGGCGAGTCCAGCCGAGGAGCCGGGTCGGATCCGGTGAGCTGCTGACACGCCGGGGCCTGCCGACTGGCCCGACTCAACGCGGGCACCGAGTCGAACTCCCCCAACAGGTTGAGGTCGCCGATGTCGTCCAGCGGCTCCTTGACCGAGCTCACCGCCTCACGACTGGCTTCGGGCCCCCGCGCGGTCTCGAGCTCGTCCAACACCCCACGCGCATGATCGCGGATGGCCGAGTACGTGGCCACGGCATCGCGCCGTACCTCTTCGGCGCCCTGCACTGGCGGCGGGTCGAGATTGTCCAACCGGTCGAGTGTGCGTTCGAGTCCACCCACCACCACCTGCAACAACTCGCCCGATGTCTCCGAGGCACGTTGCACAGTGCTCGCGTCCACGGTCGGCATCCTCGACACCGAACGGACCAACTCGGAAACCGCGCCGCAGTAGTCCTCGGCCCACGAGACGGTGGCCTCGAACACCTCGTCCTCGTCGCGTTGCTCCGAACGCGGCGCATCCCCCGTAGCCGACGGCACCGCACTCGAATGCGGATCGGGCGGGGTGGCACCGCCACAGCCCGCGGCAACCACGCACATGGCAACGGCCGCGCACAGGCCGACCCTGCCCTTGAGCCGGTGCACACACACCTCCGAAGCGAACGGGGCCAACGGCTGCACTCTAGGGCGTGTTTCACACGTTCCGCTTACCGGCTACGGGGCCGCACTCAGCCGGGTCGGACCAAAGCGACAACCCGTGAGATTTCGCCCTGACCAGCCTCTTCACACCGGAACCCCGAAGAGTCGCACGGCGTCCGGGAATGTCTGGAGCCTCTGCGCCGAGAGCCAGGCTGGGCGTCCGTCGTGGTGCCCCGCCGCCGGGGCGATCGACAACGACGCTCCGCTGACACCTCCGCGGCATCGCTCGTCTTCCGCGGGGCGTGCTCGCGGTGAGATGTTCGCCACCGCCTTCGTCGCTCGGTGGAGGCCAACGGTAACGGTGACGGAGGCAGCCGCGATCCGGATCGCGAACGGAGAAGCGCGTGAAGCCGAGTCGCCGAAAGAATGCGTCTGCGGCCATATGAGCGGATGTGCGAAGCTCAAAAGGTGACGAATCAGTTGATAAATCGACAAAGACACTCAGCCGTCGGCGGGCGACCGTGACCGACGACGCGGCGGACACTCGGGCACACCGTCTCCTACATCGGACGACGGCGGGAATACCTGAAGACCGCTATCCCGTCACACACATCGCCGATCTGCCCGCCTCCGAACCACGTCACACCGAGTGGCCCGATTGGGTACCCGACCGAGTACGGGACGCCCTGCGGAATTCCGGCGCCGACGGACCGTGGACCCATCAGGCCGAAGGGGCGTCCCTGGCCTGGTCCCGATGTAACGTCGTGGTGGCCACGGGCACCGCTTCGGGAAAATCGCTGGTCTACCAGCTGCCGGCACTTTCCACATTGGTGACCGAAAGTAAGGCGACCGTCCTTTACCTGTCACCCACGAAAGCGCTGGCGGCCGACCAACTGCGCGCTGTGTCCGATATGGACATCGAGGGAGTCCGCCCCGCGACCTACGACGGAGACACCCCCCGAAGCGAACGCACATGGGTGCGGGACCACGCCCGCTGGGTCTTCACGAACCCCGACATGCTGCACCGTGGCATGCTGCCCGCACACCATCGTTGGACCCGGTTCTTCCGGGGCCTGGCCTACGTCGTCGTCGACGAGTGCCACAGCTACCGCGGCGTGTTCGGCTCCCACGTCGCACTCCTGCTACGCAGGCTGCGGCGCATCAGTCGCCACTACGGGGCCGATCCGACGTTCGTCCTCACCTCGGCCACCACGGCCGAGCCCGTCGAGTTCGCTACCCGGCTGATCGGCGAGGACTGTGTCGCCGTCACCGACGACGCCTCACCGCGAGGTGCCAGGACCGTGGCACTGTGGGAGCCACCGCTGATGGCGGAGTTGACGGGCGAGAACGACGCGCCCGTGCGACGTTCCGCGGGTGCGGAAGCGGCCCGCATCCTCGCCGAACTCGTCATCGAAGGTGCCCGCACGCTGGCGTTCGTGCGCTCCCGACGCGGCGCCGAACTGACGGCACTCGGGGCGCGCCGCATTCTCGCCGAGGTGGCTCCCGAACTCGTCGACAAGGTAGCGGCCTATCGCGCCGGCTACCTGCCCGAGGAACGCCGTGAACTGGAGGCCGCCCTGCTCGATGGTCGCCTGCTCGGCGTCGCGACCACGAACGCGTTGGAACTCGGTGTGGACATCTCCGGGCTGGACGCGGTGGTGCTCGCGGGCTATCCAGGCACGTTGGCGTCGTTCTGGCAGCAGTCGGGACGCGCGGGACGTGCGGGCGACGACGCGCTCGTGGTGTTCGTGGCCCGCGACGACCCGCTCGACACCTATCTCGCACACCACCCGGAAGCACTGCTGGAGCGGCCCGTGGAGGCCGCCGTGCTCGACCCCACCAACCCTTACGTACTGGCCCCTCACCTGGCGTGCGCGGCGGCGGAGAAGGCGCTCAAGTCCGATGAGCTGGGCCAGTTCGGTGGGGAGCCGGCTCGCACCGTCCTGGACGGCCTCGTCGCGGACGGGGTTCTGCGGCGACGCCCGAGCGGCTGGTACTGGACGGCGCGACAGCAGCCGCATCACGACGTGGACATCCGCGGTTCCGATGCGGAGCAGGTCGCGGTGGTGGAGGCCGACACCGCACGGCTGCTCGGCACCGTCGATTCCGTATCGGCGTGCAGCACCGTTCATCCGGGCGCGGTGTATCTGCACCGGGGCGAGTCGTACGTGGTCGACGACCTCGACCTGGAGCAGGGTGTCGCCTTCGTGCACGCCGAGGACCCGGAATGGAACACCTCGGCACGGGAGGTGGTGGACATCGAGGTGCTGGACACCGTGGAGCGGCGCGTCTACGGCGGTGTGACCGTGAACCTGGGGCATGTGGCGGTGACGTCGCGGGTCGTGGGTTACCTTCGGCGGCTGCCTTCCGGCGAGGTGCTGGACCACGTTCTTTTGGACCTGCCGGAGCAGGTGTTGGATACGCGTGCTGTCTGGTACACGATCGACGAGGACTTGTTGTGCGGTTCACGCAGGCGGCCGGGGCGCGCCGGTGTGGAACCGGCGCGTGTCCCCGGCGCCTTGCATGCCGCCGAGCACGCGGCGATCGGCCTGCTACCGCTGTTCGCGACGTGTGACCGATGGGATATCGGCGGTGTGTCTACCGCGGTGCACGCTGACACCGGGGAGGCAACGGTGTTCGTGCACGACGGTCATCCCGGGGGTGCGGGATTCGCCGACCGCGGTTTCGCCGCGTTCGTTCCCTGGCTCACCGCCACGCGGGAGGCCGTGATCTCCTGCAAGTGCCCGGCGGGGTGCCCGTCCTGTGTTCAGTCGCCTAAGTGCGGGAATGGCAACGAACCGCTGGACAAGGCGGGGGCAGTGGCCGTGCTGGACATCGTCCTGGCCGCGGTCGGGGCAGCGGCCGGGCACGACCACATCGGTGATCAGGCTGCCGACGACCAGGTCGGCAACTCGTGCTGAGTGTCCACTTCGGTGGATGACTCACTGTGCAACGCACGGGTGAGCACGTCGTGGACCGTGTCGGCGTGGGGAAGTCTCCAGCCCCAGACGTCGGGTTTGACCCTCCAATGCACGACACCGTGCTCGAAGGGCGTCGGCGGAAGTGGGATCCAGCTTCCCTTGCCGTGCCGTCCGATGCCTTCCACTTCGGACAGAGCCGCAGGGAAGTGCTCGGACGACGAGGTGAGGAACAGCCAGCGTCCGTTCGGCATGGCGATGATGGGCGCGGGACGGCCCGTGGCCCGCAGCAGTATGGCGGCGCGACGGCCGAGATGATCGTCGACCTCGATGGCGTCCACCACCGTCCCGGTGGCCACGAGGAGGCTGTACGGCTTGCCGGTCCACCATGCGGCGACCTGCTGTGGGTGCGCTCCGAGGCGACGCTCCCAATCGCTGTGCGCGGGAACGGGCCCACTCCACGTGTCGGAGCTTCCCTGCTGCGCGTCCGTACCGGCGCAGGCGACGCCGGAGTCGCTGTCCGGGTAGGTTCCCGGGATCACCGGCCAGCCACGCCAAGCGAGGCCGATGGCTTCGGCACGCAGCTCGATACGGAAGGCAGCACGCCAGCTATTCGGCCATTCGGTGTCCAACATGTCGTACTCGTGCCTCCTCGGAAGTGACCGCCATTGGTCTGGTGCTGTTCACCACTCAACGGCAAATTGCAGGTTGCCGGAAGCACCCACTCGGCAATCGGCCGCTGGTAGACGACGAGTGAGCAAATGAGCAACATGCGAGCCGAACACACGAACCCGCTGGTGGCACCGGTCGTCGCTACCCACCCGTAGGCAGAGGCTCTCAGTCGGAGGGATCCTGCGGCGACTCCCGTTTCCGTACCGTTCATCGCTACCAAACGACCGCTGCTCGCGATCATGGTGCTCCGGTGGACGGGTCAGTGCCCGTCAGTGCCCGTCAGTGCCCGTCAGTGCCCGTCAGTACTCGCCAGCGCTCGTCAATGCCCGACTGTGCCCACCTGTGCCCGCTGTCGGACGCTCGTCGATCGGGCCGGCGGGGTTCTCCTCCCCCGCGATGTCCGGAAGCGTCGTAGCGTCGAGCACCGGACCCGCTCGGGCTCTGGCTGTGATCGTTCCGCCCACCGTTCCACCCAACCCGGCGAGTCCGTGCACTTCCGACTGAACGGTCACCAACACATCCCATCCGTCGAGTCGGCACTCGACGACGTGGACCGTCATTCTGCGTGCCAAGTCGTCGGCATGCGCACACGCCACTGCTTCACCCCTGACCGCGTGAGCCGCCGCGCCCAGCGCCGCCAGGTCCGCGGCCCCGGCAGTTCGGTGGCGAGCCACCACCACGGCAGCCAGCGTCCACACCGCGACGGCGACCACGAGCAGGACGGCGACCGCGCACGCGGCCCACACGGTCGCCGCGCCCACATCGTCAGCGTCACCACCGACGTCACCAGCGGCATGGCTGTCGCGATCACCATCCTTTCCGCCTCTGCCGTACTCGATACCCCCAATGTCCTCAATGCACTCAGCGCACTCAGCGCCCTCGGTGCCCTTAACGTCCTTAACGTCCTCAGAGTCATGGGTGCGCACGGTCGTGCTCCCAGTCGACGCCGGGTTCCAACCGCGCGTGGGCTTCGGCGCGTAAAGAAACCCCGGGCAGCATTCCCCCGACCGGCCGAGCACTCACCCGCACCACCACGATGTCCCCGCTGCGCCGGACGGTCATGGTCGCTCCTTTCGGCGCCATCACGTCGACCAGCCGCTGGGCCTCCGTTTCGGGTTCTCCACGTGCGAGCGCTCGGGCGGACTGGGCCGCGGCGTCCGTACAACGCACCTGCTCGACGACTGTCGCCACACCGACGAGCACGAAAGCGAAGACCGCTACCAACGCGCAGAGACCGATCGCCGCCTCGACGGTGACGCTGCCTCTGTCCCCGGTTCCGCCCAAAGAACGCGGTCGGTGCTGCGTACGCATCTAGAAGTCCACGGAGATCGCCCGCTCGATGAGCGAGGTGAGCGCCGTCAGCACGGAATCACCCGTGACGATCGCGTAGAGCAGAGCCGCGAACGCCGCGGCTGCGATCGTGCCGATGGCGTACTCGGCGGTGGACATGCCCTCGTCGGAGCTGTCGGCTGTGAGCATTCGACCGAGCATTGCGGGAGTTCCTTTCTGGCAGTCGACGGAGAGACCGGTGAAAACCGGTGAGAGACCGGTGAAAAACCACTGTCACGGCGTGAGAGTGAGTCGGCTGGCGAGGCCGAGGACGACCGGGATCACCCCCAAGCACAGAAAGGCCGGTAGGAAGCACAAGCCGAGTGGCCCGGCGACCAACACACTCGCCCGTTGCGCTCTCGCTTCGACACGGTCGGCGGCAGCGTTTCTGGCCCGTTCGGCTAGCGCGAAGGCCTGTTCGGCCAAGGCACTGCCGGACGAGGCGGTTCTGCATGCCGCCCGGGCGAGGCCAGCCGTGTCGGGGTGATGCCGGGCGCGTCGCCACGCTGATTCGGCACTCGCACCCAGCGCGAGAGCATTGCTCGTGGACCGCAGCACCTCGGCGATCGGACCGGTGGCGACGTCGGCGACCACCGACACCGCCGTCGGTACCGGCAGACCGGCGGTCAAACAGGCCCCCAGCAGGTCCGCGATCAGAGCCGTGTCCGTGCCCGAGCGTGTGGACGAGTCGACGAGCGCACCATCGCGATGGCTGTGAACACCGTGCTCGTGGCGAGTGCCGTGCGAAGGCACCCGCCACGGCAGACGCAACCGCGTGAGCGCGACGGTACGCCGGGAACCGACCGGCGGCGGACGGTCCACTCGTGTGACGGCCCGCAAACGCGCGGCGGACGCCGAGGGGATAAGCAGCAACGCCACCGCAGCGAGTACAACGGCGCTCACCGTGTTCACCGGACCACCCGCCCGGTCAACGCCGAGGTCCATACGACACCGGCCGTAAGCAGAGCAGCGCCGAGGACGAACAACACGGCACCGACCGAGGTCCCGGTCAATACGTGGACAGGGGCGGCGCCCATGGCCTCGCCGAGGACGAGCCCGGCGGCTGGGAGAGATGCCAGGACAGCCGCGCCCGCCCTCGGTCCGGCCAGTCGTGCGTCGAGCTGTCGGGCCGAGCGTGCCGCGTTCTCCACGTCTCGGTGCACGGCGGCGAGAACATCGGCCAGCGGGATGCCGTGCCGCGCCGACAGTGACCACGAGGCGGCGACCCGTCCGAGCGCGCGTTCGACGTGCTCCGGTTCGGCGGCGACTCTGGCGGTCATTCCCGTCATGGGCGATCCACTGATCCGAACCGACGCCGCAAGAGCGCGAAGCCGCGCCGCCAACGGCGGTGGTGCCTCCCGTGCCACGCTCTCGACCGCGGTCACCGGATGGGCTCCGGACTGAAGTTCCGTGACCATCCCTTGGAGCACCGAGGCGATATCGCCGCAGGCGGTGACCGCCGTTCGGGTACGCGCCCGCCCCCGCCGATGCAGTACGACCGCCGTCACGAGCAGCCCGCACCCCACCGTGACGCCGACACCGACGGTCATGATGCAGACAACCGCCGTGGACACGGCGCACACGGTGGTGAAACGTCGGTCGCGCCATAACGAACGTGCCGTTCCCCCATCGACCTCGGGCTCGGCGAGGATCATCGTGAGCCGTCGCCCCACCGTGCGCGGCGGCCACAGCACCAGGCCGATCGCCAACGCCGACATCGCGGGTGTCAGCACGATGTCACCTCACCGTGCCGAGTCCGTGCGGCGTGCTACGTCGCGAAAGCAGGGCCACGGTGAGCGGCGAATCGCGCCTCAACCGCTCCCCCGGCCGCCACGCGGGTTCGACACGCACGACATCGCCATCACGGCGCACCAAGCCGATCTCGGCGAGCACCCGACGCCCCGACGGTTCCCGGCGCATGTGCAGCACGACCTGGACCGCGGCGGCCAATTGACTGTGCAGTGTTTCCCTGGACAGGCCACCGAGTGCCGCGAGCGCTTCGAGCCGTGCGGGTACTTCGGCGGGTGCGTTCGCGTGGAGCGTTCCCGCACCACCGTCATGCCCGGTGTTCAGCGCCGTGAGCAACTCCACCACCTCGTGTCCCCGGACTTCCCCGACCACGAGTCGATCGGGCCGCATCCGAAGCGCTTGCCGCACGAGCTCGCGGAGCGTGACCTCCCCCGATCCCTCCACATTGGGTGGACGAGCCACCAACCGGACGAACTGGGGGTGGTTGGGCTGAAGCTCACCGACGTCCTCGACACAGACCACACGCTCGGCGGGGTCGACGGCCCCGAGGAGCGCACCGAGCAGTGTGCTCTTGCCGGAACCCGTCGCCCCGGACACGAGGAACGCCAACCGCGCCTTCACAAGAGCTTCGAGCAGTGCCAGACCGGCCTCGTCCACCGTGCCGAGCCGACGCAGGGAACGTAGGTCGTGCGTGGCGGGACGTAGTACTCGTAGGGACAGGCATGTGCCGTCGGCCGCGATCGGCGGCAACACGGCGTGGAGTCGAATCCGCCCTTCCGGGCCGCTTCCCGGCAACCAGCCGTCCACGAAGGGTTGCGCGTCGTCGAGTCGCCGTCCCGCCGCGAGCGCCAACCGCTGCGCGAGCCTGCGCACGGCGTCCTCGCCGGCGAACCGGACGTCGGTGCGGCGAAGTCCGTCGGAGCCGTCCACCCACACCTCGTCCGGTGCCGTGACGAGGATATCGGTGACCTCGGGGCTTGCGAGGAGTTCCTCCAACGGCCCCACGCCGACCAGCTCGTCGTCCAATAGTTTCAGCGCGGCGAGCACGTCGAGGTGGCCCGCTACGCCACCTGCCTCGGCACGGACCGCATCGGCTACCGCCCGTGGATCCGTGGCGGCGTCCGTACCGGCGAGTCTGGCCCTGACCCGATCGACGAGATCGGTACTCATGTCTCCCCCTCTTCGATTTCTTTCGATCTCACAGCGGTCCTTCGTCACGATTCCGGCCGCACGAACGTGCTCACAACTGTCGAAAGCCACGGCCTGTGGACAACCGGTCGCCTGTGGACAATCGAGCCGTCGAAGCACCCACACGGACCCGAAGCAGGGTCATGAGAAGGCACCGCTTTCCGGCCCACCAGACCGATCCGGGTTCATCGAACTCACCCAAGGAAGGCCACAGTGGACCCAGCCGTGCCACTACGAGAAAGTCGTCAGCGGTTCTTCCGGCGACTCGGTGAGCAGCGCCAAGACGGCCTTGGACACCTTTCCGATACGTCGACCGGGATCGAATACTCCGTGGTCGAGGGCCCGAGGCACGGCTCGTTCGTCGCGTAACCAACCGAGCACGGACACACCCACCGCTTCGGTGACGTCGGCTTCGGTGAGGCTGCTCGTCGCAGGCCCACGGATCACCGCACCGACCCGAGAGATGCGCTCGGACAGCCGACGGCGCACCCGCGCGGCCGACACACAGCCTCGGACGTCGGCGGGCACCACCAACACGGCGAGGTCAGCGCGTCGTAGTGCCTCGTCGGCAACCGGGTCCGGATGTCGAGGCACATCGCACACCACCGTTCGCCCAGCCCGCCGCCCCGCGTCGAGGACGGCGGCCAAGGCGGTGTCCGTCGGCCCCGGCCCGGCACGATCACACGACAGGAACGACAACCGGCCGCGTCCTCGCCGCCGGGACGGGAGAGCGGCGTCCAGCTCGCTCATCGACACCCTTCCCGAGGACATCCGCAAGTCGGGCCACCGCAGTCCCTCGTCGGCCTCGGCGCCCAGCACCAGATCCAGCCCACCGCCGAGCGGATCGCAGTCCACCAGCAGCGCCGTTTCCCCGGATCGGGCCGCGGTCAGACCCAACCCCGCTGCCAGTACCGACGCTCCCGCTCCGCCTCGGCCACCGACGACCGCGAGTACCCGGCCCGCCCGGTCACTCGGTTTCTCGACGACGTCGGCGAGCGCGGTGACGACGACGTCTTCGTCGGCGGGCAGAACGGCCACCCCGTCCACGCCCAATGCGACGGCGGCCTTCCACTGTGCCGGTGAGGGGCTGTCCGGACGAACCAGGAGCACTCCGGACCTGCGAGGAACGTCGAGCTTGTCGGGGATGTGGTCGAGCAGCACCAACGACGCGTCCGACCAGTACGGGCGTGCTGCCGCGACATCGGCGACATGGCGGGGTTCGCATCCCACCGCCGCGGCGAGTCTCGCGATGTGGTCGCGGACGGCGTCGTCGGTGACTACCACGAGGGGACGACCGTCCACGCCGCCCGCCGTCCCGGCCGTCCCGTCCCTTGCTCCACTCATCGCCCATCTCGTCCATCGCCGCATCACAAGCCCCCATGTCGTTCACCTTCCGACACCACGGTCACGCGAGAAGGAACGACGCGGCAACCCACGCACGAACGG
This sequence comes from Actinomycetes bacterium, assembly GCA_021793175.1. Taxonomy (GTDB): domain Bacteria; phylum Actinomycetota; class Actinomycetes; order Mycobacteriales; family Pseudonocardiaceae; genus Saccharomonospora. Next base: position 20,879 of record JAJYTH010000030.1, read on the forward strand.
GCCTGTGGATAACCGGGGATCTGTGGACAACCCTTGTGGGCAGCTGAAAAAGAGGCGGCCCTCGCCAGGGGGAGGAGCGAGGGCCGCCGAACTTCAGTCCCGGGGGGTCGGACTGAATCCGTCCGGTGTGACCGGACGGTTCCACTGTAACCCGGTGGACAGCATTTGAAATCCCCACGCACGACGAGTGGCACGCCACAATCGGTCAGCGTGTCGCCCACCGCCGCTTCCGCTTCCCACGGTTCCCGTGTCCCCGTTCTCCCCGTGGTTCCCATATCGTGTTGTCGTGCCCTCACCCGACAACGCTTCCGACGTATCGATCCCACGGTCCGCCGCCTCCGCCACCTCGGCGGCGTTCTTCGACCTCGACAAGACGATCATCGCCTCGTCCAGTGCGCTCGCGTTCAGCAAGCCGTTCCTCCGACAGGGACTCATCAACCGCAGAGCCGCGTTGAAGAGCGCCTACGCCCAGTTGATGTTCGCCTTGTCCGGCGCCGACGCCAACCGGACCGAACGCCTTCGCGCCGAGATCTCCCGGATGTGTGCGGGGTGGGACGTCGACCAGGTCAAGGCCATCGTCGACGAGACCTTGCACGACGTGGTGTCCCCTCTGGTCTACGCCGAGGCCACCGAACTGATCGAGTGGCACAAGTCCGAGGGCAGGGACGTCATCGTCTTGTCCGCGACGGGTGAGGAGCTGGTGCGGCCGATCGCCGACATGCTCGGCATCACGCACTGTGTGGGCAGCCGTATGGAGATCGTGGACGGCCGTTACTCCGGCACGGTGGACTACTACTGCTACGGCGAACACAAAGCCACCGCGGCACGGCGGTTGGCCGACGAGCACGGCTACGACCTCACCACCTCCCACGCCTACACCGACTCCAGCACGGACCTGCCACTGCTGGAGATCGTCGGCCACCCTCACGTGGTGAATCCGGACAAGGCTCTGCGCAAGATCGCCCTGGAGCGGGATTGGCCTGTGCACACGTTCACGAACCCGGTGTCCCCTCGCGCGCGGATCCCGGCGCCCTCCACGGCGGCGGCCGTGGGGCTCGGGGTGAGCGCGGTGGCCGCGGGCGCGACGCTGTTCGGCCTGACCCGCAAGAAGCGGAAGGAACCACCGGCGAAAAGCTGACACGGGCAGCACGGCAGCGCGCGGCGCTCGGCCTTCCGTCGGAAAAAAGAAGGACGACGTATTCGCCGCAACCCCTTGAAGTGACCTTCATCACTGACTACAAAGGGAGGTACGGAGGTTCTTCGGCCAGGGACCCGGCGGAAGAGAAGCCTGGTTCACCCCGACAGAACGTCCGGACGTGGACCTCGGGTACCCACGCGCAGCTCGCCGCAGAAGGCCCGTCGTCGAGGGACTGCGTAACGGGACGCCGGACGCCGAGTACCCGGAAATGACGACACGATTTGCACGCTTGTTCGCCCGATCGGTTCATGTGACGCCGTAGCGCCCGTTGGCCTCGAAGCCGACGGGCGCTACTCCTGTGCGGTTTCTATACGACCCCTGGGCGGCGCGCTTGCCGCTGTCACTTTTCTGCGCTGCCCCTGGGGAGCTCTGGGCGGTTTCGCCTGGTTTCCCGCGACGCGACGCGGGCCCGCTGTAGATCTTTCGGCGGAGCCCATTGCTACTTCCGGTCATTGACCGGTCACGCTTTCGTTAGTAGCTTTCGCATGCCGACCCGTATAGGTGGACTTCCCACATTCCGCGTGACCGCATACCGGAGGCCCTGTGACCACTGTCAAAGCCCGCCCGTGGAAGGCCTGCGCCGCCGCCGCGCTCGTAGGCTTACTCGCCGTGACCACTGGCTCGGCGTCCGCACAACCACACCGATCCTCACCGTCGGGTGAGCAGCAGGCTCAGCACGGCCCGGGCAAGCAGAGCTGGCCCCAGCGCACCCTGCACTCGATGACGCTGGAACAAAAAGTCGGCCAATTGTTCGTCGCCGACGTGTGGGGCCTGTCGGCCGACGAGGCGCACCCCGGCAACCAGGAGAAGTACGGAGTCGACACGGCTGCCGAGGTGGTGCGGAAATACCACGTCGGCGGTGTCATCTACTTCAACCACAGCGGTACCGACAACATCGAGACGCCGCGACAGGTCGCACGGCTGTCCAACGGTCTCCAGCGTGCGGCCCTGCAGTCGCAGCCGCGTATCCCGCTGATCGTCTCCGTGGACCAGGAGGGTGGCCGGGTCACGCGCATCGCCGAACACGCCACCGAGTACCCGAGCGCCATGGCGTTCGGGGCGTCGCGTGATGTCGAGGGCGCTCGCACGGCCGCGGCCATCAGCGCGACGGAGCTGCGTGCCATGGGCATCAACCAGGACTTCGCGCCGATCGCCGACGTGAACTCCAACCCGCTGAACCCGATCATTGGTTCCCGTTCGTTCTCGTCGGACCCCGAACTGACGGGAGAGTTCGTCGAGGCGCAGGTGGACGGCTACCAGAACTCCGGGCGACTCCGGCAGACGGTGTCGGCCGCGGCCAAGCACTTCCCGGGCCACGGTGACGCCGCCACCGACAGCCACATCGACCTGCCCGTGATCGATCGCAGCGAGGAGGACTGGCGGGCCAACGACCTTCCGCCGTTCGAGCGGGCCGTCGAGGCGGACATCGACGCCATCATGACCGCCCACATCTCGATGCCGAACCTCGACGCCTCGGGGGATCCGGCCACGCTTTCCGAGCCGATCATCACCGGGCTGTTGCGCGAGGAACTCGGTTACGAGGGTGTGGTGGTCACGGACTCACTCGGCATGGCCGGGGTGCGTGAGATGTACTCCGACGCCGAGATCCCGGTGCGTGCGCTGGAGGCGGGTGTCGACCAGATGCTCATGCCGCCGGACCTCGATGCCGCTGTGAACGGCGTGCTGGACGCGGTGGAAAGCGGCCGGATCACCGAGGAACGCATCGACCGGAGTGTGCTGCGCATTCTGGAGCTGAAGCATAAGCGCGGCATCGTGACGGCCCCGTTCGTCTCGGAACGTCTGGCTGAGCGCGTGGTCGGCACCGAGGAGAACCGCGACGCGGTGCAGCGGATCACCGACACCTCGACCACCGTGCTCAGCGACGAGGCGGGACTGCTGCCGCTCGGCGCCGATGTCCGGAATGTACTGGTCACCGGCTGGAACCGGCCGGACTATCCGGGTTACGCGGCGGAGCCGGTCGACGACCTCGCGGGCGCGTTGTCGCAACGCAGCGACGCGAACGTCACCGCCCTGCCCACCGGCACGGACCCGGACGCGGCGGCCGTCGACGAGGCCGCGGCCGCGGCAGACGGCGCGGACCTGGTGATAGTACTCACCAACGGCTTGCGGGACAGCGAAGGACAGCGTGAGCTTGTGGAGCGGCTGACCAGCACCGACACACCTGTGATCGCGGTCGCCGTCCAGGAGCCGTACGACCCCGGCCACGCCGATGTCCCCACCTGGATCGCCACTTACGACTGGCGTGGCGTCACCATGACTTCCCTGGCCAAGGTGCTCGTCGGAGAGCGTTCTCCCGTAGGAACGCTGCCCGTCACGATTCCGAGCGGGAGCGACCCCGACCAGACCCTGTACCCCTTCGGCCACGGGCTGACGTGGTGACCCCGGCCCGACGTCGAGAACGAGGCACACCATGACTGTGAACAGACGCAGGTTCCTATCCACGAGCGCGCTCGCCGGTTCACTGTTGGCCACCGCCGCGACGTCGGCGGCGGCCGCGCCCTCCGAATCGGCCGGACGCGGACGCGCGCGGGTGACGACAGGTGCCGACCGGTTGGCGGCCGACGGCTGGCGGCGGCTCAGCGGTCGCCGGGTCGGCGTGCTGTCCAACCCGACGGGCGTCCTGGCCGATCAGGTTCATGTCGTGGACTCGCTGGTGGAGGCGGGTGTCCGCCCGGTCGCCGTGTTCGGTCCCGAGCACGGCTTCCGGGGAAGCGCGCAGGCCGGCGGCTCCGAGGGCGACTACGAGGATCCGCGCACGGGTGTGCCCGTGTACGACGTCTACGGCGTCGACACCGACAAGTTCACCGAACTGCTGCGCAAGGCGAACGTGGACACGATGGTGTTCGACATCGCCGATGTGGGCGCACGGTTCTACACCTATATCTGGTCGATGTACCACGCCATGGTGGCCTCGGCCCGGGTCAGCGCGTCGTTCGTGGTGCTCGACCGGCCCAACCCGATCGGCGGGCAGGCCTACGGACCGATGTTGGACCCGGCGTACAGCTCCGGTGTCGGCCTCAAACCGATCGTGCAACAGCACGGCATGACGGTGGGTGAGCTGGCGAAGTTCTTCGCCGCCGAGTTGCTTCCCCAGGAGGGTGTGCGGCTGGACGAGCTGGAGGTCGTCACCATGCGCGGGTGGCGACGTCGGCAGGTGTTCGCCGACACGGGGTTGTTGTGGACACCGCCCTCGCCCAACATGCCGACTCCGGAGACCGCTCTCGTCTACCCCGGCACGGGGTTGTTCGAGGGTACGGTGTTCTCGGAAGGACGGGGCACCACTCGCCCGTTCGAGATCGTCGGTGCGCCGGAGGTTGACTGGCGGTGGCGGGAGGAGATGACCTCCCACCGGCTGCCCGGGGTCGTGTTCCGCGAGTGTTACTTCGTCCCCACGTTCGGCAAGTTCACCGGTGAGACCTGTGGTGGCCTACAGATCACGGTGACCGACCCGTATTCGTTCGATCCCATCCGCACGGCCGTGGACCTGATCGTGACGGCCAGAAGGCTGTATCCCGACCTCTTCGGTTGGCGGGAGGACAACTTCATCGACAAGCTCACGGGTTCGGACCGGTTCCGGACGATGGTGGACGCCGGAGCGACGACCGACGAGGTCGTGGGGTCGTGGCGTGCCGAACTCCACGAGTTCACCCGGAAACGGCAGCCGTACCTGCTCTATCGGTGACCTCTCGCCGGCTGGGGCCGGCCCGTCGGCGGACAGCGGCGGAGACGCCGTGACAAGGTGAGGTGGAGGGACGCGATGCGCGCGAAGACCGCAGTCTCCCGGATCGCGGCACTGTTCGCGGTCCTGCTGGTGACAGGAGCGACCGCGATGGCCGCAGGGATGTCGAGCTCCGGCCGGTTCGATCGGCCGCAGCGGGGTTTCGCGCCCTCGTCCACGGTGCTCGAAGCCGCCGCCCCGGAGGACGTCGGGCTGGACCCCGAACCGATCCGGGAGGCCGAACTGCGGCTCGCGCGGATGACGGAGTCCGACTACGTGGACGGGCATCCGCTGTTCGCGGGCGCCGTGGGGCTGCTCGCGCACGACGGGAAGGTCGTCGACACCTACGCCGTGGGCAGCGCCGTGCGATACGCCGACGGACAGGGCACCGAACTCCCCGTCGGCGAGCAGGTGCCGATGCGTGAGGACACCATCTTCGACATCGCGTCGGTGACGAAGCTGTTCACCTCGATCGCGGTGATGCAGCTGGTGGAACGCGGCGAGGTGGACCTCGACCGGCCCGTGGCGGTCTACCTGCCGGAATTCGGGGTGAACGGCAAGCAGGACATCACCGTCCGGCAGCTGCTCACCCACACCTCGGGTTTGGAACCGGGGCTGTTTTTGTGGCGGGACTGGCCTGACGAACAGTCCCGCATCAACGCCGTGCTGGAGGTTGCGCCGCAGGACGAACCCGGCACCACCTACACCTACTCCGATCTCAACCTCATCACGCTCGGCGTGCTGGTGGAGCGGGTGACGGGCGACGAGCTGGACGAGGTGATCGCCGAGCGGATCACCGAACCGCTCGGGATGAAGGACACGGAGTTCAACCCGCCCGCCGAGAAGCTCGACCGGATCGCCGCCACCGAATTCCAGGAACAGCCGCCGCGGGGCCTGGTGCGGGGTGAGGTGCACGACGAGAACGCCTGGTCTCTGGGCGGGGTGGCCGGGCACGCGGGGTTGTTCTCCACGGCGCGGGACCTGGGTGTGCTCGCACAGGCACTGTTGAACGGCGGCGCCTACGACGGCGAACGCATCCTGCGTCCGAGCACCGTGTTGCAGTTGTTCACGAACTACAACAGCGCATTCCCCGACGACGCGCACGGGCTCGGCTTCGAACTCGACCAGATCTGGTACATGGGTGGGCTCACCTCACCTTCCACCGCTGGGCACACGGGTTACACGGGTACGTCGTTCGTGATCGACCGCCAGTCGCGTTCGGTGGCCGTGCTGCTGACCAACCGTGTGCATCCCTCGCGTTCGTGGGGTTCGATCAACCCGGCGCGGCAGGTGTGGGCGACCGGGCTCGCCCGGGCTCTCGCCGTCGAGCCGACGCACGGCCGACGCGCATGGTCGTCCTTCATCGGTGACGATGCCACCGCCACGCTCACCACTCCGGACCTCAACGTCCGGGGGCGCGGTGCGGTGGTGTCCTTCGATGCCTTCGTGAACACCGAGCCGAGCGACCAGCTCGTGTTGGAGGCCAGCACCGACCGTGGCCGGACATGGGCGACCGTTCCCGTACGCGCGAGGGGCGCTGGAGCTCCCCGTGGTGAGGTGGAGGGACTTTCGGGCACGGAGGACCGCGCCTGGTGGTCGGTGCGTGCCATGGTTCCCCAGGCCGAGGTCGTCACTCTTCGTTGGCGATTCACAACAGACGGGGACTACACCGCGCGTGGGGTCGTCGTCGACGGGATCCGGGTCAGCGGAGACCGTGGGGTCCTGTTCGACGGAGAACGCCATTCACAGCGATTCGACGCGCAAGGTTTTACCTTGACCGACCGCTGATAGTTGCCAACTCGTTAACCGATTCGGGCTAACGCCAAAGTCTGGATAAGCGACTTTCCGGGCAACCGGACACTCGCAGCCCGTCGTGCGTTCCGTTCGGGTTGCGACCACCCCGAAAGGTGCGAGTAACCTTGTCACATATGCCTGGTGTTAGTAACTTTCCCACCGAAGATCTCAAACCGGAGCAATCCACGGCCGACGCCGTGAACGGATCCGAGTCGGCCGAGGCGGGGACAAGCCCCCTCGTGCGCATCCGCTCATTGCTCCCGGGCCTTGCCCGCGCGGAACAGCGAGTCGCCAAGGTCGTGTTGGAGGATCCCTCCTCGGTCGCGCGCCGAAGCATCACCGAGGTGGCCATGGCCGCCAAGACCAGCGAGACCACCGTCACCAGGTTCTGCAAAGCCATCGGAGTGGGCGGCTACCCCCAGCTCCGCATCGCACTCGCCGCCGACACGGCACGCACCGAGGCCAAATCCTCCCGCGATCTGGGTGGCGACATCACGGCCGACGACGACCTGGCCGCGGTCGTGAGCAAGGTCGGTTTCGCCGATGCCAGGGCCGTCGAGGAGACCACCGAACAGCTCGACATCGCCGAACTCACGCGTGTCACCGAGCTGATCGCCCAAGCGAAGCGGGTCGACGTCTACGGCGTGGGTGCCAGCGCGTTCGTCGCCGCCGACCTGCAGCAGAAGATGCACCGCATCGGCCGGGTCTCGTTCGCGTGGTCCGACACGCACATCATGCTGACCTCGGCGGCCGTGCTCTCCGAAGACGACGTCGCGGTGGCGATCTCCCACTCGGGCGCCACCACCGACACGGTGGAGGCCTTGCGGGTGGCCAAGGAACACGGAGCCACCACCGTGGCCATCACCAACTTCCCGAGGTCCCCGATCACCTCCGTCGCCGACCACGTGCTCACCACGGCGGCACGGGAGACGACGTTCCGTTCCGGAGCCACGGCCAGCCGCATCGCGCAGCTCACCGTGATCGATTGCCTGTTCATCGGTGTGGCGCAGCAACGCATGGACGAGTCGTTGGCGGCGTTGGAGGCCACCCGTGACGCCGTCGACGGGCACAGGCTCGGCATTCGCCCGGACGGAAGGCGGCGTGCCCCCCAAGACCGGTAAATCAGTCGGGCGCTCAACGGTGCGCGTTCGCCAGTCGAGAAACAGTGAGGACCAGATGACCGTTTCACCACAGGCCGTGCACGTCGAGTCGCCCACCGAGCGACGCAACCCGAACACAACCGACATCGATCAGATGTCGACCCTCGACATTCTCGCCGCCATCAACGCCGAGGACCGGACCGTCCCCGAAGCGGTGCGACAGGTGTTGCCGGAGCTGGTGAAGGCCGTCGACGCGGCCACGGACGCCCTGCGCGGTGGGAACCGGGTGCACTATGTGGGCGCGGGCACGTCGGGACGGCTCGCGGTACTCGACGCCGCCGAGCTGGTGCCCACGTACAACGTGCCGGAAGATTGGTTCATCGCGCACCATGCGGGCGGCCAGCAAGCGCTGCGGAACGCGGTGGAGAACGCCGAGGACAACGCCGAGGCGGGTGCCACCGAGTTGCGGGAGAGCGTGTCGCCGGGCGATTTCGTGCTGGGTCTGACGGCCTCGGGCCGCACCCCGTTCGTAATCGGCGCGCTCGAAGGAGCCAAGCAACGCGGCGCCACCACCGCGCTCGTGTCGTGCAATCCGGAGGCATCGGTTCCCGACAGCGTGGACGTGCTGATCACCATGAGCACCGGTCCGGAAGCCATCGCGGGCTCCACGCGGATGAAGGCCGGTACGGCACAGAAGCTGGTACTCACCGCGTTCTCCACCGCGACGATGATCAAGCTGGGGCGGACGTACTCCAACTTGATGGTTAGCGTGCGCGCGACCAACGCCAAGCTACGAGGCCGCATCATCCGGATCCTCCGGGAGGCCACGGGCTTGAGCGATCAGGACTGCAGCGAGGCTCTCACCAAGGCCGACGGTGACTTGAAGGTCGCACTGGTGCAGTTGCTCGCCGACGTCGACGTCGCCGATGCCGCCGCCGCGCTGGAGGCCACGGACGGCCACGTCCGAGCCGCGCTCGACGCGGTGAAGCAGACGGCGTCCTGACGGTGCGGGACGGTGCGAGGTGTTCGCGGCCGACCGCCCGTGGTCACGGCGAGGAGCTCACGCGCCCGTCGCGTCGGCGATTCCCTTCGCCTCTCGGGCTCCCGCCTCGAACGCCTCGCAACAGAACAACAGCCACTGCCGCACCCCGTCGGGCTCGCCCGAGGCGAACGCCTGTACCGCTTCCTCGTATCGGCGCTGCCTACGGAAACACGCCACCTCGGGCACTGTCAGGGCTTTCGGGTCGAGCCCGGTGGCGATCATCGCGAGTCGGGCCGCCGCCCGGGCGAGCACACCGTCCGCCGAGCCGAACGGTCGCAGTGTCAGCAGCTCCCCGTGCACCACGGCCGTCAACACTGGCCCGGGCACGGTGGTGGCGCCCGTGACGAGTTGGGCGAGCAGCTCCAGACGCTGCGCCACCCCGTCGGCCGATCGAGGCCTGCCGAGCGCGTCGGCGTCATCGGTCAGGTCCGCCGCGGCGAGCACGTGCATCCTCGCCAGTACCTGCAAAGGCGCCCGTCGCCATGTCGGCAACAACGACTCGGTGGCCTCGGCCACCCGTAGCGACCCCGCGAGCACGGGATCGGCCACCACCCCGTCGTCGGGGAGGTCGGGATCGGCGCCGTCGAGCGCGGCGGACGCTCTGGCCGCACGCACCGACGCCTCCGCGGCGGTGGCCGAACCACCTCGCAGGTTGGCGGGTAACCGGTGTACGGCGAACACGGCGTCCTGGGCGCTCTTCGCGGCCTCGGCGACACCGCCGAGCTCCATCAGCGGTGCTAGTGGGTCGCTCATGCACGCGAGCATAGGCAGCGCTCATCCACCGTTCGTCAGCCACTCGTCCCACAACGCTTGTCGGCCGTCGCGGAGTGGCTACACCTAAGTGACTTGGGGTACTAACGTCGCTACGGGCGCCGCGGGCGTAGAGCCAGGAATTCGCATTTCAGGAGGCACCATGACAGAGCAGTCACCGGCACTCGACAACCTGCTGACCGAGAGCCGAACCTTCCCTCCGAGCGAGGAGTTCGCGGCGAAGGCCAACGCGACCGAACAGTGGTACGCCGACGCGGACGCCGACCGGGAAGCGTTCTGGGAGCGCCAGGCCGAACGCCTGCACTGGGACACCAAGTGGTCGAAGGTGCTGGACTGGTCGGACGCCCCCTACGCCAAGTGGTTCGTCGGCGGCAAATTGAACGTCGCCTACAACTGCGTCGACCGACACGTCGAAAGCGGACACGGCGACCAGGTGGCGATCCACTGGGTCGGCGAGCCCGGCGACACCCGGGACATCACCTACGCCGAACTGCACCGTGAGGTCTGCAAGGCGGCGAACGCGCTGGCCTCGCTGGGCGTGACCGCGAACGATCGGGTGGCCATCCAGCTGCCGATGATTCCCGAGGCGATCGTGTCGATGCTCGCGTGCGCGCGGCTCGGCGCTCTGCACAGCGTCGTGTTCGGTGGGTTCTCCCCTTCCGCGTTGCGGTCACGTGTGGACGACGCCGAGGCCAAGGTCGTGATCACCTCCGACGGCCAGTACCGCCGGGGCAAGGCCGTGCCGATGAAGGCGAATGTGGATGAGGCCCTGGACGGCGCCGACACGGTGCAGAAGGTCATCGTGGTGCGGCGCGCGGGCGACGACCTCGGCGGCGAGGTGCCGTGGACCGAGGGGCGCGACGTGTGGTGGCACGACCTCGTCGACGCGCAGTCCGACGAGCACGAGCCGGAGGCATTCGACTCCGAACACCCGCTGTACATCCTGTACACGTCGGGCACCACGGGGAATCCGAAGGGCATCCTGCACACCTCGGGCGGCTACCTCACCCAGGCCGCCTACACCCACCACGTCGTGTTCGACCACAAGCCCGGTGAGGACGTGTATTGGTGCACCGCCGACATCGGCTGGGTCACCGGGCACTCCTACATCGTGTACGGGCCGCTGGCCAACCGCGCCACGCAGGTCGTGTACGAGGGAACGCCCAACACGCCGCACGAGGGCAGGCACTGGGAGATCGTGCAGAACTACAAGGTCACGATCTACTACACCGCGCCCACGTTGATCCGCACGTTCATGAAGTGGGGCAGCGACATCCCCGCCTCCTACGACCTATCGTCGCTGCGGGTGCTCGGCTCCGTCGGCGAGCCGATCAACCCCGAGGCGTGGATGTGGTACCGCGAGCACATCGGCGGCAACCGCTGCCCCATCGTGGACACGTGGTGGCAGACCGAGACCGGCGCGATCATGATCTCGCCGTTGCCGGGCGCCACCCACGCCAAGCCCGGGGCCGCGCAACGTGCCCTGCCCGGGCTCTCCGCGAAGGTCGTGGCCAACGACGGCACCGAGGTACCGAACAACGGTGGCGGATATCTCGTGCTCGACAAGCCGTGGCCGTCGATGCTGCGCGGTGTCTGGGGTGACGACCAGCGGTACCGGGACACCTACTGGTCGCAGCTCGCCGATCAGGGCTACTACTTCGCCGGGGACGGCGCCAAGTACGACGCCGACGGCGACATCTGGGTGCTCGGCCGGGTGGACGACGTGATGAACGTGTCGGGTCACCGCATCTCGACCACCGAGGTGGAGTCGGCACTGGTGTCACACCCGACGGTGGCCGAAGCCGCGGTCGTGGGCGCCACCGATCCGACCACGGGACAGGGCATCGTCGCGTTCGTCATCCTGCGCGGTGACGCCGCCGAGAACGAGGCCGGCGGCGAGCAGGCCATCCAGGAGCTGCGTAATCACGTGGCGAGGGAGATCGGCCCCATCGCCAAGCCCAGGCAGATCATGGTCGTGCCCGAGTTGCCCAAGACCAGGTCGGGCAAGATCATGCGGCGGCTGCTGCGCGACGTGGCCGAGAACCGCGAGATCGGTGACGTCACCACACTGGCGGACAGCTCCGTCATGGACCTGATCGCGAAGGGGATGAAGTCCGGCTCCGGCGACGACTGATCGGCTGGAACCGGCTGAGATCGGTTCAGACTGTGCCAGGACGAGCTCGACCCGCTGGGCCTGGCACGGTCGGCCGAAGAAGCGGACGAAAACAGAAGGCGGCCTCCACCCTGCTCGTGGTGGAGGCCGCCTTTTCGGTGTGTGGGGAGAGGTGTGGAGGTGAAACCCTCACCCCGACACCGAGTCGATCAGCCGGTCACGTCCAGGTGGCCGGGCTGCGGCACGGGCGTCGGTGCCTTGCCGTCCTCGTCGGGCCTCGAACCGGGGAGGTCGTCGTCCCCGCCGTTGCCGTCGTCACCGTCGTCACCGCCGTCGGCCGGAGGCGTGGTCGGCTCCTCGGTCGGCTCGGTGGGCTCCGGCTCCGGCTCGGGCTCCGGTGCGGGCGCCTCCTCCTTCTCGGTGCAGGTGGCCGTGGACAGGTCCACGGTCTGCGTACCGTTGAGCAGGTCCACCGACAGGGCGCTGACGGTGAGCGAGCCGTCGCCGTTGTCGGCCTGCTTGTTCAGGGTGATACGGGCGATGCCCTGCAGCGGGTCGGGGATCAGCTCCGTGTTCGGCTTGATTTGGTCGAGGTTGATCTCCTGGCCGTCGACCTTCAGGTCGGCGATGGAGACGTTGCCCTGGGCGTCGTCGCACTCGGCGGTCACGAGGCCCAGGCTGATGACGGGAGCACCCGGCAGCCCCAGCTCCACGTCGGCGGTGCTGGCCTTGGCGTAGCCTTCCTCGACCGCCGAGTTGAACACACCGGCGTGCAGGATGCGGTCGGAACCGGTCGGCAGGTCGGCGTGGACGAGGTGGTCCTTACCTTCGCCGACGACGTGCGGCAGCTTGGTGATGTTGATCAGACCCGATGCGCTGAGCGCGTAGGCGGAGTCCTCGGGCTCGGCGTACGCGGCCGGGGCGAACGCGACACCACCCACGACGAGTGCGGAGAGGACACCTGCGCCGAGAGCAGCGGTTTTCTTCTTCGACAAGTGAGTGCCTTTCTTGGATCGGTAAGGGTATGGATCAGCAGCTGTGCTGCTGAGAGAAAGCCCCGCTACCGGATCAGACGATGTTGACGATCGTTCCGAGCGGGAGTTGGGTGAGCGCTTCGAGTGCGTCCTTGGTCACCCTGATGCACCCGTCGCTGTTGGCCTTGCCAACGAAACTGTCGTCAGGCCATGTGTGGATGCCGACGGTGCCTGGACCACCGCCGTAGGTTTCGTGCGAGTCGGAGTGGTAGCTCAGCGGGAGAACGATCGGGCTGTAGTCGTTCACGGTCTCCTCGATGGAGGCGATGATGTACGCCCGTCCCGTGGGTGTCGGAGACTCGGGCTCTCCGATGCCGACGGTCCACTCGCCGATCTGCTCGCCGTCTTTGAGGATCTCCAGGTTGAACGAGTCGAGCTCGACGTTGACGAGGTAGTCGTTCTCGGCTGACTCGACCGCGTCGCCCGAGGTGTTGATCCATCCGGTCGCGCCGTTGGGCCGGGTCGGCAGCAGGATCTGTGCCCAATCACCGTCGCGCGCGATGACGGGGACCCACGTCGGTGACGAGATCTGCTTGACAGGCAGACGTGCGATCGGCTCACCGTCGACCGCGTCGTGGACCGTCAGCTCCCGGGTCGGATGCAGGACCTCCCCTTCTGTCGGGGCGTTCGGCTCCGGGTCGATGGGAGCGTTCGGGATCTCCTCGTACGTGGTCGCCTCCGGAAGCGAGGCGGTCTGCGGCTGCTCTCCGGCGGCTTCGGCTTTCCTCTCGGTGTCCCCGCCACAGGCGGAGACCAACAATGTCAGCGTCGCCGCGGCTGCGACCGCCAACAGCTTGCGGGAGGACCGTCTACGGCCGACCGAACCTTCGTGGCAGCCTTGGGAAATTTCTGTTCTTTCCATTAATCACAGTCCCTGCGGCATAGATCAACTGGGCGAGTGATCGATATTCAAGCAAAGACTTTTCTCTTGCGATCAAGCAGGCTCACATTCATCGAAAAACCAATCTTGAACCCACGGAAAGGGCCGAAATCCTGCGGAAACCCGAACGGACAGTCCACTTGAGAACTAAGTCGCCGACAACCCGGCGAGCACACAACGGACAAACGGGGAAAGTTGATCAGAGGCATTCGTTACGGAGAGTGGAACAACTG
>JAJYTH010000031.1 GCA_021793175.1 Actinomycetes bacterium
GCACGTCCTCGCGCCGGTTCCGGCACACGCTCACCGCCGGCCACGTGGTGCTGGCCGCGGGCACGTGGGGCACGCAGCGGCTGCTGCACGACATGCGCGACAAGGGGGCACTACCGCGTCTGTCCGCGCGGCTCGGGGAGCTGACGCGCACGAACTCCGAGGCCATCATCGGCGCGGGGCGTCCCACTGTCGACCCGGAGAACGACTACAGCCGCGGGGTGGCCATCACCTCGTCGATCCACCCCGACGAGAACACCCACATCGAGCCCGTGCGTTACGGCAAGGGCAGCAACGCCATGAGTCTGCTGCAGACGATCGCCACCGACGGCTCGTCGGAGGTGCCGCGTTGGAAGCAGGCACTGCGGTTCGTGTGCAAGCACCCGATCCAGACGCTCAAGTTACTGAACGGCTACCGCTGGAGCGAGCGCACAGTGATCCTGTTGGTGATGCAGAGTTTGGACAACTCCATCACCACCTACACCAAGCGCGGCTGGTTCGGGCGCCGCAAGTACACGTCGAAACAGGGCCACGGAAAGCCCAACCCGACTTTCATTCCCGCTGGTCACGAGGCGAACCAGCTCACGGCCGAACACATCGACGGGGTCGCGGGCGGAACCTGGGGCGAGATCTTCAACATTCCGCTGACGGCGCATTTCATCGGAGGGGCGCCCATCGGCACCGACCCCGACAACGGGGTCATCGACCCGTACCACCGGGTGTTCAACTACCCGAACCTGCACGTCGTGGACGGTGCCGCCATCACGGCCAACCTCGGGGTGAACCCGTCGTTGACCATCACGGCGCAGGCCGAGCGCGCGTTCTCGTTCTGGCCGAACAAGGGCGAGGCCGACCCGCGGCCCGAGCAGCACGAGGGCTATAAGCGGATCGCTCCCGTCGCCCCGAAGAATCCGGTGGTGCCCGCGGATGCGCCGGGCGCGCTGCGGTTACCGATCACGCCTACTTGGTGATGTCCTCACCCGGCCGCTGTCCGTAACCGGCGACCTGCGAACAACGCCGAGAAGCTCGCCTGCGACGATGAAGGGGCCAGTTTCTTACTGCCAGGAGGTCCGACAGTGGCAGACGGTCCCGTGCTCGTGGTGGACTACGGCGCACAGTACGCGCAGCTCATCGCCCGCAGGGTGCGTGAGGCGCAGGTGTACTCGGAGGTCGTGCCCCACACGACGCCCGTGAACGAGATCCTCGAGCGCGACCCGGCCGCCATCATCCTGTCGGGCGGTCCGGCGAGTGTGTACGCCGACGGCGCGCCCGGGGTGGACCCGGCGCTGTTCGAAGCCGGAGTACCGGTGTTCGGCATCTGCTACGGCTTCCAGGCGATGGCGAAGGCACTCGGCGGCACGGTGGAACACACGGGCACCCGTGAGTTCGGACGTACCGAGCTCGGCGTCACGGGAGGAGCTCTGCACGAGGGGCTGCCCGCGCGGCACCCGGTGTGGATGAGCCACGGCGACTGCGTGACGGAGGCACCCGAGGGGTTCGAGGTCACGGCGAGGAGTGACAGCGCGCCGGTGGCCGGGTTCGAGAACGTCGAACGCCGACTCGCCGGAGTGCAGTACCACCCGGAGGTGGCGCACTCGCCCCACGGGCAGGAGGTGCTGCGGCGGTTCCTGCACGACATCGCGGGTGTGCGGCCGAACTGGACCACGGCGTCGATCGTGGACGACCAGGTGGAGCGGATCCGCGCTCGGATCGGTGACGGGCACGCCATCTGCGGCCTGTCCGGTGGCGTGGACTCAGCGGTGGCCGCGGCGCTTGTGCAGCGCGCCATCGGCGATCGCCTCACCTGTGTGTTCGTGGATCACGGCCTGTTGCGGGCCGGGGAACGCGAGCAGGTGGAACGTGACTTCGTGGCCGCCACCGGGGTGAAGCTGGTCACGGTGGACGCGAGCCAACGGTTCCTTTCGGCGCTGTCCGGTGTCACCGACCCCGAACAGAAACGCAAGATCATCGGCCGGGAGTTCATCCGCGTCTTCGAACAGGCCGCACGTGATGTCAAGGCCAAGGGCGACGTCGAGTTCCTCGTGCAGGGCACGTTGTATCCCGACGTGGTGGAGTCCGGCGGCGGCGCGGGCACGTCCAACATCAAAAGCCACCACAACGTGGGCGGCCTGCCCGACGACCTCCAGTTCACGCTGGTGGAACCGCTGCGGAAGCTGTTCAAGGACGAGGTGCGCCGGGTGGGACTGGAACTCGGCCTGCCCGAGACGATCGTGCACCGGCAGCCGTTCCCCGGCCCGGGCCTGGCCATCCGTATCATCGGCGCGGTGACCGCCGAGCGGCTGGAGACCCTCCGCGCGGCGGATGCCATCGCGCGCGAGGAGATGAGCGCCGCCGAACTGGACTCGGACATCTGGCAGTGCCCCGTCGTGCTCCTCGCCGACGTTCGCAGCGTCGGCGTGCAGGGCGACAGCCGCACGTACGGGCACCCTGTGGTATTGCGCCCAGTTTCCAGCGAAGACGCCATGACCGCCGATTGGGCTCGGTTACCCTACGACGTGCTCGAACGGATCTCCACCCGGATCACCAACGAGGTGGCCGAGGTGAACCGGGTTGTGTTGGACGTGACCAGCAAGCCGCCCGGCACGATCGAGTGGGAGTGACCGTAACTCGTCCCGGGGGTGGATAGCGGTGTGGATCGTAGGCGCGGTGTTGCTTGTCGTCGCGGTGGCCGCCTTCTTCTACATGAAGCACACACGCAGCGAACTCCACGCCATGATCGGCACGGAAACGCTGTCGATTCCGCAGCTGGAGGAGTATCGGCGGGCGTCCGACGAGGTGGGCGGCAAGGGCTCCTTCCGGAAGACGGCGGAGGTCGTGGGTGCCGCGCACCCCAGCCCCCAGGGACCGTTGACGGCGGAGCTGTCCAAGACCGAGTGTGTGTGGTACCGCTACCGAATCGATAGACAGTACGAGGTCATCGAATACCGCGACGGCAAGCGTTACCGCCGCAAGCGCACCGAGCGGGTCGCCGAGCACACCTCCAGCCAGGGCTATGCGGTGATCGACGAAGCGGGCCGCACCATCGGTGTCGACCCGAACGGCACCAACCCCGACGGTGTCGAGCAGACGGTGAGTCGGTTCGAACCCCACCGCGGTAACTCCGGCGGCGTCGAGTTGTTCGGCTTCAAGCTGCCCGCGATGCTCGGCCGAGGCGACAGCACGATCGGATACGACTACAAGGAGTGGGTCATCCGGCCGGGCCAGCGCCTCTACATCCTCGGCGAGGTGCACGACCGCATCGGTCCGCTCGTGATCGGTAAACCGTCGCAGGACGGACACTTCATCATCTCCACGCGGACCGAGGAGGAACTGCGGGAAAGCCGGGTGAAGCGGCACAAGCTGCTGGCCATCACGGTGATCGCAAGCTTCGGGCTCGGACTGGTGTTCCTCGTGGCGGGCCTGTTCAGCTGACGAACCCGGATCGGCCGGTGGTTCTCGGCGGTTCTCGGTTCGAGGTCAGCTTCCGTCCTTGCGCGGTCGCATCGACACCACCAGCATCAGCAGCCCGACGGCGACCGCGGCGCCTGCCAGCACCCACCGCAGGTCGACGTGCGAAAGCCACACGTCGGCGTCGGTGAGGAGGTAGGTCGACACGAGTAGCGTGGCGATCCCGGCCAGCAGCGTGACCACGTCGGTGGTGCGCTGCGGCTTCCGGCTCTGGGGGTCGTTGTGGTCACTCACGAAGTACCTCCACGTTCCCCGCGCCCGTTTCCGCGGTCACCGTGACCTTGGGGCCACCCACACCGTCGGCACCGTTGTGGACGCCGGTGATCTCGGGAGTGTCGATGCCGGAATGCTCGTGGTCGAAGCAGGACATGCTGCCGAGCGTGGTCTCGCAGCGGTACGTGACGTCGGCGTTCTCCGGAACGAGCACGATGACGCTGCCCACGCCGGTGCGCACGGTCGTCTCCACCGGATCGGAGTCGGCGGTAAGCCCGGTCAGATCGAGGTTGATCTGACCCATCGTGCGTTCGTAGACAGGTTCCACCTGCTCCGCCGACGTCGGTTTGGCGGTCAGCTCACCGATTCCACCGCCGACGTACTCGACCGGGACGGCGCCCGCCGCGAGACCCGCCAGCGACAGCGGAACGGCCAGCCACAGCAGCCCCCGTCCTCCCCCGAGGAACGAGCCGACCACCATTCCGGCGGCGAGCACCGCGAGCACCAGACCGATCACGTGCACCGGAGTGAACCAGGGCACGTCCGCGACGGCGAGCGCCGTTCCCGCCCCGCCGACGGCCAGCGCCACCCCGACCGTCGCAAGACCGACCTTGGAATTGCGGCGAGGCGATGTGGGTGACGTGGACGGCTGCGACGGCGGAGCGGGTGTCACGGGGGCGGGCAACCGCCAACCCAGTGGGTCCGCCCCGAGCGCGTCCCACGTGGGCGGTGCCTGCGACACGGGTGGTCCCCACGCGCCCGTATCGCCGCTGGTTCCTGCGGTCGCGCTGTACGCGGTCGAGGGCCCGGTGGGAACCGGGCGGCGGAACTGCCCCCTGTTGCGGTGCAGCAGGTACAGGCCCGCCACGACGAGTGCCCCCCCGACGAAGGCACCCCCGTCGATCCAACTTCCCGCGAACGCCCACCCTGACAGTGGAACCAGAGCCACGCACAGAACCAGCGCGAGCCCCTTGGACATCGAGCTGTGGCCCTTCCCGAAAAGGCTTTCCACCCCCGACACTTCGTCGCCCTCCTCGGCGAAGACCAGCCAGCCCAGCAGGTAGAGCGGAAGCCCGATGCCGCTGAACACCGTCAAAACGACGAACAACACCCGGATGACGGCCGGGTCGATGCCGTACCGGTTGCCGACACCGGCTGCCACGCCCGCCAGTTTGCGGCCGTGACCAGGGCGTCTGGGACGTGAGGCCCAGAAGTCCTTCACCGTGTCCTCGAAGCCCTCCAGCTGCCTCGAGGCGCTCGTTGTGGTGTTCATGCCGAACAGCATGCGTCACGACCAGCAGACCACACATCGGGGAGGAACCCTGAACCTCGATGTCGGCGGAGAACCGCGGTGTCCGGGTCGGCTCAGGGGTTTCCCCGATGAAGTGACGACCGAGGTCATGTGACGATGGCGGATGTGGAGGAGCGGATGACGGGCGAGCACGAGCCTCGGACGAAGACCGTGTCACCCGAGTCCGCCGACGCGTTCCCCGACTCGGACTCCCGGGAAGCGGGGGCCGGGGTCGGCTCGGGGGCGGACCTTGCCTCGGAGTCGTCGCGGCCCTCGGATTCCGAGGTGGGGGAGGCCGACGGCCCACCGAAGATGTACCGCCGTCGCACGGGCCGCGCGCTCGCGGGTGTGGCCGGAGGGCTCGCCGACCACCTCGGCGTCAACGTGCTGTGGGTGCGGGCGACGTTCGCGGTGCTCGCGGCTTTCGGCGGGATGGGACTGGTCGCCTACGGGATGCTGTGGGTGTTCGTGCCCCAGCAGTCGGAGGACGAGGCGGCCGTTCCCGAGTCGGCGAAGGAACGGCAGCAGGCATACGGCCTGATCGCGCTCGGTATCGGGCTGACGTTCGCCGGGGGCGCGCTCACCGGTGTGCTCGGTGGTTGGGTGGGGATTCCGCTCGCCGCCGCGCTCGTCGGTGCGGCCGTCGTGTGGCGCGAGGCCGATGAGTCGCAGCGCAGCCGCTGGCGGGACGGCGCCCGGTCGGGCGTCGCGGGGCTCTTCGACGGCGGTGGGGTACGTGCCGTCGTGCGGGTGGTCGCCGGGGCGGCGCTCGTGATCACCGGCATCGGCGTGGTCGTGTTCCGGGGCGGCAGCTTCGACCAGGTCCAGTTCGCGCTGATAGCGGTGTTGGCCACGCTGATCGGGGTGGCCGTGCTGACCGTGCCGTTCTGGGTGCGGATGGTGCGGGACCTCGGCGAGGAGCGGCGCGCGAGGATCCGCACCGAGGAACGCGCCGAGATCGCCGCGCATCTGCACGACTCCGTGCTCCAGACGCTCGCGTTGATCCAGAAGCAGGCCGATATGCCACGTGAGGTGGCGAGACTGGCACGCAGTCAGGAGCGGCAGCTGCGACAGTGGCTGTACGGACCTTCGGGTTACGGAGCGCCGAGGGCCGGGTCGGGGGCCCCGGGGAAGCCGGGATCGTCGAGGGCGCAGAACCGGGGGAGCACCCTGTCCGAGGCGTTGGCCGAGGCGTGCGGCGAGGTGGAGGACACGTTCGCCATCTCGGTGCAGCACGTGGTCGTCGGTGGTGAGGTAGAGGTCGACGACCGATTGACGGCGTTGGTCCAGGCGGCGCGGGAAGCGATCGTGAACGCGGCCAAACACGCGGAAGTCGACGAGGTCAGCGTATACGCCGAGGTGGAACCGGAGTCGGTGACGGTGTTCGTGCGGGACCGGGGCAAAGGCTTCGACCCGGACGCCGTTCCCGCCGACCGGCATGGTCTCGCGGACTCGATCAGAGGCAGGATGGAGCGTAACGGCGGTCGGTGCCGGTTACGCACCGCCCCGGGAGAAGGCACCGAGGTGCAGTTGGAGGTACCGCGCAGGACCGCGGACCGGAGCGCTCAGGGGGCGACGTGACGACGGACGAACAGCAAGGTCGGAAACCGGTGACGGTCTTCCTCGTCGACGACCACGCGTTGTTCCGTGCGGGTGCGCGCACGGAACTGGAATCGGTGAGCGACGAGGTCCGCGTGGTGGGCGAAGCCGGGTCGGTCGCCGAGGCCGTGGCGGGAATCCGACGCACGCGCCCGCAGGTCGTGCTGCTCGACGTGCACATGCCGGACGGTGGCGGTGCCGAGGTGCTGCGGCGGGTACGGCCCGAGCTGCCGGACGTGGTGTTCCTGGCGCTGTCGGTGTCCGACGCCGCCGAGGACGTGATCGCGGTCATCCGGGCGGGCGCGCGAGGCTACGTCACCAAGACGATCTCCTCGCGGGAGCTGGTGCGCGCGGTCATCCGCGTGGCCGACGGTGATGCGGTGTTCTCGCCGAGACTCGCCGGGTTCGTGTTGGACGCGTTCGCCGATCGGCCGGGTTCGGAACCGATCAACGACCCGGACCTCGACCTGCTGACTCCGAGGGAACGTGATGTCCTGCGGCTGCTCGCGCGCGGCTACGCGTACAAGGAGATCGCCTCGGAGTTGTTCATCTCGGTCAAAACGGTGGAGACCCACGTGTCGAGCGTGCTCCGCAAGACCCAGCTGTCCAACCGGTACGAGTTGTCGCGGTGGGCGTCGGACCGGCGGCTCGTCTGACCCCCGCATAGGGTCTGACCCCGCATAGGGCGGCGAGACCGGCGCGTTCAGCCCGCTGAACGCACCTACAGCGCGACGACCACCACGACGATGACGACGAGCGCCACCACGAGCGCGGCGAGCACCCACGGAAGCAATCGGGTCGACGAGGACGTCTGTGAGGACGCCGCTGCGGGACCCATCGCCGCGGGGGCAGGTGCGACCCTCGGGGGCCGGGGCATGACGGGAACGGTGGGCATGGCCGGCGCCGTCGGCGGCACGAACCCCGTCTGCCTGCCTTTGCTCACGGCCCGCAGCGCGGTCACCGTGTCCGCCAACGTCGGACGCAGGTCCGGCTCGGCTCGCAGCAGCTTCTCCAGCGCCGCCGTCAACGGCCCGCTACGGGTAGGGACCACGGGATCGTCGTTGCCCTCCGGGCCGAACGGCGGAGCTCCCTCCACAGCCCTGAACAGCACTGCACCCAGCGCGTACGCGTCCGACTGTGTCGTGGGCGCGCCACCTCGCTTCACCTCCGGCGCCAGGTACGCCGAATCGGTCGCGCCACCGTGGACACCGATGTCGGTGAGCTTCACCCCACCGTCGTCGGCCAACAGGACGTTGCCGGGTTCCACGGCGCCGTGCACCACACCCGAACCGTGAGCCGAGGCGAGGGCCGCACCGAGCGCCGCTCCCAGATAACCGGCTTGCTCCGGAGTGAGAGTGCCGTACTCGTACAGGAACTCGGCCATGTTGCGGGACGGCACGTACTCCATGATCAGCCACACGTCGTCGCCCTCGCGCAACGCGTCGTACAGCGTGACCGCGCTCGGGTGCACCACCTTCATGGCGCGTTTGGCCGCGGCGAGTGCGGTTTCCCTGGCCTGCTCGGGGTCGAGATTCGGGTCGAGGTAGGCACGTTTGGCCGCGACCGTCCGATGCAGCATCGTGTCGAAGGCGAGCCACACGATACCGGCACGACCGCGGCCGATGGGTTGGTCGAGCCTGTACCGCTCACCGACGAGAGCGCCTTCGGTGTCCTTCACACGACCCCTTGTACTGCGATACCGGTCAAACGCGCATCAACGAACGGCATTCCTCACGAGGTCCCTCCGCCGGGCTCCGTGGTCGGCTTCTCGGTAGACGGTGGCGGGTCGTCCGGATCGGTCGTGTCCGTGGGTTCCTCGGTGGTGTCGGTGGTGGTGGTCGTGCTGTCCGTGGTGGTGTCCTCGGTGGTGGTCGAGTCCGAGCCCGGATCGGTGGTCAGTGGGTCGTCGACGACGGGGCCACCCGGGTTCGGGTTCGGTGGGACGAACTCGGTGGTCTCCACGACCTCCTCGGTGGTGGTCGTCGTGGGCGTCTCCGACGTGGTGGTGCTGCTCGTCTGCGACTCCGTGGTCTCCCCGGGCTGGTTGGCGGGGAACTCGGAGGTGTCGTCCTCGCCACCGGAACCGCCGAACACCCACATGACGAACGCCGCCATGCCCGCCACGACCACGGCGCCGATGATGGCGGGCACCTTCCAGTTGCTCTTCTCCTCGGGGTCCGGGGCGGCGGACACCGAGGGCGAGCGGTCGTCGCGGTTTTTGTGGTCCCGGTCCTCGTAGCCCGCCTCGTCGTACCGGTCGTCGTGGTCGTTGTAGGCGCGATCGTCGTAGCGGTCGTGCCCAGCGTCGCCCATGGGCATGGCCCGGGTGGGCGGGGGCGCGACGGTCGTCGGACCGGGACGCTGGTCGTACCGGTCGTAGGTGTCGTGCGCCCGTCCGGAAGCGGGGCCCTCGTCGTAGTACCCGTCGCCGGGGTAGCCGTCGTAGTCGTCGTAGTCGTCGTAGTCCTCGTAGTCCTCGTAGTCGCCGTAGCCGTCGTCGAGGCGGCCGGTGTGGCCTTCTGAGTCGTCGGCGACCGCCGCACCACCCAGCGCCCCGCCGGCGGCGGCACCCGCCGCGCCCAGCACGGTCGTGTCCGGTCCGTCGTCGGCGCCGTTGCTGGGGCCGCCGAGAGGTGTCTCACCACGTGCGACGGCGGCCAACAGCTCCTCGCACTGCTGTGCCGTCGGCCGGTGGTTCACGTCGGGGTGCAGCATCACCGCGAGCACGCTCGTCAGCGGGCCGGAACGGCGAGGAGGATTGATCTGTCCCGCCGCCACCGCGTGCAGCAGGCCCAGCGTGTTCTCGCTCAAACCGAACGGCGGCTGCCCCTCGGACGCGGCGTAGAGGGTGGAACCGAGCGAGAAGACGTCCGACTCGGGACCGGGATCGCCACCCACCGCCACCTCGGGAGCGAGATAGGCGGGAGTTCCCGCGATCATGCCGGTCTTGGTGACCGTGACGTCGTCCGTCGCCCGCGAGATACCGAAGTCGGTGATTTTCACGACGCCGTTGTCGGCGAGCAGGATGTTGCCGGGCTTGATGTCCCGGTGGACGATGCCGACCGCGTGCGCCTCCTTGAGCGCCGACGCGATCTGGGCGCCGATCCTGGCCACCTCGATGGGCGGAAGCGTCTTATGCTTCTGCAGCTCCTGGGCCAGGCTCGTGGACGGCAGGTACTCCATGATCAGGCACGGTTGACCGTTGTCGTCCGTCACCACGTCGAACACGGTGATCGCGTTCGGGTGGTGCAGACGAGCGGCGATCCGTCCCTCACGCATGGTCCGCTGCCGCGCGTCTTCCGCCTCATGCTCGTCGAGGCCGGGCTGGAGCAGGAGTTGCTTGATCGCGACAGTGCGATGCAACACCTCGTCGTGCGCCTGCCAGACGGCGCCCATGGCCCCGGTCCCGACCCGCCTGATGATGCGGTAACGGCCGGCGACCAGGCGACCCTCGTCGCTCACGCGACCTCCTTCGGGCTCGCACATACCGGAGTTCGTGTGCCGGCTTACCGAGACCGACCCGTGACAGACTAGGCTGATTACTCTGCGCATACACGGGTGGCACGCTCGGGGAAGTCGTACACACCCCGACCGAGGGCCACGGTAATGGGCTTACAAGGTCGGTGAGCTTACAGGGCTCGGATCGACAGCAGTGTCGCATGGTTGATGATCGGCTGCGGTCCGTCACTGAAACTCAGATCTGCGTGATGCGCAGTGGTTTTCCGTGCACCGGCTGCAAGGTGGCGACCACGTGCACCGAACCGTCGGACACCTGGTGCACGTGTTCCACCGTGACGGTCATCGACCGCCACGCCGACAACAGGTGTTCGCGCTCGTCGGCGACGAGGTCGGCTGCCACGGATTCTAGCGCGGCCTCCGGTGACGAGCTCACCCGCGAGTAGAAGTCGCGGACCAGCTCGGCACGGTCCTCGGGGAGGGGAGTGGTCGCCTGCGACCGGGCTTCGACGACGTCCGGATTTGTCGTCGCGGACGGCGTGTCGCGATCGGTCGAGGTGCCGGGAGAGGCCGCCGAGGCCGGTTCCACCGCCGCGGCGGTGCGGCGTGTCGCGGGAGACGATTCCTCCGATGTGTCGGCTGCGTGAACTATGTCGCCCTCGGTTTCCCCTGGGCCATCCCGATCTGTCGAGGAAGACGGGGAAGGCGCGGCGAAACCACCGAGAGCCGCGACTCCCGTGATCCTGTGTTCGCGCACCGGTGGTGCGGCGTCACCGGAGTCGGTGGGTTCGTCGCTGTCACCCGCGATGGTGGCGGCCACCACGACCGACGCCACGAGCGCGGCCGTGGCCACCAACAGGGCGATCAGCTTCGCCCGCCGGGCGAACACGTTCTCGGGTTCGTCCGCGGGTGGTTCCTCGTCGAATTCGCCGGGGTCGGTCGCCTCGGGGGCGCATCCACAGGTTTCGACGTCGTTCAAAGGCACGTCGTCCGCGAGCTTCTCGATCGGAAGTCCGGCGTCGGACGGATCGTCGACGACGACGGTGGGCTCCTGGCCGGATTGGTGCCGGTCGTGCACTGTTGCCCTCGCCTGGTTCGTGTTACGGCCTGCGTCCTTACTGGTTGCAGTGCGGGAATCCACGACCAGACAACCCGCTCGATGGGGTGGCCACCAGCGCCTGTCGGTGGACAGTACGACGGACACGACGAACGGCGCACGACATCACCCAGGCAGAGTAATTTCAGGCCATTCACAGATCCGCACGTGCAAATGAATGTGCGGAAAGTCCGTGCATCCACGGGTGGACAGACCTTTCGGGCTAAGCCCGCCATCACACGATGTCGGCCTCGATCCGATCATCGCTTCCGAAGACGAGCTTGCGGGTCTGCTGCTCGGTGGTGCCGTCGGCGTAGGTCACATCGACCGTGTTGAGGGTGTGGCCCTTGCCGGCGTCGACGTACACCTCACGCACCTCGAAATAGGCGATGTCCTCGTACTTCGCGGCGATCCCCTCGGAGCCCGCGGCGGCGAGCTCACCCGTGGTCATGGCATGCGCGGCCTCGGGATCCTCGGTGACGGTGTTGAAGTAGTCCTGCGACCGTTGCGCGAGGGTCTCGGTGTCGTGCGGCGCCCACAGTGCGACGCGAGCCGCGTCCGTGGTGGCGGGTGTGACCGGTGGCTTCTCGGGCCTGGTCGACGACGGTGCGGCGGCCACGTCGTGCTCGTCCTCCGCGGTGCCGTCGATCGGCCGCCCCGCTTCGGACACCGAGACCGTTCCGGTCTCGCTCCTGGGGTGACTGGTCGCCGATCCGCTCGGTTCGGTGGTTCCGTCGCGCTCCGGTGTCCGACTGTCGACGTCACCTGTGCGCGGCGTGCCGTTGCCCCCGTCGTCATGCAGGACCGACGGCGGGGCACTGTGCTCGGGCCAGCGGTTCAACGCCTGGGCGTCTTCGTCGGAGTCGCTGACCAGCGCGGTGCCCGCCAGCAGCATCGCCACGACGGCGGCTCCCGACGCCGCACCGGAGAACCAGGCGGCTCTGCGCCAGGTACGAGGGGGTGTCACCGATGCGGGAACGGACCCCAGGTTGAACTTGCCGAGACCGCCGGGAGGCGCGACGTAGACACGGATGTCCTCCTCGGCCGGGGCGCGCGGTTCGTCCGGCGGTGCGGTCAGCGTGACCTTGGTGCGCTGGATGGCGGGTTCTTCCGGAACCTCGTCGCCCGGAACGGACAGGACACCCTGGGAGGTGGTGAACTCCACGTCGATCGAACCCGACACCTGTGACACCGGGGGTATCGGCTCGGTGCGGGCGTGGACGGCATGACCGCCACGGACGGACGGAGTCCACGTTCCCGGGGCAGGCCGGTGCTTCCTCACAGCCCGGCGGGGGACGACAGAGATGGGACGGGTATCCGATCCGGGGTCGCCGTGTTCGTCGGGTCGATGGGAAGCGTCGGATGTGCCGTTCATGCCGGGTGGGCGCCTCCTTCCGCTACAGCCGTTGCACCGGCCGGTGTCACCTGAGCGGTGTCCTCACGAAAAGAGACATGCGTACCCGTTTCCACGGGTCCGTGGACCTCGATGCTTGCGACACCCCTCACATTCATCTCAGGCAGCGTAGGAGTTTTCCGCCTCCACCGACGGTCGGAGAGCACCTACGGGCATGTGTTTCACTCTGTTGGGGGCAGCCGGGACCACCGGGGCAACCAGCGGCGACTCCGCCTCCGCCGGGTTGAGGGGCGGTACCCGGCGGAGAACCTGAGGCGGTAGCCGTCGGCTGCCGTCAGCTGCCGCTGCGGTAGCGGGCCTGGGTGGACTGCAGCGCCTTCACCCCCACCGCGCCGGATCCCGCGGCGATGAGGATCGCCAGGATGTCCATCACGGTGCCGCCCGTGGTGAACAGCAGAGCCAACACGGCGCCGGCTGTGCTGCCTCCGGCGATGGGCCATCGGCTACGCACGTAGTCCGCGATCGGACCGCCTCCGGCGCGCTTGTTCGCCGCGCTGTTCAACATGGCCAGGTAACCGACGTGCGCGAGTGTGGCGAGCAGGCCCGCTATCGCGATCACGACGGCGATGATGTTGATGATGTCCATGACACCAGTGTGCAGCCACCCTGCTGTCATCCGGTTCCGGGAGAACCCTGAAATCGGATAGCGCAGGCAGCCGCGGGGCATCGCGGTGTGGTGTGAAAGGTGTATGGTGCCGGCCGAGTGACGTCGGTGACCGACTGTCGGACCGTCGAGAGCCGGTCGAAGACCGAGGGCACCGAGGACTTCAGCGGCCCAGTCGTCCCCTACCGAGATTGAGCAGGGCCATCGCGAGCTGCCTGCCCTCGGGGCCCAGCTCCCGGTACCGCGCGAGGACGTCCATCTCGCGGTTGTAGACGATGCGGGGACCGCCCGCCGCCATCCGAGCCTGCCCGATCGTCTTCGACACCTCGGCGCGGCGTTTCACCAAACGCAGGATCTCGGCGTCGAGCCAGTCGATCTCCTTGCGGAGGTCGTCGATGCTCTTGGCCGTGGCGGGGCCGGAGGAGCCGGTGGGACCTGCGGGGTCGGTGCTGTGAGCCTGGGCGTTCATCCTGACCTCTTCTCACTCGTGGGTCCGGGTCGGCCCGAAGCGACGAAAACCCCGGGTCCGCCGGACTCCGGGGCTTTCGTGACGGTCGATGGCACTACGCGTTCACGGGAGCCGGAGTCCGGTTCCCGTAGAAAAATCGAAACGCGTCGCGCAGCACAGCATCGAGTATGCCACACGATCGGCCCGTCGGACCCCACAGGTAGCGTGGACTCATAATGAGCACCCTGTTCGATCTTCCCCCGGAATCCGCAGGCAGCAGCGCTACGCACGGGCCGCTGCTCGATGATCTGAACCCCGCTCAGCGCGCGGCGGTGGAGCACCAGGGACGCCCACTGCTCGTCGTCGCGGGCGCGGGTTCGGGCAAGACCCGCGTGCTCACCAGGCGGATCGCCTACCTGCTCGCCGCCAGAGACGTGCATCCCGGCCAGATCATGGCCATCACTTTCACCAACAAGGCCGCGGCCGAGATGCGTGACCGCGTGGCCGAGCTCGTCGGACGGCGAGCGGGTGCGATGTGGGTGTCGACGTTCCACTCGATGTGCGTTCGCCTGTTGCGGCGTGAGGCGAAGACTCTGGAGCTGTCCTCGAACTTCTCCATCTACGACGCCGACGACAGCAAGCGGTTGATGGCCCTGGTCGGCCGCGACCTGGAACTCGATCCGAAGCGGTACTCGGCGCGGGTGCTCACCAACCACGTGTCCAACCTGAAGAACGAACTCGTCGACCCCGACGCGGCGGCCGATGCCGCGGCGAGCGACTTCGAACGCAAGGCCGCCGAGGCGTATCGCGAGTACCAGAGCAAGCTGACTCAGGCCAACGCCCTGGACTTCGACGACCTCATCGCCAAGACGGTGGAACTGTTCCAGGTCTTCCCTGACGTGGCCGAGCACTACCGCCGCCGATTCCGGCACGTCCTCGTCGACGAGTACCAGGACACCAACCACGCGCAATACACCCTGGTCAGAGAGCTGGTCGGAACCGGGCCGACCGAATCCGGCCTGTCCCCGTCGGAGTTGTGTGTCGTCGGCGATGCCGACCAGTCGATCTACGCGTTCCGAGGCGCCACCATCCGCAACATCGAGGAGTTCGAGCGAGACTTCCCCGACGCGCGCACCATCCTGCTGGAGCAGAACTACCGGTCGACGCAGACAATCCTGTCGGCGGCCAACGCCGTCATCTCCCGCAACCCCGGGCGCAGGGACAAGCGTCTGTGGACCGACGCGGGCCAGGGCGAACGCATCGTCGGCTACGTGGCCGACAGCGAGCACGACGAGGCGGCGTTCGTGGCCGGGGAGATCGACGCGCTCGTCGACAGCGGCGAGGCGAAGTACTCCGACGTGGCCGTCTTCTACCGGACCAACAACCAGTCCCGGGTGTTCGAGGAGATCTTCATCCGGCTCGGCCTGCCGTACCGGGTCGTCGGCGGAGTTCGGTTCTACGAACGCAAGGAGGTCAGGGACGCGCTCGCATACCTGCGGGTGCTGGCCAATCCCGAGGACACCGTGAGTCTGCGCCGCATCCTCAACGTGCCGAAACGGGGCATCGGGGAGCGGGCCGAGGCCGTGGTGGTGACCCACGCCGAGCGGGAACGCATCTCGTTCGCGTCGGCGTTGCGGGATGCCGTCGACGGTCGGGTTCCGCTGCTGAACCCGCGTTCGCGCAAGGCCATCACCGCGTTCGTGGGGCTGATCGGCGGGCTGCGGGATCTCGTGGACGAGGGCACGGACGTCGCCGACGTCCTGGAAGCGGTGTTGGACCGCACCGGTTACCGCGCCGAGCTGGAGGGCTCGAACGACCCGCAGGACGCCTCGCGGTTGGAGAACCTGGACGAGCTCGTGACGGTGGCGCGGGAATTCACCGAGTTCGCGCAGGCGGTGAGGGCCGCGGAGGTGGGTGAGGACGGAAGCGCCGACGGCGCCGCCGATGTCGGTGATCTCGGTGGCCTCGACGGTGCCGGTGATGCCGGGGTACCCGAGCCGGGATCGCTACCGGCTTTCCTGGAACGCGTGTCGCTGGTGGCCGACGCCGACTCCGTCCCGTCACCCGACGGCGAGGGCGCCGACGAGGCCGACGAGGACGGCGTGGTCACGCTGATGACGGTGCACACGGCGAAGGGGCTCGAATACCCGGTCGTGTTCTGCACGGGCTGGGAGGACGGTGTGTTCCCGCACCTGCGGGCGCTCGGCGAGCCGAAGGAGCTCGCGGAGGAACGCAGGCTCGCCTACGTGGCGATCACGCGTGCCCGGCAGCGGCTGTACGTCTCGCGGGCGTTGGTACGCAGCGCCTGGGGGCAGCCCATGAGCAACCCGGCGTCGCGGTTCCTCGACGAGATCCCTGCCGACCTCGTCGACTGGCGTAGGCGGGCCCCGTCGGCGTCGTCGCGGGAGGCGGGGTCTCCTCGTGCGGCCACGACCTGGGGACGTGGTTCCGGTATCGGCTCGGCGGCCGGTCCGCGCACCACGTCGCCCTCGGGCCTTCGCCGCGCCCGGCCGAGCGACGGTTGGAAGAACACCGTGGCGCTCAAGCTCGACGTGGGCGATCGGGTCAGCCACGACAAGTACGGGCTGGGCACGGTGGTCGCCACGGAGGGCTCGGGGCCGAGGGCCACGGCCACCATCGACTTCGGCAGTGTGGGAACCGTGCGGCTCATGCTGATCGGCAACGTGCCGATGGTGAAACTCTAGGGCCCCGAAGTCTCCGTTTCCGCCGGTTTTTGTCGGACCCCCTCACTACTGTTCGAATCGAACGCAAGTTCGACGGGAGTGAGGTGTGGTGGGGCGAGTGGGAGCCGGAACGGCGCCGGTGCGGGAGGTGGCCGCCGGGAGGTCTGGAAACACCTTCACACGACACACCGCCCGGACGTTGTGGCACGTCCGGGCGGTGTGGGTGGTTGTCGATGTGGCGCGGCTTCGCGCGCGGCCGGAGGTATCGGGGGCGGCTACCTCAGAGGTAGACGCCGCGTGCGGACAGCCAGGCCTGCGGGTCGACCTTCTGGCCGTTCTCGTGCACTTCGAAGTGCAGGTGCGGTCCGGTGGACTGGCCCCGGTTGCCGATGACGGCGATCTGCTCGCCCGCCTTGACCTTCTGGCCGACGTACACCGAGTAGCTGTCCATGTGTCCGTAGACGTGGATGGTGCCGTCGTCGAGCTGGACGCGCACCCACAGGCCGAACCCGCTGGCCGGGCCCGCTTCGATCACCGTGCCGTCGGCGGCGGCCACGATCGGTGTGCCGATGCTGTTGGCGATGTCGATGCCGTAGTGGGTGCCGCCCCACCGGGCGCCGTAGCCGGACGTGAACACGCCGTTCGTCGGTGCCACGAACTTGGGGCGCGCGGCTTCCTCGGCGGCCTTCCGCCGCTCCTCGGCCTCGCGTTCGAGCCGCTCCTCGGTGATCTCGGCGCTTTCGGTGAGCTTCTGCGCCTCGGCGGAAGCGTCGGTGGAGTGCGAGACTTGGAGCAGCACGGGCGCGCCCGCCGGAGCGTTACCGCCGACCCCGGAGGCCCCTCCGGAGTCCAGGGACGCACTCGCGTCGCTGGCGTTGGCCAGCGGGGTGACGTCGGTGTGTCGCTGCGGCGAGGAGTTGCTGGTGTTGGTGTTCTGCAGTGTCTGACCTGCTGCGGCGGCGGCGAAAGCGCCCGCCGCGACCGCGGCCACCATCACACGGCCCCGCAGCGCCGACGAGGGCGCGGGAAGCCGGTGCGAGCCCCGGACACGAACGGTTGCACTGTTCAGTGCTTCCTCGAGTGCCGGGGAAGGATCTTGGCCGCCGGGGGAGCGGTGTCGAGCCAAGTCAGCGCCTTCCATTCCTCGGGGGAGTCAGACCGTGAACCGCCGGGCGGGGGACCCGGGTGAACGGTGTCGGGGTACCGCTCACGTGATTCGTGATCTGACCGTAATGGGGACTGCGGGACAGTAACGAAATGGTGGCGTTGCGGGCAAGGCGCCGTTCGCGATTGCTATGCCGCGAGGGGGTGTTCGGGCGGTGTGGTGACCGCATGACTCAAGGTAGAAGGGGGTCCATCGATGTAATGTGACATCAGTCACATTCAGGCAACCGAGGTTTAAAACGGCGGCCTCGGATCCGGGGTTCCACCGTCCGTCTCGCCACGCGGGCATGGCCTGAGCCCTGTCGCTACGCTCGTCGCCGGAAGCTGCGCGCACCGCGGGCCGCTCCGGCGGGTGCCTCGCGAATGCGCCGTGCGATCCACAAACCGGCTCGGGGGTGGACTATCGGACCACAACGCGCGGATGTGACCGCTGCTCCGACTCAGGCGCATCCGCCACGGACCAGGTCGGTTCTTCATCGGCGATCGGTGCTGCTTGCGATGGCCGTGGCGACCCTCGGCGCCGTGGTGAGCGCGGTGGGCGCTGTCCTGCCCTCCCTGGACGGTGCGCCGCGAGGATTTTCGAGCGCGCCGTTGTTGACGGTGCTGGCCGTGGCTCCCGTGACGTCGGCTTGGTTGCTGCTCCTACGGCCCCGGCTTGGCGCGGCCATGGGCGTGTTGATCGGAGCCGCGGTGCTCGCCCCCGCGGCCGTCGTCCTGGACCTGCAACTGGTGGTGGACCCCTCCACGGCATCCCGCCCCGAGCTGTACCTGCCGCGGGACCTCTCCCTGCCCTCGCCCTCGCTCGGGCTGTGGTTGTTGCTCGCCGGGCACGTGCTCACCCTGGCCGCCGGTGTGACGGCGCTCATGGTGGCCAGGGGGAAATCCGGCCTCGGTGCCGAGGAAGACGACGCCGACGTCGGTTTCCCCGACGTTCCCGGTGTCCCCGGTGTTTTCGGTGTTTTCGATGTTTTCGAGGACACCGGGGACTGGAGGCGACGGCAGGTGCTCGTCGTCTTCCTGGTCGCCGTGGTGGGGGCGTGCGGGCTGTTGATGGCGCCCTTCCACACGACCAGCGTCTACCTGCTGGCGCAGAACGCCTTCGAGGGGCCTGCGGTGGAGCTCGTCGGTCGCGTGTTGTCCGCCTTGGCGCTGTCCGCCGGTGCGGTGTTGCTGGTCGTGCTGCCTCGTAAGGTGTCCGTGGCCAGGGGCGGACTCGTCGGTCTCGCGCTCGCTCTGGCGGCGTTGGGGGCTCCTCCTCTGGTCGCCGCGTTGAGCATGCCGTCGCTCGACCTCGCCGCCGGGCCCTGGCTGGTCGCGGTGGCCGTGCTGGGGTTGTCGTCCTCGGCGGCACGGAAGACGGCGCGGAAGACGAGGGATCTCGCCTCGTCTTCGTCCGGCGTGGCCGAGGCGCGGTTGCCCGGCAGGCGGAAGCTGGAACTGGCGACCGGTGTGCTCGCGCTGCTGACGGGTGTTCTGGCGACCCTGGGAGCGGTGCTACCGCAGTTGGCGACGTCCGGCCCCGGGGATGCCCCCGAGAGCCCGGCGCGGTGGCTCCTACTGGCCGCCGGGGTCGTGGTCGGCGTACTCGGACTCGCGATGCTCGTAGCGCAGGTCGCGGCGGCTGTGCGTCCTGTGCTGTCCGTGGCCTGGGTCGGGGTTCCGCTCGCCGCGACCGCGGTGCTCGACACCGCGCTCACCACGGGCTACACCGGCGCGTCGTTCTCGTCGACCTCGTCGGCGCAGTACGGCATCCCGGTGGGCGGGCTCCTGGACTCCCTCGAACCCGGGTCGATCGGCTCCGGACCCGGTGTGGTGTGGGCGTGGCTGGCGATGGTGGGTGCCGTGGCCACCGCGTGCTGTTCCGTTGTGGCGGGCATGGTGGAACGCGAGGACGCCGAGGACGCCGAGGACGCTGCAGCCACGGAGGACACGGAGGACGCAGAAGTCCCCGAAGACACTGCTGGCACGGGGAGCACCGGCGGTCCCGTCGAGAGCTGGGACGTGGTCCCCCACGGCTTGACGGCGGTGGGGCTGCGGATGCTCATCCCGCTCACAGCGGCGGCGTTGTTGGCGGTCGCCGCGTTCGGGACGCCGTCGGTGACAGCGCCCGAGTACGTCGAGCCGGGACTGTGGTCCGACGTGGGTGCCCCGACGTGGGGGCTGGCGGCGGCGGTCCTCGTCGTCGTCGGTGCCTGCGTGCTGGCGGCGCGCAGCAGGCCGATACGGGCTGTGGCGTTGTTGGCGGGTGCCGCCTGTGTCGTGGGGCTACGTGCGGCCACCCTTCCGCTGGTCGGCGGTGAGATCGACGGCTCGTCGGCGGGCCCGGGGTTGTGGTTCTCCTTGGCCGCGCTGGTCGCGTTGGCCGGATCTGTCGCCATCGTGGCGGTCGGCCGTCGTCGCGCCTGATCTTCGCGTGGAGAATGTGGCGCGAGCATCACTCGTCCGTGTCGGCGCGGGCGCGATATTCGCCACATTCTCCAGCTCAGGCGGGGTTCGGTGACCGAGTTCACCTGATGTGAGCGGCCTCGCCGGCGGTCGGATCGATAGGGTCAACGGCGTCCGGCAGCACGGTTTACAAAACCACATTGGCGTGTCGTCAGGAGACAGAAGTAGTGGACCTCTACGAGTATCAGGCGAAGGAGCTTTTCGCTGCCCACGGCGTACCCGTACTTCCGGGATCCGTGGTCAGCGAGGCCGAAGAAGCCCGCCGGGCGGCTGAGGAAATCGGCGGCCAGGTGGTTGTGAAGGCTCAGGTGAAGACAGGCGGCCGGGGTAAGGCCGGTGGCGTGAAGCTCGCCGCCGACCCGGCCGAAGCGGTGGAGAAGGCCCGAGCGATCCTCGGACTGGACATCAAGGGACATGTGACGCGCCGGGTGCTGGTAACCGAGGCGTCCGAGATCGCCGAGGAGTACTACTTCTCGTTCCTGCTCGACCGTGCCAACCGCACTTTCCTGGCCATGGCTTCCGCCGAGGGTGGCATGGAGATCGAGCAGCTCGCCGTCGAGCGTCCCGAGGCGCTGGCGAAGGTCCCGGTCGATCCGCTGACCGGTGTCGACCTCGACAAGGCGCGGGACATCGTCACCCAGGCCAACTTCCCCGAGGCCGTGCGGGAGAAGGCCGCCGAGGTGATCGTCAAGCTGTGGGAGACGTTCGTCTCCGAGGACGCCACCCTGGTCGAGGTGAACCCGCTGGTGCGGGATCCGAAGGACGAGATCATTGCCCTCGACGGCAAGGTGACGCTCGACGACAATGCGGAGTTCCGGCAGCCGAAGCACGCTGACTTCGTCGACGTCGAGGCGGAGGACCCCCTGGAGGCCAAGGCCAAGGACAAGGGCCTCAACTACGTGAAGCTCGACGGCCAGGTCGGCATCATCGGCAACGGCGCGGGACTGGTCATGTCCACGCTGGACGTCGTGGCCTACGCGGGCGAGCGCCACGGTGGTGTGCGTCCGGCGAACTTCCTCGACATCGGTGGTGGCGCGTCGGCCGAGATCATGGCGGCTGGGCTGGACGTCATCCTCGGTGACCCGGACGTCAAGAGCGTGTTCGTCAACGTGTTCGGCGGTATCACCGCGTGCGACGCGGTGGCCAACGGCATCGTCGAGGCGCTGAAGATCCTCGGCGACGACGCCACCAAGCCGCTGGTCGTGCGGCTCGACGGCAACAACGTCGAGGAGGGCCGCCGCATCCTCGCCGAGGCGGCGCACCCGCTCGTGACGCTGGTGGACACGATGGACAGCGCGGCCGACAAAGCCGCCGAGTTGGCTGCGGCAGGTGCGTGAAAGACATGTCGATTTTTCTGAACAGCGAATCCAAGATCATCGTCCAGGGCCTCACTGGTTCCGAGGGCACCAAGCACGCCACCAAGATGCTGGCGGCCGGTTCCAACATCGTCGGCGGTGTGAACGCCCGTAAGGCGGGCCAGACCGTCACCATCGGCGGCAAGGACCTGACCGTCTTCGGCACCGTCGAAGAGGCCATGAAGGAGACGGGCGCCGACGTCAGCGTGATCTTCGTGCCGCCGAAGTTCGCCAAGGACGCGGTCATCGAGGCCATCGACGCCGAGATCCCGCTCGCGGTCGTGATCACCGAGGGCATCCCGGTGCACGACTCGGCCGGTTTCTGGGCGCACGCGTGCGCGAAGGGCAACAAGACCCGGATCATCGGCCCGAACTGCCCGGGCATCATCTCGCCGGGACAGTCCAACGCGGGCATCATTCCGGCCGACATCACCGGCCCCGGCAGGATCGGCCTGGTGTCGAAGTCCGGCACGCTGACCTACCAGATGATGTATGAGCTGCGGGACATCGGTTTCTCGACCGCCATCGGTATCGGTGGTGACCCGATCATCGGCACCACGCACATCGATGCGCTGGAGGCGTTCCAGGCCGACCCGGACACCGACCTCATCGTGATGATCGGTGAGATCGGCGGGGACGCCGAGGAGCGCGCCGCCGAGTACATCAAGGCCAACGTCACCAAGCCCGTCGTCGGCTACGTCGCCGGGTTCACCGCGCCCGAGGGC
This sequence comes from Actinomycetes bacterium, assembly GCA_021793175.1. Lineage (GTDB taxonomy): Bacteria > Actinomycetota > Actinomycetes > Mycobacteriales > Pseudonocardiaceae > Saccharomonospora. The sequence continues at coordinate 21,960 of JAJYTH010000031.1, forward strand.
AAGACGATGGGCCACGCGGGCGCGATCGTGTCGGGTTCGTCCGGGACCGCGCAGGCGAAGAAGGAGGCCCTGGAGGCCGCCGGCGTGAAGGTGGGCAAGACCCCCACCGAGACCGCCGAGCTTGCGCGCGAGCTCTACAAGGCGCTGTAACGGACCGCCGGTCAGCGACGAATTCTCACAAAACAAGGGTCGGGCTTCCTGCCCGGCCCTTGTTTTGTGCGCGAAGCGCCCTGTGTAAAAAGGCACCGAACGCCGAAACCGTGCGCGTCGGGCGTACGTCGAAGACTTCGGTAGGTGCCGGACGGCGGCATGGTCGTAAGCATGCCTTCGAGCGACCACGCCATTCGAGCTCGATATGACAGGAGAACACGGATGACCTTCCCGAGCAGCACACCTGGCGGGTTTCCTGCCCAGGGCCCGCAGCAGCCGCACCAGTCGTATCCGGGAGCGCCGTCCACCGGACGGCCGTCGCTTTCGCTGCCGCAGATTCTGCTGTTGGCGACGGGTGGCCTCGGGGTGCTCAACCTGTTCCTCGGTTTCGCGACTTTCGCCGCAGATAGAAGCTTCTACGAGAGCTTTGTGGGGTGGGTGCCCGCGTTGCTGTTCATCGCGGGATTGACCGCCGTGTTCGGTTTTCTGCCCGGTGAGCAGAAGCCGGGTCCGTGGCCGGCGGCCCTTTCCGTGGGGGGCATGCTTCCGTTCTTGTTCACCGTTTTTCAGGCCAGCAACCTGAAGGTGGGCGGCATCCTCGTGCTGATCTTCGGCATCCTGCAGATGGGTGCAGCCGTGGCTGGCTACCTGTTCGACTCCGGCATCATCAAGGCGCCGACTCCGCAGGCGCAGTCACCCTACGGCCAGTCGCCCTACGGTCAGCAGCCTTACGGTCAGCAGTCCCCGTACGGTCAGCAGCAGGTCCAGCCCGGTCAGCAGTCCCCGTACGGTCAGCAGCAGGTCCAGCCCGGTCAGCAGTCCCCGTACGGTCAGCAGCAGCCTTCGTCGGAGCCCTCGGGCAGTTTCCCCTCGGCCCAGTCCCCGAACTTCTCCCAGCCGATGCAGCAGCCCACGCAGTACGCCCCGCAGCAGGGCCAGTTCTTCCACCAGCCCTCGGGGGAATCCGAGCAGTCCGAGCAGAAGTCCGACCAGCAGTCGGACCAGCAGAACAATCCCGGTCAGTCCGGCAGCTGACAGCGGAACCCGACACGGACGGACGGTGCCTCGTCCGGGTGAGGCGAATCTCACCGCGATCACCGCTCGCGGCGTGGCTCACCCGACCGGGCCTGTGCCGGTGCGAGGGTGCCCACTATGGGCAGGTTCACCGCGTCCGTGTCCGGGCTCACCATGGGGGAAGGTGATGTGATGCGCTCAGGCCGAGCGCGTGTGCTCCTCGGCGTCGCGCTCGGCCCGATCGTCACCGGTTACGCGGTGGTGGCCAGCCTGCTCGTGCTGGTGGCGGCCCTCGCGCCCAGATCGGAGTTCTCTGCCGGCGGTGTACTCGCCGCTGCCTGTCCCGCGTGGTTGGCGGCCTATCAGGTGCCGCTCGACATCGGTGGCGCCCCACTGGGGGTGCTGCCGATGTTGCCCACGCTCGGTGCCGTTCTCCTGGTGTTCCGTACCGCCGCCTCGGCGGTACGACGTCTCGACGAGGCCGCTTCCAGGCGGTCCGGTCGGCTGTCCCGTGCGGCGTCCGTGGTGGGCACGGTCGTGGTCGCGCACGCGTTGTTCGCCGTGGTGGCTGTCGGGGTGGCCGCGGGGTCGGCCGTGGAGGGGCGGCTTCCCGAGGCGATCCTCACCCCCACCGTTCTGGCCGGTGGCGCAGCAGCTTCAGGGGCGGCCTTCGTGACCTCGGCGAATTGGTCGAAGCGGCTGGACCCGGTGGCCGTGCGCGGTATGCGGGCGGGCCTGATCGGCTTCGGCGCTCTGTTCGCGGTGGGGACGTTGCTGTTTCTGGGGGCCACGCTGGCGGAGTGGTCGACGTTGGGGGAGTTGTTCTCCGCGTACTCGCCGGATGCGGGCAGCGCGGTGGGAATGCTGCTGTTGTCGCTGGGCTACGTGCCCAACGCGACCGTGCTCGCGGCGAGTGTGCTGACCGGCGGTGGTTTCGTCATCGGCGAGGTTTCGGTGAGCGCGCTCGCGATGACACCCGGTCCGGTGCCCGCGGTGCCGGTGCTGGCGGGACTGCCCGCCGAGTACGGCGCGTGGTGGCCCCTGCTGCTGGTGGTGCCTGCCGTGATCGGGGTGGGCGTGGGTTGGTCGCTGCGGGAAGTGGACAGGCGCTTGAGTGCGCGGTTGCGGGCCGTGTTCGTCGCGGGAACCGTGTGCGGCTTCTGTGCCGTGGTGGTGGCCGCGTTCGCCGGGGGTGCCCTGGGCGGCGGTGCGTACGATCCCGTGGCGGTCCGGGTCGAGTTGTTCTCGTTGGCCGCGTTCGCTTTCGTCGTCGTGCCGGGCGGAGTGGTGGCGTGGTTGACCGGGTCGGGACGAAAGCCACGTCGCACCCCTCGACGCTGAGGCGACGAGGCGGCCTTTAGGCTGGATGTCACCAGGTCAGTTGACGTGTGCGCCATCGGCGCACGGCCCGGCTAGGAGACCCCCACTGACTGTCAGTTTGCAGCTGCCCGTGCCGGTGAAGCTCGTCGTACTCGCTTCCGGTTCGGGGACCCTGTTGCAGGCCGTGCTCGACGCGGTGGGTGATGACGACTTCCCCGCCGAGGTCGTGGCGGTGGGAACCGACCGCGAGAAAGCGCAGGCCTTGAAGCGGGCCGAGCGGGCGGGTGTGCCGACGTTCACCGTCAGAACCAGTGACTATCCCGATCGGGCGGCGTGGGACAGGGCTCTCACCGAAGCCGTTGCCGTTCACCGTCCCGACCTCGTGGTGTCCGCGGGTTTCCTCAAGATCCTCGGGCCGGAGTTCCTGTCCCGTTTTCCCAACCGGGTGATCAATACCCATCCGGCGCTGCTGCCCGCGTTCCCGGGTATTCGGGCCGTGGCCGACGCGCTGGAGCTCGGGGCCAAGGTCACCGGGTCGACCGTGCATTTCGTGGACGCGGGGGTGGACACGGGGCCGATCATCGCGCAGGAAGCCGTGGTCGTGGAACCCGAGGACAACGAGGTGACGTTGCACGAGCGCATCAAGGCGGTGGAGCGCAGGCTGCTCGTGGACGTCATCGCGAAACTGGCCCGTGCGGGGTGCACGGTGGACGGACGGAAGGTGAGGTTCTCGTGAGCGAGCGGACCCCGGTGCCGGGACAGCGGCCCGTGCGACGGGCGTTGATCGGCGTGTCCGACAAGAGTGGACTGTTGGAGCTGGCGACAGGCCTGCACGCGGCCGGTGTGGAGATCGTCTCCACCGGCGGCACGGCGAAGGTGATCGCCGACGCCGGGGTGCCCGTGACAGCGGTCGAGGAGGTCACCGGATTCCCCGAGTCGTTCGACGGCAGGGTCAAGACGTTGCACCCGAGGGTGCACGCCGGTTTGCTCGCCGACACCACGCGTGAGGACCACGTCGAGCAGCTGCGGTCGCTCGACATCGCGCCGTTCGACCTGCTCGTGGTGAATCTCTACCCGTTCGCGAGCACCGTCGCGTCGGGTGCCGCGCCGGACGAGTGTGTGGAGAACATCGACATCGGCGGCCCCGCCATGGTGCGGGCGGCGGCGAAGAACCACACCAGCGTCGCGGTGGTCGTGGATCCCTCGCGTTACGACTGGGTGCTGCAACGCGTTCGGGAGGGCGGTTTCGGGCTGGCCGAGCGGAAGCGGCTGGCCGCCGAGGCGTACGCCCACACGGCCGCCTACGACGTGGCGGTGGCGTCGTGGTTCGCGACTTCGTACGCGCCCGCCGACGACACCGACGACACCGACGACAGCACCGACACCGAGGCCGGTGGGGGCACGGCTGTCGATCTGCCCGACTTCCTCGGCGGCACCTGGCGGCGGCACGCGGTGCTGCGCTACGGCGAGAACCCGCACCAGCGGGCCGCGCTGTACCGCGACTCCACGTCGGGCGGGCTCGCCCACGCCGAGCAGCTGCACGGCAAGGAGATGTCGTACAACAACTATGTCGACACCGATGCGGCGCGTCGCGCGGCGTTCGACTTCTCCGAACCTGCCGTGGCGATCATCAAACACGCCAACCCGTGCGGTATCGCCGTGGGCGTGGACGCCGCCGAGGCACACCGTAAGGCACACGCGTGTGACCCGCTGTCGGCCTTCGGCGGTGTGATCGCGGTGAACCGACCGGTGACTCCGGAACTGGCCGAGCAGATCGCGGACGTGTTCACCGAGGTCGTGCTCGCCCCCGACTTCGACGCCGAGGCGTTGGAGGTGCTGCAGCAGAAGAAGAACATCCGCCTGCTGCGGCTGCCGGAACAGGGCAGTTCGGGCACCACGGAGTTGAGGCCCATCTCGGGCGGGATGTTGGTGCAGACCGCCGACCGGATCGACGCCGAGGGCGACGACCCGGCCAACTGGACACTCGCCACCGGTGAGCCCGTGGACGCAGACACCCTGGCCGACCTGGCGTTCGCCTGGCGGGCGATCCGGTCGGTGAAGTCCAACGCGATCCTGCTCGCCCACCAGCAGGCCACGGTGGGGGTCGGCATGGGACAGGTGAACCGGGTCGACGCGGCCCGGCTGGCCGTGAACAGGGCGGGAGATCGGGCCAAGGCGGCGGTGGCGGCCTCGGACGCGTTCTTCCCCTTCCCCGACGGCCTGCAGGTGCTCCTCGACGCGGGTGTGCGCGCGGTGGTGCAGCCCGGCGGGTCCGTCCGGGACGCTGAGGTGCTCGCCGCGGCCGAAGCGGCGGGAGCCACCGTCTACCACACCGGAACGCGCCACTTCACTCACTGACGTCCGCTCCGGTCGCCTCGCGGAAGTCGCGGGAGGCGCGGGAGACGGAGCCTTCACCCGGTAGGCCCTCGATCGCACGAAGATCGAGGGCCTACCGGTTTTTTTCGTGTTCGTTCGAGTCACGCGTAGCGCCGTCACCCGGGCCGGTGTCCCGGCTTGACACCCCCCGCACGCTCGCCGTTTACTGAATTCATCGAACGCAAGTTCGATAGCGGTATGCGGTCTTTCCCGGGGTATGCCACGCTTACGGGCGGCGACGGTGGCGTACTCGGCTAAGGCTCCACGGACCCACCGACCGATGAGTCCGTGCACTTCTTCGTCCCGTACCCGTCGAGGTCAGTCGATGGGTGGCTCTCCCGGCTCCAGTTCGATCAGGTCGCCGTCGGCGAGCAAGTCCTCGATCGACGCGGGCAGCAGGTATGCCGCGCCACCGCCCGGCTGATTGAACCACGGGATGGCGACACCGGCGAGCACACGAATGGGGCGCTGCACCCGGTACACGTGGTACGGGCGGTTGACCCATTCCGGCACGAGCGACCGTTCCTCGAACGGGGTGCCCGCGGCGTAGGTGAGGTTGCCGTTGGGACCACCGAAGCGGTCGAGTTCGCTGCCCACGGGAAGGTCACGCATCTCCTTGCCGCGGAACAGCGTGAGTGGCGGTTCACCCGGCAGCGGCTGGATGGGCCACTGTTGGCTGCCCTTGCCGACTTGGCCGTTGCGGCCCTGCGTGGCGGGTTCGGCGGGCCGGGGCCCGTCATGGCGCGAAGACGCGGGTGGCGTGGGCGGTACCGGTGCTGCGGGCCCACCCTGGGGTGGTTGCGGCCCACGAGCCCCCGCCTCCTCCCCGGGCGGGGCGGGCATCCGCTGTTCACCCGCCGGCTCCTGCGGCGCCGGTGGCCGCATGCCCGTGGCTACGTCGGACGACACGGTGGTGGTGACCCGCTGCGGAGGTGTGGGCCTGTCCTGCTGCGGAGAGAGTTGCCTCTGCGGGAGGTCACCGCTCTGCAGCGGGGGAACCGGTGTTCCCGACATGCTCTCCTCCAGTGTGAGCAGCAGCTTGCCGAGCATGAACGCCGCCGCGTCCTCCACGTCCCCGAACACGGCGGGACTGGTCAGCTGGTTGTCGTCGTACCGGCCGACGCGCCAGCCTTCTCCGACTTCCTCCAGCGCCCAGCCCTGTTCCGCGGGCTCACCGATGCGGTAGGCCCATTCGGGCACGCCGAGTTCGTCCAGCCGGTCCTGCATGTTCTCCAACACCGGCTCGTCGTAGACGAGCGGGCCGGCGGAGTACTCGGTGGGCGGGCCGCCGTCGTCGTCGTGGGAGTGTGCGGGTTCGGGCTGGTCCTCGGGTTCGGGCCTTCGATCCGGTGCCCGGCCCCGTTCGGTGGCCTCGGGCACGGGCGGGCCCGCCGGTTGCGGCGGCGTGATCGTGGTGGGCGGTCCGTCGTCGAGCACGGCCGCGGGGGTGTAGGTCGTCGCCGCGTCGGCGGGGTGCTCAGGACGCGTGGGATCGTCCGGGTGCTCGTCCTCGTAGCCGTGTTCGTCGTAGCCGCGTTCCTCGTACGGCTCGTCCTCGTACGGCTCGTCCCGGTAGGGCCGGTTCTCGTAACCTTCCCGGCCCTGCTGTTCGTAGTGTTCGTCCTCGTAGCGCTCGTCGCGGTAATCCTCGGCGTACTCCCGTTCGTCGTAACGGGAGTCCTCGGGGCGGCCGTCGTCCTCGGCGAACTGTGGTGGCGCGGCCACCCGGGTGCGTTCCGCGTCGCTTTCCCCGAAGCGCTGGTCTTCGTAGGGTTCGTAGGGTTCGCCGTGCCGTTCGGGCTCGTAGTCCTGTGGTGCGCCCTGCACCGGAGCCGCGACCCGGGTGCGTTCGGCGTCGCTTTCGGGCGGCTCCTCGTCGTACGGCGGGCGCGGTGGCTCCTGCGTGTGTTCCACGGGAGCACGCTGGGCGGCGGGCTCGGGCTGCTCGGGTGCCCGTTCCTGCTCGGGCGCCGGAGGAACGGGACGTTGCGGCAGAGGCGGCGGCCCGCTTCGCGAAACATGGGCCGCGGCGGCCTGCCTGGCGGCATCGGGCACGTCGGGGATGACGAACCCGTTCGCGCGGATGTGCTGCACGAGATCGGGGTCGGGCGCGATCCCGTACTTGCGTAGGTAGTAGTTGACGGCCGCAGGCCAGATCCACGTGCCGTCGCTGTGGAAGGCGATGGGCACGGTGCTTTCGGGAGTGTCGGCCAGCCGGTCGAGGTCGACCCCTCGGCCGGGCACCACCACCGGGGCGCCGTCGAGGTAGTCGAGCAGCTTGTCCCGCTCTTCGGCGTCCAGCTCCGGCCTGTTCACCACCGGACGCCCACCGGAGCTCACACCGTCGAAGACACGGGCCATGCGGAAACGCGGACCGGGGCGTTCCGGCCCGAGACCCGCCATGCGGCGCATGAGCCAGTCCGGCACGTTCTCCTCGGTGCGGGGGAACATGCGCAGTTCGTCGGCGTACGCCTGGGGCGGCGGGGCGAGATCCCAGTCGGGCTCCTCCCGGTCGTATTCGAGGTTGTAGCTCGACGGGTGGTCGAGCTGGTAGCGGGCGTTGAACCACGTCCCGCGTCCCTCGCGATACATGCCCGCGCGCAACCGGCCAAACAGGCTGGCGATGTCGTGGGTAGCGCTCCACTGCTGGGTGGTTCCGTCGGCAAGGGCGACTTCACCGGTCAGTTCGTGGTATTTCCCTACAGCGCGGTACTCGACGGTCACCCGGCGCCAGTCGCGCGGGGCCGCTCGCAGCAAGGAGAGACCGATCTGCTTGACCAGAGTGTCCTGCTCGGTTGCGTTCAGCTGGGTCGGTTGAGCCACGACAACATCTTGACCAATGAACGCCGTTGATGCACGGCACATGTGCAGATCATCGCGATCCTTTGGTCAACTTACGTGCCCGCAAGGGGTAAACCGAGTGCGGAGCGCCACATTTCACCGGATCGAAGCAACCTTGGAATGGGAAAGCGACAAGCATCGGGCCGTGATGGCTACTGAACGTACTCAATCGACCCCACCTGATCCCCCGAACACCGCTTTCGGGCGGGGTGTCACGGCCAAGGAAATCGTGGGTCTTGTCATCGCCGTCGTCGCCGGGCTCGGCATGGCGGCCCAAAGCCGGGTCAACGGCGAGCTGGGCGGGCGTTTGGACGACGTCGTGCTCGCCGCCGTGATCTCGTTCGGCACCGGCCTGCTGTTGTTGCTGCTGACCCTGGTGTTCTCGGCGAGGATGCGGGCCGGGCTCGTCCGGGTGGTGCCGGCTCTTCGGGCCGGAGTCCTGCGGCCGTGGCACTGCCTCGGTGGGTTCGCGGGCGCGACGTTCGTGCTGGGGCAGGCGGGAACGGTGACGCTGATCGGGGTCGCCATGTTCACCGTCGGGGTCGTGGCGGGCCAGACGGTGAGCGGTCTGGCCGTGGACAGATTCGGACTCGGGCCCGCGGGAGCACGGGCCTTGACGTGGCCCCGCAGTCTCGGGGCGGCGCTCATGGTGGCGGCCGTGGGAGTGGCGGTGAGCGGCGACCTCGTCGACGCCGACGTCGAGCGTGTGTGGGCGCTGGTGCTTCCGGTGCTCGCGGGGACGGGCATGGCGGTGCAGCAGGCGTTCAACGGCCGGGTCGGTGAAGCGGTGGGCAGTCCGCTCACCGCCGCGCTGGTGAACTTCACGGCGGGCACCACGCTCCTGGCCGTCGCGTGGGTCGTGTCGTTGTTGTTCTTCGGCAACGCGGCACCGGACACGCTTCCCGGTGAACCGGCGCTGTACCTCGGGGGAGCCATCGGGGTCGTGTTCATCGCGGTGGCGGCGGTGCTCGTGTCGTGGACGGGTGTCCTGCTGTTCGGCCTGGCCTCGGTGGCGGGACAGCTGATCGGTTCGGTGGTCATCGATCACGTGGCGCCCGCCACCGAAGGCGGTGTACACGCAACGACGCTGCTCGGCTGTGCGGTGGCCCTGGTGGCCGTCGCGGTGGCCGCGGTGGGCGGACGGCGCGGGGGTGGCCGCGCTTTGGAAGAATCAGCGCCGTGACGGCAACGATTCTCGACGGCAGGGCCACCAAGGACGCGATCTTCGCCGAGTTGGCGCCACGGGTGTCGACTCTGGCAGAGCAGGGGTGTACGCCCGGCTTGGCGACGGTACTCGTCGGTGACGATCCTGGCTCGCACTCGTACGTGAAGATGAAGCACGCCGACTGCGCCAAAGTGGGGATCAACTCGATCCGGAGAGATCTTCCCGGCGACATCTCCCAGGACGAGTTGCACGCCGTCATCGACGAGTTGAACGCCGACCCGGCCTGTGCCGGCTACATCGTGCAGCTTCCGTTGCCGAAACACCTCGACGAGAGCGCGGTGCTCAAGCGCATCGACCCGGCCAAGGACGTCGACGGGCTCGCGCCGCTGAGCCTGGGCAACCTGGTGTTGAACGAGCCGGGTTTCCAGCCGTGCACACCGGCGGGAATCATCGAACTGCTGCGCCGGTACGAGGTGCCGCTGAACGGCGCGCAGGTGACGGTCGTGGGCCGGGGCCTCACGGTGGGCCGGACTTTAGGTCTGTTGCTGACCCGGCGGGACGTCAACGCCACCGTGACGCTGTGCCACACGGGCACCCGGGACCTCGCGGCCGAGGTGCGCAGGGCCGACGTGGTCATCGCGGCGGCCGGATCGCCGGGACTCGTGACACCGGACATGGTGCGTCCGGGCGCGGCCGTGCTCGACGTTGGTGTCTCGCGGGTGGACGGCAAACTCACCGGCGATGTCGCGCCGGGGGTGGCCGAGGTCGCGGGTTTCGTCGCCCCCAACCCGGGCGGCGTGGGGCCGATGACGAGGGCGATGTTGGTGTCCAACGTCGTCGAGGCCGCCGAGCGGGCCGCGCGGCGGTGAGCGACGTCGTGGACACGCGGGATCCGCACAAATCCCGGCGGCAGCGCGATTCGGTGCTGATGCACCTGCCGTTCGCCGCGGTGCTGGCCCTGGTCGCATTCGGCATGGTGCGCATCGCGATGTACCACTGGCGGGAGGGCGCGGTACTGATCGGCGGCGCGTTGCTGGTGGCGGCCGTGCTGCGGGCGGCGTTGTCGCACGAACGGACGGGACTGTTGGCCATCCGCACCAGAACTGTGGACGTGCTCAGTTACGCCGGGCTGGGTCTGTTGATCCTGTTCGTCGCGTTGACGATCACCGGGGGACCGCTGCGCTGACGGCGCGCCGAGGGGGACCGTGATGAGTGTGTTGGCCGCCGTCGCCGCCCGTCTGCCCGGGGTGTCGCGTGTGCTGACCGCGAGACACCAGGAACTGCTGAAATTCGCCGTGGTGGGCGCGATCACCTTCGTGATCGACAACGCCGTCTGGTACCTGCTGAAACTGACCGTTCTCGCGGACCACCCGACCACGGCGAAGGGCGTCGGCATCCTCGTGGCGACCATCGCGTCGTACGTGCTGAATCGGGAGTGGTCGTTCCGGGCTCGGGGTGGTCGGGAGCGTCCGCACGAGGCCACGTTGTTCTTCCTCGTCAGCGCGGCCGCGTTGGTCATCAACGTGACACCGCTGTATCTCTCCCGCTACGCCCTCGGTCTGCAACGGCCGCACGTGGACCTGCTCACCCAGGAGGTCGCCGACTTCCTCAGCGGCTCGGTGCTGGGAGTGGCGCTGGCGATGGTGTGGCGGTTCTGGGCGTTCCGTCGCTGGGTCTTTCCGAAAGACGCACAGGACACACCCGAAACGCCGAAAGGGGCGTCTCGGCCATGACGGGGGGATGGCCGAGACGCCCCTTGCCGGGCGGTTCGCGACGATGTCACGCCGCGACGGGTTCGGGTCGGGACTCCAGCCGCGGCTCGGTGCCGGGCTCGGACGGGGTGTCGTCCTCGACAGGGGCGGCGGGGGACCGCTTGCGGTCGAAGACGGCGGACGCCACGGTCAGCGTGAGGCCGACCACGGCCAACATGGCACCCACCACGTTGGGGGACACGAGGCCGAAGCCACCGGCGATGGCGAGGCCTCCGAGGTAGGCGCCGATGGAGTTGGCGATGTTGAACGCCGACTGCACGGCGGCGGACACCATCGACTGCGCGCCACCGGCCTTCTCCATGATTCGGGCCTGCATCATCGGGCCGACCATGAACGAGGTCATGCCCACGAGGAACAGCGTGACGGCGGCGCCGATCTTGCTGTTCGCGGTGACGGTGAACGTCAGGAGCACGACCGACAGGGCGGTCAGCGCGCCGTACAGGCCGGGCAGCGGGTAACGGTCGGCGAGCCGGCCGCCGAGCACGTTTCCGAGGGTCATGCCTAGCCCCGCCAGCGACAGCAGGAGCGTGACGCTGGTGCCGTCGAAACCGGAGACCTCGGTCAGCACCGGCGAGACGTAGCTGAGGCTGGCGAACCCACCGCCGAGGCCGAGCGTGACGATGGCCAGCGCGAACCACACCTCGGGCTTGCGGAACGCGCCGAGTTCGCCGCGCAGCGAGATGTTTGAGGTCTGCCGCTGGTGGGGTATGAGTTTGGCGATGGCGACAAGAGCGACGACGCCGATCAGCGCGACCACACCGAAGGTGGCCCTCCAGCCGACTTGTTGGCTGAGGAAGGTGCCCGCGGGAACGCCGATGACGTTCGCCAGGGTCAGGCCGAGGAACATCATGGACACGGCCTTGGCTTTGCGCTGTGGCCCCACCAGGTTGGCGGCCACCACTGCCCCGGCTCCGAAGAACGCGCCGTGGGGGAGTCCGGCGAGGAACCGGAACAGCATGCCGACCTGGTGGGTGGGAGCGAAGGCGAACAGGGCGTTACTGGTGATGAACACGCCCATCATGGACAACAACATGGTCTTGCGGGACAGGCGCACTGCCACGGCGGTCAGCAACGGGGCTCCCACCACGACGCCGAGGGCGTAGGCGGTGATGAAGTTGCCGGCCGCGGAGATGGAGATACCGAGGTCACGGGCGATCTCCGGCAGCACACCCATCATGACGAATTCGGTCGTGCCGATGCCGAAGGCACCGATCGCGAGCGCAAGCAGCGCGATGGGCACAAGGCTCCCTTCGGGACGAGGACGGAGATTGATCGTGCGAATGCCTCGAAGTTGAGACTGGATCGATCAAGAAACGGGCGAAAAGGAAGAACGATAGTCCCAGCCGGATCGGCATCGACGTCCGTGACTTCGTCGTCGCTGGGATCTATCTGTCGTCTAGTTCAACCGAAAAAAGCCCGGCTGTCATCCTGATTCGACGTGGCGCTGGTCACAATCAGGTTTAGTCGGGCGGGTCGCTGTTTCTGCAGCTCGTGTGCATAAGAAAGGGCCCCGGCGTGAGCGGTGCGCCGGGGCCCGTAGGAGCGTGGTCGGGCAGGTGCCGGACTTCGATCGGACCGCGGTCAGGCTGTCGTCGGATCCTGCCGGACCCTGCCGAACCACTGTCACGTCATTTGGCTTGTTCTTCGGGTGTCAGGATCTCGGCGTCGGATCCCGGGAACATGAGCGTTTCGCGTCCGTCGGAGAACCGCACCAGGTATGGCGGCTCGCCGTGTTCTCCGCGAACTTCGATGATCTTGCCCTCTTGGCCGTCCACGCCCACGGTGTGTCCGTGTACGCGGATGATGTCTCCCACGGCTGCTCGCATCGCATACCACCTCCGCATAGTCGAGTGTAGAAGCGCGCAAGGGGGCCGGCGACTCGCAGAACGGTGGTGGTAATTCGTGGGCGGGCTAGTCTGAGGGCGACCCGTGGTCCGGATATTACCGCTGGGTAACCCTGGTGTGCGCCTGTGACCTACGGTCTACCAGTACGCTTGTACCGTTAACTGCCGAGGAACCGCGAAGACCCGCGAGAGGAGCGTCCCTGC
>JAJYTH010000032.1 GCA_021793175.1 Actinomycetes bacterium
CATCGCACCGGGGCCGCGTACGCCTCGGGAGGTGGCGCGGATGGCCGTCACGAGCGCCGTGATCCCGCCCACCGCGTGCGCACACCGGTTGCTGGGCGAATGGCGGGTGCGGCGGGGTCGGGCGGTGCTGTTCGACCGCGACGACACTTTGATCGAAGACGTTCCGTACCTGTCCGATCCCGAGAAGGTGCGGCCGATGCCGAAGGCGGCCGAGGCCCTGTCACTGCTGCGGGAAGCGGGCGTGCCCCTCGGTGTGGTGAGCAATCAGTCCGGCATCGCTCGGGGCCACATCACGCCGGATCAACTACGTGCGGTCACCCGGCGGGTGGACGAGCTGCTCGGCCCCTTCCAGACGTGGCAGTCGTGTCCACACGGTCCCGACGAGAACTGTCCCTGCCGCAAACCCCGTCCCGCCATGGTGTTGCGAGCCGCCGAGGAACTGGGCGTGGATGTCCGGCGCTGCGTCGTCATCGGTGACATCGGGTCCGATGTGGAGGCAGCGCTGACGGCGGGGGCTCGGGCGATCCTCGTACCGACCGCCCGCACCCTGCCCCACGAGATCGAGATGGCCCGCCGGTACGCCACCGTCGCGCCGGACCTTCCGGCGGCGGCGCGAGTCGCGTTGGAGCTGACATGACGGGCCGGGTCCTCGTCGCACGGCTGGACAACATCGGCGACGTGCTGCTGGCGGGACCGGCGGTACGCGCCGTCGCAGCGCGGGCCGAGCACGTGGTGCTGCTGGCGGGGCCGAGGGGACGGGTCGGTGCGGAACTGCTGCCCGGGGTGGACGAGGTCGTGGAGTGGTGTGCTCCCTGGATCGACCCGGAGCCGCCCGAGGTCACCGATGAGTCCGTCGGCGCACTCGTCGAGCGAGTCCGGAAGCTGCGGCTCGACGCGGCACTCGTTCTCACCTCGTTCCACCAGTCCCCGCTGCCGCTGGCGTTGGTGCTGCGGCTGGCGGGGGTGCCGTGGATCGGCGCGATCAGCGACGACTATCCCGGTTCGTTGCTCGACCTTCGGCTTCGGGCCGACGGTGATCCGCCCGAAGCCGAGCGGGCGCTGTCGCTGGCCCGCGCCGCCGGCTTCCCCTTGCCGGACGGCGACGACGGCGCGCTCGCGGTGCGCCGCCCACTCCCCGACACCCGAGCACTGACCGGACCGGCCCCCTTCGTGGCCGTGCACCCGGCGGCGTCGGTCCCGGCACGGCAGCCGACCCCGGAACGCACCGCCGCCATCGTGGCCGCACTCGCCGAAGCGGGACACCGCGTGGTGGTCACGGGTGCTCCCGACGAACGGGAACTGACCGCCCGGGTCACCGCCGAAGCCACAGGTCCGGCCACGGGTCCGGCGCGCGGTGATGCGGCGGAGATCGTCGACCTCGGTGGGGCCACGTCCCTGCCCGAGCTCGCCTCCGTGCTGGCCGCCGCCCGCGTGGTGGTCGCCCCCAATACCGGCCCGGCCCATCTCGCCGCGGCCGTAGGCACCCCCGTGGTGTCTTTATTCGCGCCCGTGGTGCCCAGTGCCCGTTGGGCGCCCTACGGAGTGCCCAGCGTCGTGCTGGGAGACCAGCACGCGCGGTGTGCGAACACCAGGGCACGTCATTGCCCCGTGCCGGGACACCCGTGTCTGGCGATCGACCCGGCGGACGTGGTGGCGGCCGTCGATGCGCTCCTCCCCGGACGCGACGGCGGTCTCGTCGGCGCGGCGACTACTGGAGGTGTGTCGTGATCGAAGAGCATTTCCGAGCACTGAGCGATGCACTGCATCGAATGCGTGCCACGGCGCCGACGATCGAGTCGTGGGCCGATCACCTCGCCGGCGTGCTCACCGGCGGCGGGCGTCTACTGGCGTGCGGGAACGGCGGAAGCGCGGCCGAGGCGCAACACCTCACCGGCGAACTGGTGGGCAAGTTCTACCACGATCGGCAACCGTTGTCGGCCATCGCCCTGCACGCCGACACCTCGGCGGCCACGGCGATCGTCAACGACTACGGCGAGCACGAACTGTACGCCCGGCAGGTGCGGGCACACGGCCGTCCCGGTGACGTCCTCGTGGCACTGTCCACGAGCGGACGTAGCCAGAACGTGGTAACCGCCGCGAAGATGGCCCACGAGCTGGGCATGGTGACGTGGGCGTTGACCGGGCCCGACCCGAATCCACTGACGGCGCTGTGTACCGACGCCATCGCCGTGGACGCCGACAACGTGGCCACGGTGCAGGAGATCCACCTCGTCGTCGTGCACGCGCTGTGCGCACAGCTGGACCGGAGGCTGGGAGTGGTCGCGTGAAGCCGCTCGTGGTGATCGGTGATGCGTTGCTCGACGTGGACATCGAGGGCAGCGCCACGCGACTGTGTCCGGAAGCGCCCGTGCCCGTGGTGGACGTCGAGGGCGAGTGGGTGCGTCCCGGTGGGGCGGGACTCGCGGCAACGTTGCTCGCCACCCGCACCACCCCGGAAGTGGTGTTCGTGACGGCGTTGGGTACCGATGCCACCGGGCACCGGCTCGCGTCGCTGCTAGCCCGCGACGTCGAAGTGCTGCGGTTGCCGTTGGACGGTGAGACGGTCCGCAAGACCCGAGTGCGGGCCTCGGGACAGTCCGTCACCCGGCTGGACACCGGATACGGCCGCGCAGCCGAGGACCCTCT
Source organism: Actinomycetes bacterium (assembly GCA_021793175.1). Lineage (GTDB taxonomy): Bacteria > Actinomycetota > Actinomycetes > Mycobacteriales > Pseudonocardiaceae > Saccharomonospora. Next base: position 2,647 of record JAJYTH010000032.1, read on the forward strand.
GCCCGCGCGGGTACGACGCGTGCTCGACGACGCGGCGGCGGTGCTGGTGTCCGACTACGGTCGCGGCGTGGCCGCGCATCCCGAGCTGCGACGGCTGTTGACGGAGATCGCCGGGAACACGCCGGTGGTGTGGGATCCGCATCCCCTCGGGCCCGCTCCGGTCCCGGGGGTGACCGTGGCGACACCGAACGAACGCGAGGCGCTGGCCGCGTCCGGTGGGTGTGTCAACGCCGCGAAGGCCGCCGAATTCGTGCGGCGCGACTGGCACTGCCACGCCACGGCGGTGACCTTGGGAGCGAAAGGCGCCGTGTTGGCCGGCCCCGACTCGGCCGCGCCCGTCACGGTGCCGGTGCCGGACGGCGCGGCCCTCACTGCCCAGAGGCTCGACACCTGTGGCGCGGGTGACCGGTTCGCCAGTGCCGCCGTCGCCGCGTTGGCCGACGGCGCCGACATCACCGACGCCGTCGTCTCGGCGGTGGACACGGCTTCCCGGTTCGTCGCCGCGGGCGGCGCCTCGGCTCTGTCCGTGCAAGACACCGCGCACCGGAACGAGCCCGACGCCACCGGCGTCTCCGGGCACTCGGCGTTCGACCTCGCCGAACGCGTACGCAGACGTGGCGAGCGGCTCGTCGCCACGGGCGGTTGTTTCGACCTGCTGCATGCCGGGCACGTGAGCCTGCTGCGGCAGGCGAGGGCACTCGGCGACGCGCTCGTGGTGTGTGTCAACTCCGACGATTCCGTGCGGCGGCTCAAAGGGCCCGGACGTCCGGTCGTCACCGCCACCGACCGGGCCCGACTGCTGGCCGAACTGTCCTGTGTAGACGCAGTGGTGGTGTTCGAGGAGTCGGCGCCGTCCGCTGTTCTGGAACGGCTGCGGCCCGACGTGTGGGTCAAGGGAGGCGACTACGCGGGCGGGGAACTTCCTGAGGCCGAGGTGGTGCGCCGCCACGGCGGCGAGGTGGTGCTGGTACCGACCGTGGACGGCTACTCCACCACCCGGCTGTTGCAGGAGGCGAACCGCTGACCGAGGACGACGGTCGCGGGAAAAGGGAAAACGGTGAACGACCGGGAACCGGGAACAAGGAGGCACGATGAAAGTTCTGATCAGCGGCGGGTCGTCGGGGCTCGGCGCCGCGACGGTCCGGGAGGTCCTCGACGCGGGCGGCACACCGCTCGTACTCGACAGGGAGCCTCCCGCGGTCGAGATGGACTCCCGGGTGGACTACGTGTGCGCCGACCTCGCCGACACCCCCGCCACCGAGAGCGCCGTGCGTGAACTGGCCGAACGCGCGGGTGGACTCGACGCCGTGTTCACTGCCGCGGGCATCGACACCCCGGGCCGCCTGGACACGATCTCCACCAAGGAGTGGGAACGCATCGTGCAGGTCAACCTGCTGGGCACCGCCGCCGTCGTGCGAGCCGCCCTGCCCTACCTCGAACAGTCGCGCGGCACCGTGGTGACGTGTTCTTCCACGCTGGGGCTGCGCTCGGTGTCCGACGCCACCGCGTACTGCGCGTCCAAGGCCGGTGTCGTCGGTTTCACCCGCGCGCTCGCCGCCGAGACCGCGGGCCGGATCGGTGTCACGTTGCTGGTACCCGGTGGCATGGACACCGCGTTCTTCGACGACAGGGACGACCAGTACAAACCTCCGCCGGACGCGAAACTCAACCGGCCCGAGAACGTGGCCAAGGCCGTCCTCCACGCCCTGCGGCAACCGGTGGGTTGCGAGGTCAGGGAGATGGTGGTCTGCCACTCCGAAGAGGGGTCATGGCCGTAACACTCGTGTTGCGCGCGCTCGGGCTCGGCGACCTGCTGACCTCCGTGCCCGCGCTCCGCGCCCTGCGCAGGGCGCGGCCGGACGACGAGATCGTGCTGGCCGCGCCCGCGCCGCTGGCTCCTCTGGTGGGGTTGCTCGACGCCGTGGATGTCCTGCTTCCCACTCCGAGACTGGGCGCGTTGCGGCGCAGCGCCGCCGACGGTGCGCTGCCCCGTCCCGATCTCGCCGTGAACCTCCACGGCAGGGGTCCGCAGAGCATCGCCGACCTGCTGGACACGGACCCTGGAAGGCTCATCACCCACCGGCATCCGGACCGTCCTCGGCTCGACGGCCCCGCTTGGAGGGACGACCTGCACGAGGTAGCGCGGTGGGGTGCGTTGTTGGCCTACCACGGCATCCCCGTCGACCCGGGAGAGCTGTGGGTCTCTCCCCCACCCGAGCCGAGCCCCGCGCCGGGAGCGGTGGTGATCCACCCCGGAGCGGCCTTCCCGGCCCGGCGTTGGCCGCCGGAACGGTTCGCCGCCGTCGCCCGAGCCCTCGCCGACGACGTCAGTGCTGCGGTGGGCCCGGCCCCTCCCGTCATCGTCACCGGCAGCGAGGCGGAACGCCCGCTGGCCGTCGACGTCGCCGAAAGGGCGGGACTCGGCCACGAGGCCGTGTTCGTGGGCCAGGACCTCGCGGGCCTGGCGACACTCGTGGCCGGTGCCTCACTGGTCGTCTGCGGAGACACGGGCGTCGGCCACCTCGCCACCGCTTTCGGGACCCCGTCGGTCCTGCTGTTCGGACCGACCTCACCGGACTGGTGGGGACCGCCCGCCGAACGGCCGCAGCACGTGGTGCTGTGGGCGGGCACGGTCGGCGATCCACACGCGCAGACCCCGGACCCGGGACTGCTGCGGCTCACCGTGCCTGCCGTGACCGAGGCGGCACGGACGCTGCTCGTCGGAGGTGTTCCATGTCGGACCAGTCGGACCAGCACCACGGACTCCCCGCCCGGCCGGGGGAACCCGCACGAGCGGACAGGCTCACGGTCGGTGTCGTCGGTATGGGTTACGTCGGACTGACCAGCGCCGCTTGTCTGGCCCACCTGGGCCACCGAGTGACGGGCGTGGACATTGACGCCGACAAAGTGGCTCTGCTCAGTCGCGGCAAGGTGCCCATCGCCGAACCCGACCTCGACGAGCTGGTGACCGAACGCCTCGCCGACGGCTGCCTGGCGTTCACCACCGACCTCTCCGAACTGGCCTCGGCCGAGCTCGTCCTACTCTGCGTGCCGACGCCGGTGGCTTTCGACGGTACGGCCGACCTACGGGCTTTCGACGCCGCCGTCGAGACATTGTCCGATGTGCTCCGGCACGATTGCGTCGTGGTGATCAAATCGACCGTCCCGGTCGGGACCACGGAGCGCACGGCCCACACGCTGGGCCGGGCCGCGGTCAGTAACCCCGAGTTCCTCAGAGAGGGCCATGCCGCCTACGACTTCCTGCATCCCGACCGCATCGTGATCGGCGCGACCGAGGACGAGGCCGCCGACCGGGTGGCCGCGCTCTACGACGAGATCTCCGCGCCCGTGCTGCGTACCGATCCGGCCAGCTCGGAACTGGGGAAGTACGCCAGTAACGCCTTCCTCGCGCTGAAGGTGTCCTACGTGAACGTGCTGGCCGAACTCTGTGAACGACTGGGTGCCGACATCGTCGACGTCGCCGAGTCCATGCGCCTGGACCCGCGTATCGGGTCGGCGTTCCTCTCTCCCGGCCCCGGTTGGGGAGGTTCCTGCCTGCCGAAGGACACTCGCGCGCTGCTGCGCACGGCCGGGCAGGCCGGGGTGGACTTCGCCGTCCTGGCCGGTGCGATGGCGGCCAACCGTCGGCAACACGAGCGAGTGGTGGAGAAAGTGCGGGAAGCGGTCACGGGCTCCCCCAACGGCTCGCTCCACGGCCTGCGGCTGGGCCTGCTCGGGCTGGCTTTCAAGGCGGGCACGGACGACGTGCGGGAGTCTCCGGCGCTGGCCGTCGCCACGCTGCTGGCCGAGGCGGGTGCCGTATTGACCGGTTACGACCCGGGTGTGAACCGGACGACGGACATGAGGCCGGTGCACGTGGTGGACGATCCGACGCTCGTCGCGAAGGACGCCGCCGGTCTCGTGCTGCTGACGGAATGGCCGGAGTTCCGGACACTCGACTGGGCTCAGTTGGCGGAGCTGACCGAGCACCCCACGATCGTGGACACCCGGAACCTGCTCGACACCGAGACCGTGACGCGGGCGGGCTTCGCATACCACCGCCTGGGCCGGTGAGAACGCGACCCAGGCGGTGGAACCGAACGATATTCACGAATAATAATCGCGGGAAAACGAATAATATTCACACCGCGTTGCACTACACCGAGATCTTCACGGCGGGAACCCTCGACGAACTCTTTCGCGCGAATCCACCGACCTACCTCAGCCAGACAATCTAGACACTGACTATTTCAACACCAAGCCAACGAAAACAACAGAAGAATTCACCCGATCAGTCACGGGAGATGTTCTCAACCGTGTTCCCCACATCGGCATCCGACAGTTCCCGAGCAGCGTCGGCCTGAGCCACGATACCGACCAATTCTTCCTCCTGAACCACGGGAAGACGCCGCAGCCGATGCCGGGACATCTTCTCCAACGCCACGGAGACGTCCTCGTCCGGCCCCACCGAAACGACGTCGTCCTGGGCCAGCTCACCGGCGTGTATGGCCACCGGATCCTTGCCCTCGGCCAGCACTTTCACCACGATGTCGCGGTCGGTGAGCACACCCTTAAGCTTGTGGTCCTCCCCCTCGATAGGGAGGGAGCCGACTCCCTCGGAAGCCATTCTGCGAGCCGCCCGCGACACCGTCTCGCTGGTCTCGACGATGGCCGGATCACTGGTCATGATGTCCCGAACTCGTGTCACCAAAGCTCACTCCTTGCGTTGCGAGAATCCTTCCTTCAGGGAATCCCCGCGTTTTTTGGCCTTTGCACATTGCGCCGTCCGGGCTAGTCTTTGGGCAGTCGGGCGGTTGAGTAGGCAACGGCCGGACTTAGTTTCGACCAATCGGTTGATGTGGACACCGCTGGAGGTGCCGTGTCCGAACTAGCAATACCCAATTCACTATTGGGCCTAACCACCGAGTGTTATGGAGAAGCAGGTGTTGTTGTCACAGTGAGCGGCGAGATCGACCTCAGCACGAGGGACGAACTCGCCGAACACCTGAACACGGCGCTGGACGCCGTGTCGCCGACCCAGCCCCTCATCGTGGACCTCAGCGAGGTCACGTTCCTGGGGTCGGCAGGACTGGCTTTACTGCTGGACACACAGGACGTCGCCGTGCGGAGGGGAGTTCTCCTCCGGGTGGTCGCCACTCAGCGTGCGGTCCGGAGACCGGTCGAGGCCGTGGGCCTGGCCGACGCGTTGCCGTTGCACGCGACGGTCGAAGAGGCCATAGCCGACGTTCCCGTGCCTCGAAGCGGGAACGAACTGGTCGGACTGCCGCTTCAGGTGGACTCGGCGATTCTCTGAGCGCGGGGTTGCCTTCGCCGCGGCGGTCGCGGCGAAGGCGGCTCGGCCGCTTCACTGAACAAGATTCACTGAACAAACGGCCGAGTAGGCACTACTGTGCGGATATGACCCGCGCTACAGCTCTCGCGGCAGCGTCCACGTTCCTCACCGGCCACGCCCGTCTGCTCGACCGACACCGATACGGATTCCTCGTGGGCCGTGGCGATCCCCAGGCGACGCTGTCCGCGCTCGCCGCGTACCGCAACGCCGACGGCGGCTACGGTCACGGCCTCGAACCCGACCTGCGTTCGCCCGAGAGCCACTCGGCCGGACAACGGTGTGGGCTTTTGTGCGAGGTCCGTGTCGTCGGGTGAATCCACAGCGCCATGCTGACATCCCGTGCAACCGGTTTCTCCAGCCGTGAGTAGCGCGCCCGCCACTCACGGCCGGAGGAATCACCGCAGGAACTAGAAACGCAGGTTCGCCAGGTAGTCGTACCCGACCTTCGCGGTGTTCAGCGGATCGGCCGGGTCGTCGTGCTCGACGATGTACTGCTTCATCGGCCCGATCCAGGTGCGGCGGAACAGCGTGGGCCAGTCGATGGTGCCCGTGCCGACATCGGCCCAACCGCCGTCCTCGCCGCGGTCCTTGACGTGGAACTGTTGCACCCGCCCGAACCGGCGGTAGTACTCCACCACCGGGTCGGCACCGGCCACCACGAGCCAGTACAGGTCGTACTCCAGGTGCACGTTGCGAGGGCTGGTGCGCTCGGCGATCACATCGATCGGCCGGACACCGTCGATGGCCTGGTACTCGTGGTCGTGGTTGTGGTAGCCGTAGGAGATCCCCGCCTTGCGGAACGCCGCCGCGGCCGCATCGAGCCTGCCCGCGAACGCCCGCCATTCCTCCAGCGTCGAGAAGTCGGCGTAGGCGCAGGCCGCCTTGCGGTAGCCAATCGTCCTCGCGTCTTCGATGAGCTCGTCAACGTCGGCGCCGTCGAAGTCGACGTGTGCCGAGGTCGCCTTGAGGTGATAGCGGTCGAGCAGTCGCCGGAACTCGGCGGCCGACCGGCCGTAGGTGCCCGCGAGTTCCACGGTGCGGTAACCGATGTCGGCCAACGCCTCCAGCGTGCCCTCCAGATCGGCCTCGAACAGGTTGCGAAGGGTGTAGAGCTGGATGCTGATCATCTGCTTGGGGATACGCCTGCCGTACCACCCCCAGTCGGCGTGTGCCGTGCCGCTCATGGCTCCGGCGAGCCCCACGGCCGCCGCGGCTCCCGCCGCGGTGCGGAACATCGCTCTGCGGGACAGCCTGGTGTCTCTCATCGCGTCTTTCAGTTCCTCTCCGTGCTGAACGCGGCATCGAACGCCGCCTCGGGCTTGTCGAACAGCTGTCCGCGGATATAGGTGACGGCCTCGGCAGCCCCTCGCAGCCGGTCCATGCCCGCGTCCTCCCACTCCACCGAGATCGGCCCGGTGTAGCCGATGGCGTTCAGGGCTCGAAACGCGCTCTCCCAGTCCACGTCGCCGTGTCCGGTGGACACGAAGTCCCAGCCCCGGCGTGGGTCGGCCCACGGCAGGTGCGAACCGAGCCTGCCGTTGCGACCGTCGAACCGCTTCTTCGTGTCCTTGCAGTCCACGTGGTAGATGCGGTCGGCGAAGTCGAGGATGAAACCGACCGGGTCGAGGTCCTGCCACACGAAGTGCGACGGATCCCAGTTGAGACCGAACGCGGGGCGATGGTCCACGGCCTCCAGTGCCCGTTTGGTGGTCCAGTAGTCGTAGGCGATCTCGCTCGGATGCACCTCGTGCGCGAACCGCACCCCCACCTCGTCGAAGACGTCGAGGATCGGATTCCAACGACGTGCGAAGTCGGCGTACCCGTCCTCGATCATCTCGGCGGACACGGGTGGGAACATCGCCACGTACTTCCAGATCTTGGAGCCGGTGAAGCCGACGACGGTGTCGACCCCGAGCTTCGCGGCGGCCCTGGCGGTGTCGGCCATCTCGGCCGCGGCCCGCTGCCGCACGCCCTCGGGATCACCGTCACCCCAGATACGGGCGGGAAGGATGTTGCGATGCCGCTCGTCGATCGGGTCGTCGCACACCGCTTGGCCCACGAGATGGTTGGAGATGGTCCACACTTTGAGACCGTAGGAATCGAGCAGCTTCAGCCGGTTCGCTACGTAGTCCTCTTCGGACAAAGCTCGGTCGACCTCGAAGTGGTCGCCCGAGCAGGCGATCTCCAGCCCGTCGTACCCCCATTCCGACGCGAGGCGGCACACTTCCTCGAACGGCAGGTCGGCCCACTGGCCCGTGAACAGCGTTACCGGTCGGCTCATCGTCGAGCTCCTTCGTCGATCCCTTGCAGTTTCAAAAGAAGGTCACGTACATCGGTGGCCGCGATACGGCCCTTGGATTCCACTAAGGACGGTACGGCCGGGTCGGAGCAGAGCAGCACGGGTCCGTGCTCTGGGGAATCGGGCAGCCGACCGTGGGAACCGCGAACCCACCTCGGGTCAGTGGGGACCACGTTCATGGCGTAACGCAGCCCGACCTTCTTGCGCACCAGGTTCAGCCCCGCCTTCGCCTTGGCCAGCGAGTCGGTGGGGTCGAAGAACAGCTCCGCGGGGTCGTAGCCGGGTTTGCGGTGGATCTCCACACCGCGCGCGTAATCCGGCGCACGGTCGTCGTCGAGCCAGTAGTAGTAGGTGAACCAGGCGCGTGGTTCGGCCACCGCCACGAACTCCCCCGCCCGCTCGTGGTCGATCCCGTAACGCGCCTGGGCCTCGCGGTCCAGGACCTCGTCCACCCCGGTCAGGTTCTCGACGATCTTGCGGACTCTTTCCAGGTCCTTCTCGTCGGCGACGTAGACGTGGGCGACCTGGTGGTCGGCCACGGCGAACGCCCGCGAGGTCCACGGGTCCAGGTACTCCATTCCGTCCTGGGTGTAGACCTCCAGCAACCCCTCCCTGCGCAACGCGCGGTTGATGTCCACCGGTGTGTCCACGGACGTGATGCCGTACTCCGACAACACCACCACCGTGGAACCCGAGTTCTCGGCGTCGCGCAGCAACGGCGCCAACGCGGCGTCGACCTCCCTGGCCGCCTTCGCCGCCTGCGGGGAGTCGGGCCCGTGACGTTGCAGGTCGTAGTCCAGATGCGGCACGTACGCCATCAGCAGATCCGGGTTGTCGGTGCGCAGGATCCGCCGCGTGGCTCCCACGATCCATTTCGACGACGCGATGGACGCCGTGGGACCCCAGTACTGGAACAGCGGGAACTCCCCGAACTCGGCGGTGAGCGCGTCGTGCAGATGCGGCGGACGTACGTAGCAGTCCGGTGACTTACGCCCGTCGGCGTGGTAGATGGGTCGGGGCGTGACCGTGATGTCGGTGGTCATGCCCATCGCGTACCACCAGCACACGTTCGCGGCGGTGTAGTCGGGATACGCGGCGCGCGCGGTCTCCCACACCTTCGGCCGCTGCACGAGCCTGTTGTGCTGACGCCACAGGTAGATCTCGCCGAGGTCGCGGAAGTACCAGCCGTTGCCGACGATGCCGTGTTCGGCAGGCAGCGTCCCGGTGAGGAAGGTCGACTGCGCACTACAGGTGACCGCGGGCAGCACCGTACCGAGTTCGGCCTCCCAACCGCGCTCGGCGATCTTCGACAGGTTCGGCATGTGCCGAAGCAGCGCGGGAGTCAGGCCCACGACGTCGAGCATCAGCAGTTTCCTCATACGGCTACCTCCGTGCGCGCCCAGCGCAGTTCTTCGGCGATTCCGGTGGCCAGGTCGGTTCGATGGGCTCGGGGCAGGACCGACCAGGTGTAGGTCTCGACCTCGATGTGCGGCAGCTCGCCCCGGTCCGCGGCCAGCGCCGCGACCGCACCCGTCAGCACGTCGGTGGTGGATCTCAACGGCGGCTCCGGCCGCGCATGCAGGGGCACGTGGAAGTGCACCCGCCACGGACCGTTTCTCGGCAGGTCCGTCAGCGCCCGGTCGAGGTCGTCCGCGGCGAGTACCTCACCGGATGCGGAGAGTTCCCGCACCTGGTGGAGGTATCGGGGTTCGACGAACTCGGCCAGCGCGGCCCGGGCCGCGGGGTCGGCGGGGTCGTCGACGTGGAGTGCTGCCGACGCCTGCACCTTCACCACGTCGAGCCCGGCCTCGCGGATGCGCCGGACCTCCTCGGCCGGGTCCGCGAACGACACGGCCAGATGGCAGGTGTCCAGGCACACGCCCACGTATTCGGGATCGACCCGGCCCGACAGCCACGACACGGCGTCGGCGACGGTGTCGAGCACACACCCCGGCTCGGGTTCCACCGCCAACCGCAGCGGTTTGCCCAGCCGCCGCGACACCGTACGGGCGTGGTCGGTCACCTCGGCGAACATCGCCGCCGCGCGGTCGTCCTCGGCCGTGTCCCACGGTTCTCGCCACGCCAACGGCAAGGTCGAGATGCTGCCGTAGTCGGCGTCCTCGTGCAGCAGGTCGGCCAGTACCGTCAGGCAATCACGGGTGTAGTGCGCCCGGCGCGGGTCGGTCCACGTCGGCACGTACACCGAGTGCTTGACCACGGCGTCGTGGAAACCGCCGTACGGGAAAGCGTTCAGCGTCTGCACACCCAGGCCCCTGGCCTTCAGTTCACCGGCCAGCCGAGCCCGGGCCGCGGCGTCGGAGGCGAGCGCGGAAGCCACCTCGGCGGCCAGCCACAGCCCCACACCCAGCACATCGACACCGAGTTCCTCCCGCACTGGGGTGGCGTAGGTGTCGAGCTGCGCGACGATGCCGTCGAGGTCCTCGGCGGGATGGACGTTCGTACAGTACGAGAGCACGGTTCACTTCCTCGCGCCGCGCAACACCGAGTTGCCCTCGAACGTCTCCGCGTTCGGTGCGGCCTCCGGCAACGGGTCGAGCATCAGTTTTCCGCTCTGCCCGTAGAACTCCACGGGGTTTCCCCACAAGACTTTGTCCACATCGGATTCGGAGAAACCCGCCTCCAACATCGCCTTGCCCGTGCGGTAGGTCTTGAGCGGGTCCGAACGCCCCCAGTCGGCGGCGGAGTTCACCAGCATCCGCTCGGTGCCGTACTCTTGGAGGATCGACACCATGCGGTGCTCGTCCATCTTCGTGTCGGGGTAGATGGAAAAACCCATCCAACAACCGGACTCGGCCACAAGGCCGACAGTGACCTCGTTGAGGTGGTCCACCACCACCAGGGACGGGTCGATACCGGACTCGCGCACCACGTCGAGGGTGCGCTTGGTCCCCGACAGCTTGTCGCGGTGCGGCGTGTGCACCAGCACGGGAAGCTCGTGTTCGATCGCGAGGCCCAGCTGGTGGGTGAACACCTTCTCCTCCGCCTCGGTCATCGAGTCGTAGCCCACCTCGCCGACGGCCACGACGCCGTCCTTGGCGAGGTAGCGCGGCAGGACGTCGAGCACCTCGACACAGCGGGGATCGTTGGCCTCCTTCGGGTTCAACGCGATCGTGCAGTGGTGGCGGATGCCGAACTGTGACGCGCGGAACCGTTCCCAGCCGATGAGCCCGTCGAAGTAGTCGGTGAACGATCCGACGTTCGTGCGCGGCTGCCCGAGCCAGAACGCCGGTTCCACGAGAGCACGGACGCCCGCGGCGTACATGTCCTCGTAGTCGATGGTGGTGCGCGACGTCATGTGGATGTGCGGATCGAAAATCCTCATCGGACGGGCCCCTCCTCGCGGGTGACGGAGCCGAGCGCGAGAATCGCCTCGGCGTCGGCGGGCACGGCACGACCCGCGGCCTTCCTCTCGGCCGCGTAGTCACTGACCATGCGTTGCAACTCGGCATCACAGCGACGGGCCAACCCGGACACCGCCGCCGTCGGAACTCCGGTGAACAGGCACTTGAGCACACCGTGTCGCCAGTTGTGGTCGTCGAGCCGGTCGGCGGCGAACGGCCCGAGCGCCGCCGCCACGAGGCCGGTGTCGTTGGCCCGCAGCGCATCGGTCACCAGCCGCACCCCGGCCTCGACGACCTGCGCGTCCTCGGTCGGCAACAGGTGCAGGTTGCGGAGGACACCGCGCCGCTCGGCACCGTCGCCGTAGCGGTACAGCTGCTCGACCTCCTCGACCAGCACATCGGCGTCCAGCACCGACGCCAGTGCCGCCAACAGCCTGCCCCGGGCACGGTCGTCCACGGTGCCGTACACGAATCCGTTGGCGTCGACTTCCGGACGCACGGGCCCACGACCGACCTTGCGGCCCACGGCCGGGAACAACGTCCGAATACGGGTGGGTTCCGCGCGGACGGCCGCCTCCGCGTCGACCACCCAGTCGGCCGCGTCCAGCGCTGTCTTCGCACGCCGGGCGACATCGGGCGCGGCGTGGCTGTGCCGGGGCAGCTCTACCGAGGCCAGACCGGCGTAGCCGACCTCGGCCAACGCTCCCAGCGTCTCGGCGAGGTCCAGTTGCCCCTGCCCGAACTCCAGGTGTTCGTGCACACCGGGCAACATGTCGTCCAGTTGCACGTTGAACAGCAGGTCCCCGGCCTTACGCACGCATTCGGCCGCGCTGACCGGTTCCACGGCGACGCAGTGTCCGACGTCGATCGTGATGCCCAGCCGTTCCGGGTCGCCCAACTCCTCCCGCAGCCGCAGGACCTGGTCGAGGTGCTGCACGTAGTGGCCGGGTTCGGGCTCCAGCGCGAACCGGGCCCGCGTACCGTCCGTACCGTCCAACACGGCCGCCACGCCGTCGAGCAGTCGCCGCCACGCGGTGTCGTCGTCGAGACCCGGCGGGGCCACTCCCGACCAGAACGACACGCAGTCCGCGCCCAGGTCCTCGGCGATCTCGGCGGCCCGGCGCAGGAAGTCCACCCGCGAACCGGGTTCGTCGGACAGGAGGATCGGTTGATGTTTGCGCCACGGGTCGAGCAGGAACCGCGCCCCGGTCTCCACCACCACGCCGAGCTCGAGCTCGGCCAGCCGCGCCGCGACCCGCCGGGTCTGTGTCGCCACGTCGTCGGCGAACGGGTCCAGGTGCGCGTGGTCCAACGTCAACGCCACCCCCGAATAACCGAGGTCGGCGATGACGGCCAGGGCGTCGTCGAGCCGGTGATTGGCGAAACCGTTGGTGCCGTAACCGAATCGCAGTGTGCTCACGTCGGGCTCACCTTCCTCGCGAGTCGTCGGGCCAGTGGTAGAGCCGTCGCCAGAAAGGCCGCGGAACGCACGGCACCGTGCCGTGCCGCGACGGTGGCTTGCAGCGGGACCATGCCGTGGATGCCGGCCTTCGTGGCCTGGCGCGCGTGCCGGGCCGACGGTTCCCGCAACGCCGCGTACTGGGCCCTGCCCACGGAGGTCGCGTAGGTTCCGGCCAACACCGCCGTGAACGCACGACGCAACCGACCACCGGATCGCCGGGCCCCACCGGTCCCCCGGGTCGCCAACGTGGTCGCGGCCGCTGTCGTCGTGAGAGCACCGCCCGCCGTCCCCGGCGAGGTGCCGTGGACCTCCCCGGCCGACAGCGCGGTGACACCCAGGGTGTGCACGCCGAGCGCCGCCGCCGCGGGCAGGGCCGTGCGTTCCCCGCCGCCCGCGCCGAGCAACACGTCCAGTGCCCGACACGCGGCCATGCCGACCGGGCCGAACGCGGTGCCCTTCAACACTGTGTCGTAGGCCCAGACACAGGCGGCCAGAGGCACCGCGGTGCGCCATGCCCGGGCACCGCCGCCGAGCCGGGCGAGCACGAGCCCCGCCGCGGTGAGCGCGCTGCCGGTGGCCAGGGCCGCGCCCGCGCTCACCCGTCCGGACGGGATGGGCCGTTCCGGACGCTCCACGGCGTCCAGGTCTCGGTCGGCCCAGTCGTTGAGCGCCATACCCGCCCAGTAGAACGCCGCCGACGCCGTGGGCAGCAACAGGCGTCTGCCCCGCAGTGGTGTCCCGGCCGCCGCACCACCGGCCACGGTGTCACCCACGACCGTCAGGGCGGCCGGTGCCCGGACGAGTTCGACGTAGGCGCTCACAGCGTGCCCGCCCACGACACGAGCTCGGCGAACTGTTCGCCGAGCCGATGCTCCTCGGTACCCATCGGGTCCTTGAAGAAGAACGCCAGCGCTCCCAGCGGTCCAGTGTGCCGCGCGGCGTGCGCGGCCGCCGTGAACCGTGCCAGGTCGAGCACCAATGGAGCGGCGAGGGAGGAGTCGTAGCCGGTCCACGTGAACTGCAGGCTCATCCGCACCCCGAGGAAACCCTCGAACGACACGTGATCCCAGGCGATCTTCTGCTCCCCCAGGTCGGGAACGTTGTCGATGTGCAGGGGCGCGGTGACCTCCCTGCCCAGCAGCGTGGAGAGTCCTCGGCCCTTGGACTCGAGTTTGCTGCTGGCGTGCTCGGCGTCGGCCAGTGTCCTGCCGTCACCGCCACCGAGCAGGTTCGTGCCCGTCCACGACCGCACCGCGAGCGCCCTGGTGGTGAACATCGGCGCGAGCGCGCTGCGCATGAGCGTCTCGCCGGTCTTGCCGTCCGATCCCGCGTAAGGCAACTCCTGTCTCTCCGCCAGTTCCCGCAGCGCGGCGAGGCGGATTCCCGTGGACGGAGTGAAGTCGACGAACGAGCATCCCGCCCGCAACGCCGCATAGACCGAGACGGAACTCGGTGGCAACACCGTCCGCCCCGGCACCGCCATGGCCGCCTCCAGCGCGTCGAGGCTGCCGTGTTCGGGCAGGGTGGGGAACACGGGTTCGGTGGACGACACGTTGACCACCACGACCCTGGTGAGGTTGTTGCGCCGGGCGAAAGCGGTGATGTCGTCGGCGAGAGCTCGGGCCGCGTCGGACTGGGTGCCCACGTGAGTGGCCGGGTGGTAACCCGGGCGTATTTCCTCATCCACTTCGGACAGAGAAGGCCGTACCGCCTCGAAGACCCGATACGGGATCACACCGGACTCGGTGAGCAGTTCGGCCCTTTTCTCCAACGAGGTGTCGACGATGTCGTGACCGCCGACGTGGATCTCGTCCCACCCGGGCAGTGGAACGTTCCGGAACTGTTGTTGCGCGCTGACACAACCGACGTCGGGAACTATTCCGGACCGTAACGCGAGCAATCCCGTGATCGCCGTAGTGGCGACCGACCCCCGCGCACCGATCAACCACACCCCTGTGGGTGCCATGCTCCACCAATCCTTCGGCTCACTTGTCTTTCTTCTCGGCGGACCTCGTTCCACCGCACCCTGCGAGGACTTCTCCCGTTCTCGATGACGTCTTCACCGGCCCGCACCGGTTCCGTGGCCGGTGTGGGAACTCCCGGGCGGGCGCCTGCCGCGCCGCGGACGCCCGCCCGGGAGGGGATCACGAGACGACGGGTATCGGTGTGTCTCCGTTGACGTGGCCGAGCAGCGCTCGCCCGTCACGCACGAACGTGTCCCTCACCTCGTCGTCGGACACGTGCTCGGCCGTGGCGACGAACAACCGCATCGCCACCGCGGCCTGCACCGATCGATCCCGGTTGCTCGCACGCTCGGCCCAGGCCAGCTGCACCGACAGGATCACCCTGTCCACCGTGTCGAGCCTGTCCTCCGCCGCGAACCGTGCGATCAGCGACGACACGTCGTCAAACGACGTCGTCGAGGTGAACGCCAATGTGTGCTCGGCGGTGTTGCCCGCCGTGTCGGTGGCGCTCACGGCGAGCGAGTGTTCGCCGAGGTCGAGCCGATGCAACGGCACAGTGGTACCCGATTCGAGTTCCTCCCCGTCGAGCACCGCCGACGAGGACTCCACCCCGGAGGTCTCGTCCCGGGCTTCCCAGGTGATGGTGAGTTCCTCGGCGTCGCCGTAGACGAAACCGTCGGCGACACCGGCGACCATCACCGTCGGAGCGGTCCCGTCAATCTTGACCGTGACGGCCTTGTCGTTCTCGACGTTGCCCGCCTTGTCCACGGCGCGGTACAGCATCGTGTGCTCACCGTCGCCACCGATCACCACCGTCTCGGTGTAAGTGGTCCAGTCCCCACCGTCGAGGCTGTACTCGATGCGTTCGACTCCGGAACCCTCGTCCGCAGCTGACAGGGTGACCCCGACCTCGCCGTCGTGCCAGCCACTGTCGCCGGGCTCGGCGAACGACGCCTCGGTGACCGGGGCCGTGGTGTCGAGGTCGCGGATCTGGACGTTGCGGAACCAGACCTCGTCCTCGTCACCGTGGTTCTGCAGCCCCACGAAACCCTGTGTCAGGTCCCGGTTCGTGTCGGTGCTGACGAAATCGTTGATCAAGGTGTCGTTGAGGTACACCTGGATCGTCTGGTCTCGGACCACGATCTCGTAGGAGTTCCACTCCCCCGGCGGGTTGAGTGCCGCGTCCCGCGCCTCCAGGTCCGCCGACTGGAATTCGTAGATGGCACCCGTGGTCTTCTCAGGGTCGTCGGTGGGGTCGATCTGGATCTCGTATCCCTCGTTCACCGCCACCCACGGATCGTCGCCGGGGTCCGGGAAGCCGACGAACACGCCGGAGTTGTCGTCACCGGCCATCTTCCAGTCGAGCTTGAGGCTGTAGGCGCCGAACTGCTCGCCGTACCACAGCAACCCCATGCCACCGACGGACTTGATGGTGCAGTCCTCACCCAGTTCGAACGAACCGGGGCCGGCCTGATTCCAGTTCTCCAGGCTCGCCGAGGTGCCGTCGAACAGCATCCGGTAGCCCTCCTCGGGCTGCGCGGGCTCGCACTCGGCCGGTGGCTGATCGGGTCGGGCCACACCGGCGCCGTTGATGTGGAGGACGTCCACGTCGAACAATCCTCCATCACCCTCACCGCGGAACACCAGGTACAACGGCTGGGTACCACCCGGATCGGTGACCTCCACGGGCCCGATGTCGGTGTAGGAGTCCCAACCACCCGTGTTCGGCACGTCGACCGTGTGCACCACGGGACCGTCCAGCGCGCCCGCGCGGGCCTCGATCGTGCCGCCCGCACCGCCCGAGGACACGCCGTAGGTGATGCTGTCGACGCCCGTCAGGTTGACCGGGTCGAGCTTGATCCAGTCACCGTCCTCGATGTGACCGACTCGTTTGCCACCGCTGGCACCAGCGTCCTCGACGACCTCGACGCCCTCCAGCTCGGTGAAGAACTCGGCCTGCTTGATCTTCGGCTGCAGGATGTTCTGTCCCGAACCGGTCAACGGGGGCGCGTTGTCGGGGCCGCCGTTGTCGGTGTAACTCGCGTCGATGACACCGAAGATGTCGGCGTCGAGCCCGTGGCCCTCGTCGGCGGGAGTCTCGATGAACCCTTCACAACCGGACGCCCTCGACAGCGGGTGACCGTGGTTGTCGTGGCCGAGGATGTACTCCACCGTGACCTTCGAGCAGTCGATCTCCCCGTCCTCCGGGTCGGTCACCGTGACCTTGAACGGCACGGAGTCACCGAATCCGAAGAACCCGCCGTTGACAGGTGTCTCCAACATCACCGTCGGCTCGGTGTTGCCCACGGTGATCACCACGCTCGCGCTGCCGGTCAGTCCGGTGGAGTCGGTCACCGACAGCTTCGCGTGGTACTGCCCGTTCTCGGTGTAGGTGTGGCTCACCGGTCCGGCCTCGGTGGAGTCGACTTCGCCGTCACCGTCGAAGTCCCACTCGTAAGTCAGCTCGTCTCCGTCGGCGTCCTCGGCCGACGGGTCGAACGTGACCTCCAGCGGCGCCTGGCCCGAGGTCACATCAGCCGACAGCGACACACGCGGCGTGCGATTGCCCTGCGTGTAGTCGATGCGGTACAACGCCGAGTCGTCCGCCCCACCGAAGTAGCTGCTGCCGTAGTCCAACACGTACAGCGACCCCTCGGGGCCGAACTCGATGTTCATCGGCCGGACCAGTTCCATCGAGTCGAAGAACGGCTCGATCGCGCCGCGCTCACCGTTCTCGCCGACCTCGATCGTCTTGATCCAGCCGCGGTCCCATTCGTAGGCGAAGTTCTTGCCGTCGTAGTACTCGGGGAACTTCGTGTTCGACTCCAGTTCCGGGTCGAAGCGGTAGACGGGGCCGCCCATCGGCGACTCGCCGCCGGTACCGAATTCGGGCACCGACCCGCCGTCGTACGGGATCCACGCCGGCTGCATGGGGGGCAGTTCGGTCAGGCCCGTGTTGTTCGGGCTCTGATTGACCGGTGCCGAGCAGTCGAACGCCTCGCCGGAGGTGCCGCTTTCGAAGTCGTAGTCGATGAACGGCTCGTTGTCACCGACACAGTACGGCCAACCGTAGTTGCCCGGTTCGGTCACGAGGTTGAACTCCACGGTGCCCGCCGGACCACGGTCGGGATTGGCCGAACCGGCGTCGGGGCCGTAGTCACCGACGTAGATCCAGCCCGTCTCCTGGTCCACCGCGAACCGGAACGGGTTGCGAAAGCCCATCGCGTAGATCTCGGGCCGGGTCTTCTCGGTCCCCGGTTCGAACAGGTTGCCCTCGGGGATGGTGTAGCTGCCGTCCTCCTGCACCGTGATGCGCAGGATCTTGCCGCGCAGGTCGTTGGTGTTGCCCGAGCTGCGCTGCGCGTCGAATGCCGGGTTGCGGTCCGAGCGTTCGTCGATCGGCGTGTACCCGTCCGAGGCGAACGGGTTCGTGTCGTCGCCCGTGGACAGCAGCAGGTTGCCGTCGGCGTCGAAGTCGATCTCACCACCGGCGTGGCAGCACGTGCCCCGGTCGGCGGGCACCTGGAGGATCTGCTGCTCGCTGGACAGATCCAGCGTTCCCTCGTCGGTGAGTTTGAACCGCGACAGCTGGTTGTGGCCCTTGAACGGTTCGAAGTCCTCCGGGCTGCCGTTCTCCGGCGCATCACCGGGCGGGGTGTCCAGCGGCGGCGCATAGTAGAGGTAGACCCAGTGGTTTTCGTCGAAGTTCGGGTCGACCGCGATGCCCTGCAGTCCGTCCTCGTCGTGGTTGTACACGTCGAGGTCGGCAGCCACCGAGGTGGTGCCTTCCGGCGTGGTCAAAAAGACCTGACCGTCGCGGGAGGTGTGCAGTACCCGCCCGTCCGGCAACACCGACAACGCAATCGGCTCACCGGTGACCTCCGACCCTCTGGCCAGGGTGATCTGGTCGAAGTCGGAGTCGGTGGGCACCTCCGTGCCCGGGCCGTCGGTGGTCGAGCACTCGGCGTCGGTCAGTCCCGCCGCATAGCGGATGCCGCCGGCGAGATGCGCGAGGAACTCCGGCTCGGCGAAGGACTCGACGGTGTGTCCGCCGCCGGTGTACCAGGCGCGGCCGCCGCTGTTCTCGTGGCACCAGGCGATCGGGTGGTCGTCCCCCATCGCCCCGGAGCCGGGGTCGTAGCTGCCCTCGTCGAGCGAGGCCAGCACACGCACGTCCTGCCTCGGGTTCTCCCGGAAGTTGTACCACTCGTCGGCGCGAACCCACTGTTCCGGAAGGTCTGCTGTAGACGGATGCTCTCCATCTTCGACGGTGACGGTCGCTTCCTGGATGTGCGGGTGGGAGTCGAAGTAGGCGCCTACGAGGTCGCCGTACCACGGCCAGTCGTACTCGGTGTCGGACGCGGCGTGCACGCCCGCGTAGCCACCGCCCTCGGAGATGTAGCGTTCGAAGGCGGCCTGTTGGTCGTCGTTCAGCACGTCGCCGGTGGTGGACAACCACACGACGGCGTCGTAACCGGCGAGATTGTCGTCGGTGAATGCCTCGGCGTCCTCCGTGGCGTCCACGGCGAAACCGTGCTCGGCGCCCAGCCGCTCGATGGCCTCGATCCCCGCGGGAATCGAGTCGTGCCGGAAGCCCTCGGTCTTCGAGAAGACCAGCACGCTGGCATCGGGTTGAGCCTGTGGCTCCGCGGCGGCGGTGAACGTGAGTCCACCGCCGCCCAATCCCGTACACAATGCCAACGCCGCCACGGCCGCGGACTTCCAACCGCGTCGGGACGCTCGGTTCGTCTTTCCGGTACTACTGCTTCGTTGCATTGGTACCTACTCCTGTCCCCCACCCTCGTGGGATACAGTCGCTTTCGGACTAAACCTGTCTGTACATCGATCCGTTCTTCGCGCTCTGCTCAACCGCCTCCAGCACGTGCTGCACGCGCAGGCCGTCGGCGAAACTCGGTTCCACTCTCTTCCCCGTCCCGATCGCGGTGAGCAGGTCCGCGATCTCGTGGGTGAATGTGTGCTCGTAGCCCAGGACGTGCCCCGGCGGCCACCAGGCTTCGAGGTAGGGGTGGTCGGGTTCGGTGACGACGATGCGTCGGAAACCGCCGGTCTCGGCGGGTTCCTCACCGTCGTGGAACCACAGCTCGTTCATCGACTCGAAATCGAACGCCAGGCTGCCCTTCGACCCGTTGAGCTCCAGCCGCATGGCGTTCTTGCGTCCCAGCGCGTAGCGCGTGGCCTCGAAACTGCCCACCGCGCCAGCGGAGAACCGGGCCATGAACACCGCGCAGTCGTCCACCGTCACGGCCTCCGGACCATCGTCCGAGGGCCGCTGCCGCACGAACGTCTCGGTCAACCCGGACACACCCGTGATCGTCTGTCCGGTGACGAACTGGGCGGCGTCGATGATGTGCGCACCGATGTCGCCGAGCGCTCCCGAACCCGCCTGCTCCTTGCGGAGCCGCCAGGTCATCGGCGCCTCCGCGTCGGCCAGCCAGTCCTGGAGATACGTGGCGCGCACGTGCCGTAGCTCGCCGAGTCTTCCCTCGTCCACCAGTCGCTTCGCCAGCACCAGCGCGGGCACTCTGCGGTAGTTGAACGCCACCATCGAGTACACGCCGCGTTCGCGGGCCCGTTCGGCCGCGGCCACCATGCGCTCGGCCTCCTCGACCGTGTTGGCCAGCGGCTTCTCACACAGCACGTGCTTGCCCGCCTCCAACGCCGCGATGGCGATCTCGGCGTGGCTGTCACCCGGGGTGCAGATGTCGATCAGGTCGACGTCCTTGCGTTCCACGAGCTCGCGCCAGTCGGTGGAGGAGGCCTCCCAGCCCATGCGTTCGGCCGCTCGTGCGGCACGTTCCGCGTCCCGTCCGCCGAGCACCACCATTCTCGGGGTGTACGGCACGTCGAAGAAGCGGGCGACGCTGCGCCACGCCTGCGAGTGCACGGCCCCCATGAAGGCGTGCCCCACCATGGCGACCCCGAGTTCGGGCCGCCTGCCGTCGTTACTGGATTTCTGTTCTGTCACGAATCGAACCCAACGTCGAGATAAGAGTCCACATTGTCCTTGGTGACCACCGCCGAGTACGTCGTGATCTCGGCGGGGATCTCGTGCTCGGTGAGGTCGGACATGCCCTTGCTCTGCCCGAGCAACCTCGCCAGCGAAATCGCCGACGACGCCATGGAGGGGCTGTACAGCACGGTGGCCTTCACCGGCCCGGAATCGGCCTTGATGAGGTCCATCATGTTGCGAGACCCCGCCCCGCCCACCATGAAGAAGTCGTCACGACCCGAGGAGTCGATGGCGGCCACCACGCCGATTCCCTGGTCGTCGTCGTGGTTCCACAGCGCGTCCAGGTTCTGCGCGGACTGCAGCAGGTTGGCCGTCTGCCGCTCACCGGACTCGGGCGTGAACTCCGCCGCCACCCGATGTCCGACTTCGAGTCCGTGCGCGGCGAGCGCGTCGGCGAAGCCCTGACTCCGCTCCTGTGTGAGTGGGAGGTTGTCCATTCCCGCGACCTCACCGATCACCGGATCGCTGATGTCGCGCCGTTTGAGTTCCTCGGCGATGTAGTTCGCCGCGTTGACGCCCATGCGATAGTTGTCACCGCCGATCCAGGTCCGGTAGGCCAGCGGTGTGTCGAACATCCGGTCCACGTTGACGACCGGGATTCCCGCGTCCATGGCCTGTCTTCCGACCTGGGTGAGCGACTTGCCGTCGAACGGCAGGATCACCAACGCGTCCACACCGTTGCTGATGAGTGTTTCGACCTGCGCGATCTGCTGGTTGACGTCGTTGGTGCCCTCGGTGGCCTCCAAGGTGACGTCCGAGTACTGCTCGGCTGTCTCCCGCGCGTTGATGGTCATGGCGGCCATCCAGCCGTGGTCGGCCGCGGGCGCGGAGAAACCGATGGTGACGGGTTTACCCGGCTCGGTGTCGGCTTGCTGTCCACCGCCCTGGGCTTGTTGCCCGGCGTCGGCGGGTTTCTCGTTGGAGGTGCACCCCGCGAGCACCACCCCCGCACCCACTCCCGCGGTGGATAACAGGAAACCACGGCGTGCTAGGCCCATTCTGGTCATGGCTTACTCCCACTGGTTCCGGTTGCCGGGTCCAAAGGAGGCTCCTGCCCGACCGCCGGCGGCGGGGAGGCGCCCTTGTCCTTGTTCTTTCGCTGTCGGGCGGTGTTCTGCAGCAACACGGCGACCACGATGATCGCGCCCTTGGCGATGTTCTGGATGTCGGTGTCGAGGTTGTTCTGCGTGAAGATGCTGTTGAGCACCGTGAAGATCAGGACACCGATGAGTGTCCCGAAGAGACTGCCGCGTCCACCCGAGAGCAGGGTGCCGCCGATGACGACGGCCGCGATGGCGTCGAGCTCGTAGAACAGGCCGTTGGTCGAGGCACCGGACGTCGTCCGGGACACCACCATGATCGCCGCGATACCGCAGCACAGTCCGCTGATGCCGTACACCAGGGCGGTGTGCCGTTTGACGTCGATGCCCGATAGTCGCGCGGCCTCCGCGTTACCACCGATGGCGAACGTCCTCCGGCCGAACGTGGTGCGGTTGAGCACGATCCAGCCGACGGCGAACACCAGGGCCAGCAACCACACCAACACCGGGATGCCGAGGAAGCTGCCGCGGAAGAGGTCGGTGAACCCCGTCTCGGTCACCACCTGGGTGCGCCGGTCGCTGATACGTTCGGCCAGCCCCTTCGCCGAGGCCATCATCGCGAGCGTCATGATGAACGGCACGACCTTGCCGTAGGAGATCAGCAACCCGTTCACCAGGCCGCAGCCCACTCCCACAGCGAGCGCGCACAACACCATCACGACCGGCCCGTACGACTGTGTAGCCACCGTGGTCATCCAGACGCTCGCCAGCGCCACGATCGACCCGACGGACAGGTCGATGCCACCGGCGATGATGACGAAGGTCATGCCGACGCTCACCACGCCGATCGCCGCGGCGAGCCGCAGCATGATGGAGAGGTTGTCCTGGGTGAGGAACGTGTCGGGGTTCGTGATGAAACCGATGAGGCACAGCAACACCAGCACACCCGTCAACCCGAGGAGCCGAATGTCGACGGAGGGCCTGCGCCGTGTGCCCGTGCTCCGGGGTCTCACCGGCGGTCGGTCGAGCGTCTCGGTCACGCCGCACTTCCTTCCATGACCATGTCGAGGATGTCCGCTTCCGTGAGCTCGCCCGAGGGGCGCTCGGCGAGCACCCGTCCTTCCCGCAGCACGAGCACCCGATCGGCCAGACCGAGCACCTCGGGGATTTCGCTGGACACCAGCACCACCGCCACACCGGACGCGGTGAGCTCGTGCATCAGGCGATACAGTTCGGCGCGCGCGCCGACGTCCACACCCCGGGTCGGTTCGTCGAGTAGCAGCACCCGGCAACCGTGTACCAGCCAGCGCGCCACGACGGCTTTCTGCTGGTTGCCGCCGGAGAGGGTGCCCACCGGCCGACTCGGCTCGGCCGGTCGCAGATCGAGTCGCTCCAGTGTGGACAAAGAATCGCGGAACTCCTTGTCCCGAAGCGAAAAACCGAACTTGCTGTAGCGGGCGAGGCTGGCGAGCGTGACGTTGTGGGTCACCGACATGTCCAGCAACAGCGCCTGGCTCTTGCGTTCCTCCGGCGCGAGTCCGATCCCGGCGTTCACCGCGGAGGCCACGCTGCCCGGGCGTAACGGTTCCCCGGCGACCGAGACGGTGCCGCTGTCCGGCCTGCGCGCACCGAAGACCGTCTCCAGGATCTCGCTGCGGCCCGACCCCACGAGCCCGGCCAGCCCGACGATCTCGCCGGCTCGAACGGTGAACGACACGTCGGCGAACTTGCCCGTCCTGCTCAGATCACGCACGTCGAGCAGCACGTCACCGAATTCGACGGGCGCCTGTCCCGCTTCCCGGAACGCGGTCTGCACCTTGCGCCCCGCCATGAGGTCCACCAGTTCGGACGACGAGTGCCCACGGGCATCAAAGCCGGTGGCGACCGTGCGGCCGTCCTTGATGACGGTGACCCGGTCACCGATGCGGCGGATCTCCTCCAACCGGTGGGAGATGTAGATCACGGCGACACCTTGGTCGGTGAGGTCGCCGATGACGCGGAAGAGGTTGTCCACCTCGTCCGCGGCCAGGGCGGCGGTGGGCTCGTCGGCGATGATGAGCTTCGCGTCGTGCGCGAGCGCCCGGGCCATCGACACCAGTTGCTGGCCCGCGGCGGACAGATCACCGACCTCGTCGTCGGGCGAGATCTCCGGATGCCCGAGGCGCTCGAGCAGCGCGGCGGCCTCTGCCCTGGCCACGGCGGGGCGGATGAAGCCGTACCGCGCACGTTCGTGCCCGAGGAAGACGTTCTCCGCCACCGACAGGCCGGGGATGAGGTCCAGCTCCTGGTACATCGTCGCGATGCCCCGGCGCAGGGCCGCGACCGGTGACGGCAGCTCGATCGTCTCCCCCTGCCAGACGATCTCGCCCCTGTCGGGCCGGTGGGCACCCGCGAGGGTCTTGATCAACGTGGATTTGCCCGCCCCGTTCTGACCGAGCAGGCAGTGCACCTCGCCCGCACGCACCTCCAGGTCGACGCCGTCGAGCGCGCGAACACCGGGGAACGACTTCACGATGCCACGCACCGCAAGCAGGGGCACCGCGCTCACATCATCGCTTGCCGCGTGCAGACTTAAATCCACGTCAGCCCCACTTTCTTCTCTGGCATGCAAAAGTAGGGCTGTGACCGTCAGTCGTCAAGAAGGAACTTGTGGCAACATCAACCTCTACGCCACGAAACCCGTCGAGACCAGACGGTTACCAGGTGAAAGTCATGTGACGGAACGTGGGCCAAAGCTCGCCCCAGGGCGCGATCCGCCCCTCGCATAGCCAGATCGGGGCACCCTGATTGCCGTTGTTGACCTCGTGGCCGTTATCCACGGTGCCGACACGTTTCACCCGATCGAAGTAAGGCTTGAGTTGGTCGCGGGAGCCGCCCACGAACAACGTCAGCGACGCGTCCTCGGGTGGAACGCCGAAATACCAGTAACCCCGACTCCCACTGTGCGCCTCGGGAAGGTCGGGTTCGAACTTCTCGATGGCCGCGGCCTGCCAGTAGGTCTCCGTGACGATCGTGGTGTCGGCCCGGCGTTCCTCCGGCAGCTCACGATAGACCGCCGCGACACTGGCGGCGACCTGCGGCCAGCCGAACTCCTCCAGCTCCATGTTCATCGGGTCGTACGGCTGACCCGCGTAGGCCGATATCGGTTTGACCGGCAACCAGCTGATCGCCACCACCGCCGACACCGCGTACGCCAACGCGACCGCGGGCCGCCACCGCGCCGTCAGCAGGCGGTCGAGCTCCACGGCCGAGACCGCGAAACACAACGCGAACAGCCCACCGACGTAGTACGGCCGCCCGGAACTCAACCAGAACAGCAGCGTCACGCCGAGCACCGTGACACCCAGGAACCGGTACGCGCGCATCCTCGGCGACCGCAACAGCCACCACACACCGAGCACGAACAACACCGCGCCCACGCCGTACCCGGCCTGCTCCAACGCCATCGGCAGGAACGTCAACCGCCCACCCGCGTACGACACCTCGTCGGCCACGATGCGGTTCATCTCCAGCTGCGGCCACCCGTTGCTCGCCTGCCAGATCAGGGTGGGGACACACGCCGCCACGGCAATCGCGCCCCCGATCCACAACAACGGCCTACGCACGAGATCCCTCGGCCCGAGCAGTGACGCCGAGACCACGACCATGAACCAGAAGGCCGGGATGAGGAATTTGACCTGCAGATCCACGGCCGTCACGAGTGCGGCCGCCAGCAACACGCGGTCGTCGCGCACCCGGACCCAGCGCACCACCAGCCACACGATGACCGTCCACAGGAACGCGTCCACCATGTGAGTGGCGAGGATGTGTCCCGCACCCGCCAACAGGAACGGCGAGCACGCGTACGCCCCCGCCGCCATGGCCTGCGCCCGCGTGCCGCCGCCGAGTTCGCGGGCCGTCAAACCCGCGACGACGATGCCCAGCCCGGTGAACAACACCGCGGGCAGCCGGAATCCCATGACGGAGTCGGGGAACAGGCCGTCCATGAGCAGCGCCAACAACGGCAGCAGCGGAGGCTGATCCGCATAGCCCCAGTCGAGGTGACGTCCCGCGGCGATGAAGTACAACTCGTCGCCGTGGTAGCCGTACCGGTTGCCGAAAGCCAGCAGTACCACCATCGCGGCGCCGGCGATGAGACACACGGGAAGCCGGGCGAACTGCGGGACGGCCATAAACGCAAACCTTAGGGGACGAAGACCACGAGGATCAGTAGTGATCTTTACCCACCCGCATGCGACGACGACTACCCCGTTCGGACGGTCCTGATGCTCCGTCCGGTCAGGACCGGCGCTCGAACACGGCCGGTCCCGCACCGCAGCACGGACAGGCTGGAAACGACCTACCGCTCACATGTTGATCATGTGGCCGGCGAGGCCGTGGATGGCTTCCTTCACTGCCTCGCCGAGGGTGGGATGGGCGTGCACGTTGCGAGCCACCTCGTGCACGGTGAGGTCCCACTGCTGCGCCAACGTGAGCTCCGGCAGCAACTCGGTGACATCGGGGCCGATGAGGTGTCCACCCAACAGCTCGCCGTACTTCGCATCGCTGATGATCTTGACGAAGCCCACCGGGTCGGCGAGACCGTGAGCCTTGCCGTTGGCCGTGAACGGGAACTTCGACACCTGCACGTCGTAGCCCTCGGTTCTGGCCTGCTCCTCGGTGAGCCCGAAGCTGGCGACCTGCGGCTGGCAGTACGTCGCCCGCGGGATCATGCGGTAGTCCAGCTCCATGGTCTCCGCGCCCGCGATGGTCTCGGCGGCCACCATGCCCATCGACTCGGCGGCGTGGGCGAGCATGAGCTTGGCCGTCACGTCACCGATGGCGAAGATGTGCGGCACGCTCGTGCGGCAGCGGCCGTCCACGTCGATGGCGCCCCGCTCGGTGAGCGCGACACCGGTGTTCTCCAGGCCGTAGCCCTGCACGTTGGGGGCGAAGCCCATGGCCTGCAGCACCTTGTCGGCCTCCAGGACCTGCTGCTGGCCGTCCTTGGACACGGTGACACGGACCTGCTCGCCCGACTCGTCGATGGATTCGACCTTCGTGGACGTGAGCACGTCGATACCGAGCCGGCGGTAACGCCGGGCCAGTTCGGCCGACACCTCCTCGTCCTCGGCGGGCACCATGCGGTCCATGAACTCGACGACGGTGACCTTGACACCGTAGTTGTGGAGCACGTAAGCGAACTCGACGCCGATGGCACCCGCGCCGCAGATGACGATGCTCTCCGGCAACTCGGAAGCCAGGATCTGCTCCTCGTAGGTGACCACCCGGTCGCTGACGGACGTGCCCGGCAACAGCTTCGGCGACGCGCCCGTGGCGATGATGCAGTGGTCGAACGTCACCGTCTCCACTCCGTCGGCCGTGGCGACGTCGATCGAGGAGTCGCTGGTGAAGGTGCCGCGACCGTGGAGCTCGGTGATCGCGTTCTTCTTCATCAGGTAGTGGATGCCCTTGACCCGGCCGTCGGCGACCTTGCGGCTACGCTGATAGGCGGCGCCGTAGTCGAACGTCACTTCGCCGTCGACCTGGATGCCGAACGTGCGCGCCTCGTGGGTGAACAGGTGGGCGAGCTCGGCGTTACGCAGCAACGCCTTCGACGGAATACACCCGACGTTGAGGCACACCCCGCCCCAGTAACGTTCCTCGATGACGGCGGTGTCGTACCCGAGCTGAGCCGCACGGACCGCGGCGGTGTATCCACCGGGGCCTGCGCCCAGCACCACAACGTCGAAGTGTTCGCTCATGGCCGCGATTATGCCTTCTCGGTCTCGGCCGGTGGGTCCTGGCCACGGATGTGCGACAGCAGTTCCGTGACGGCGGCCATGATCCGTTCCGTGGCCTCCCGGAGCTGACTCGCGGTCGGTCGCTCGCACACCAGGTCCGACAGATCGACGGGCGGACCCGCCACCAGATGCAACACCGGACGGCGGCGCACCCTGGGTAATCGACTCCCCACGGGCAACAGCTCCTGAGTCCCCCAGCACGCCAGCGGCACGACGGGGGTTCCCGTGGTCAGGGCCATCCGGGCCAGCCCCGTCTTACCCCTGCTCGGCCAGCCGTCGGGCCGCTCGGTGAACCCGCCCTCGGGGAACACCACCACACACTCACCCGCGCGCACCGAGGCCACGCCGTCGCGGTAGGCGTCCAAGGCGCTCGCCCGGCCCCTGTGCACGGGAATGTGCCCGCCGGACGTCATCACCCTCTTCACGACGGGGGTGTCCCACAGCTCCGCCTTGGCGAAGAAACGGGGCACCCTGCCCGCCGCGAGGGTGAACAATGTCACGGCGATGGGATCGGCGAACGACAGGTGGTTGCTCGCCACGAGCACGCCACCTCGTCGGGGAAGGTGTTGGCCACCCTCGATCCGCCACCGTGTCGCCGCCGCCAACAGTGGCGCGAGGACCTCGATGGCGAGCCCGAACCAGAACCCTCGGTCACGCCGAGGGAAGCGCCGGATCACCGCCAACGGGTGCTCTCGGCGTCCCCGCCCGGCTCCTCCCCGCCCTGCTCCGTTCCGTCGAGCGCTCAGGGCTGTGGCTCCACTGGCTCCACTGGCTCCACTGGCTCCAGGACCACGACCGGAATCTCCCGCTCGGTCGTACGCCGATACTCGTCGTAGATGGCAAACACGGCCGCCATGGTCCGCCACAGCTTCTCCCTCTCCTCACCCGTGGCCGTTCGAGCACGCGCGGCGAATCGATCCGCCTTCACCTGCACACGGACCTCCGGGTCGGCCTGGAGGTCCGTGTACCAGTCAGGGTGGTCGGCGGCACCACCGTTGGACGCGACCACGACGTAGCGGCCTTCGTGCTCCTGGAAGATCAGAGGAACCTTACGAGGTCGACCCGTCTTCCGACCGGTGATGGTCAGGATGAGGATTGGCGCACCGTGCCTGAGGAATCCGACCTCGCCATCGCTCTCCTCGTACTGACGTACGTGTTCGGCACCGAACAACATCGGCTCCGGCTCAGTCATCGGCTCGGTCCTCCTCGTCGGTTCGGGCGGTCAGAACGTCGGCGAGCAACGCGGGATCGACGTTACCGCCGGAGACAACCGCCACCGTGCGTCCGGCGGGGAGTTCGTCCCCTCGGAAGAGGTACGCCGCCGTCGACACCGCGCCGCTGGGTTCGGCGACGAGCCTGCCCTTCTGGGCCAGCGCCGCCATCGCCGAGCGGATCTCGTCCTCGGTGACCGTGACGATGTCGTGCAACCGATTCCGCAGATGGGCGAACGTGAGTTCGGACGGCTGGGAACGCAGTCCGTCGGCGATGGTGCGGAAGCGGTCCGCGACCGGCCAGTCCACGAGTTCCCCCGCGCGGAAGCTCTCCCTCGCGTCGGAGGCGAGCTCGGGTTCGACACCGATCACCTTGGCGTCCGGACGAAGCGCCGTGACCGCCGTGGCGATCCCCGAGGCGAGCCCACCACCGCTGACGGGCACCAGAACCACGTCGACGTCGGGAAGGTCCTCGACGATCTCCAGCCCTGCCGTGCCCTGCCCGGCGATGACATCCGGGTGGTCGAACGGCGGCACCAACACTGCGCCGCGCTCGGCGACGATCTCGTACGCCACCGCCTCACGCTCGTCGTCACCGACGAGAACGACCTCGGCACCGTGGGACCGCGTGTTGTCGATCTTGACCTGGGGTGTGGAAGCCGGCATCACGATGTGCGCAGTGATACCGGCCGCGGCGGCCGCGTGGGCGACGGCCTGGGCGTGGTTCCCGCTGGAGTAGGCCACGACCCCCCGCGCGCGAGCGTCCTCGTCGAGTCGCGCGACCGCGTTGTGCGCCCCTCGCATTTTGAAGGCGCCGATGGGTTGGAGGTTCTCGGGCTTGAGCCACAACCCCCGGTCGGCGGCCGAGCGCTCGTTGCCCACCCACGGGCACGGCAGTAATGGGGTACGCACCACGGCCGAGGCGATACGCGCGGCTGCGGCACGAACGTCGTCGAGAGTAACCAACTGCACCTCGCCGAGTATGCCCCACTCGGCTCGACGAGTGAGGCAACCGCCCGCACCGGTACAGCCACCACCCGAGGCGATACGCGCGGCGGCGCTCCCGACTGTCCAGTCGTACCGCTTCCCCTACCGCCGCGACGACTCCGACCAGTCGGAACGGATCGCCGAACCCGGGCGGGACACACCGGAGGGGCGTTTGAACAGGTGATCGACCCTGTCAACAGCACAACCCCGGAAATTAGCTCGACCATAGTGGAGATTCGGGTACTGTGGCGGAGTGCCGAAGCTCGCCGACTATCTCACCATCGGACAGGTGGCCCACCGCAGCGGTGTCCCCCACACCGCACTCCGGTTCTACGAAGACCGTGGTCTGATCTTCGCCGAAAGGACGGCGGGCAACCAGCGCCGGTATCCACGGTCGGTGCTACGACGGATCGCTTTCATCCGTTCGGCCCAACGTGTCGGCCTGACGTTGGAGCAGATCAGCGAGGCGCTGGCCACCCTGCCCCGCGACCACGCGCCGACGAAGGCCGACTGGGCGAGGTTGTCGCGGCGCTGGCAGGACGAGCTCGACGCCCGCATCGACGCGTTACAGCGGCTGCGAGACCAGCTCACCAGCTGCGTGGGCTGCGGCTGCCTGTCACTTCGCACGTGTGCCCTCAACAATCCGGACGACACCATCGCCAACCTGGGCCCGGGTGCCCCCGGTCTGAAACCGAGAGTCGAAGGCGGCCTCTGACCCACACCGTGTCCGCAGCCTGTGTAGCCGTGTCCGCAGGCTGTGCAGTCGTGTCCGCAGCTCCTGACAGCGCCCACTAGGAGCCCACTAAAAGCCCACTAGGAGCCCACTAGGACATGAGCCAAGCGACAGCGCCGCCAACCGCCAGCAGAGCGGCGACGCCGAGCACCACCGCCAGCCCGCGCGACCTCTTCCACGTGCTGAAGACCCCGCCGGCCAGGAAACCCGCCAACGCGAACAGCAGCAGCGCCACGACGTCGCGTGACACCTACAGCACTCCCTTCGTGGACGGGATGCCCCCGGCCCTCGGGTCGGACTCCGTGGCCTCCCGCAACGCGCGAGCCACCGCCTTGTACTGGGCCTCGGCGATGTGGTGCGGGTCCCGACCGTGAAGCACCCGCACGTGCAGGGCGATCTGCGCGTGGAACGACAACGACTCGAACACGTGCCTGGTCAGCACGAACGGGTAGTTGCCGCCGATGGTGAACGTGTTGAACTGCTCGGGCTCACCGATGTGCACGCAGTACGGGCGCCCGGAGACATCGATGGCCGCGTGCGCCAGTGTCTCGTCCATGGGAATCCACGCGTCACCGAAACGACGGATCCCCTTCTTGTCGCCCAGCGCCTGACGAAGCGCCTGGCCGAGCACGATGGCCGTGTCCTCGACGGTGTGGTGCGCGTCGATGTGGACGTCGCCCTGCGCCTCGATCCGCAGGTCGAGACTGCCGTGCACGCCGAAGGAGTGCAGCATGTGGTCGTAGAACGGGACACCGGTGGACACCGACACCTGGCCGCTGCCATCCAGGTCGAGCTCAACCCGGATCGACGACTCCTTGGTGGTGCGTTCGACGTTACCGACGCGGCTCACCTCGGGACCTCCTTGCTCGCCTGTAGGAAGGCGTCGTTCTCGTCGGGCGTGCCGATGGACACGCGCAGGTGTCCGGCGATGCCGATATCACGGATCAGCACGCCGGAGGACACATAGGACTTCCAGGCCGCTGTGGGATCGGCGAACCGTCCGAACAGGATGAAGTTGGCGTCACTGGGCACGGGCGTGAAACCGAGCTCCCGCAACGCCTCGGCGACGCGGTCTCGTTCGGCGGCCAGCTTCGCCACCGACTGCAACGTCGCGTCAGCGTGCCGCAGGGCGGCGCGGGCCGCTGCCTGCGTCACCGAGGACAGGTGGTAGGGCAGTCGCACCAGTTGCAACGCGTCCACCACGGCCGGAGCGGCGGCCAGATATCCGATCCGCCCGCCCGCGAACGCGAAGGCCTTGCTCATGGTGCGTGACACCACCAGCTTCGCCGGGAACTTCGCCAGCAGGTGCACAGCGCTCGGCTGCGAGGAGAACTCCGCGTACGCCTCGTCGACCACGACCAGCCCCGGCGCCGCCCGCAGCACGGCCTCCAGGTCCTCGAGCGGGATCGATCCTCCGGTCGGGTTGTTCGGGCTGGTGAGGAAGACGACATCGGGTGCGCGTTCGGCCACCAGCGCCGCCGCCTGTGCCGCGTCGAGCGTGAAATCGGGCCTGCGTGGTGCCGGTACCCACTCGGTGC
>JAJYTH010000140.1 GCA_021793175.1 Actinomycetes bacterium
ACTGCCTCATCGAGGTCGCCGAGGACGTCACCGAGGCGAAGAAGGACTCGATCGTCGACGTCCTCCTCCTATAGACCCCGGCCCCCAATCATCGTGTCCGCAGCCTGCGTAGCCGTGTCCGCAGGTTGTGTAGCCGTGTCCGCAGGTCGTGTAGCCGTGTCCGCAGCCTGCGTAGCCGTGTCCGCAGGTCGTGCGACTGCGTAGGCGCGGGGGCGACCTCGTGCCGGCCGCCTGTTCTACGCTCGCGCGACATGGGTTTCTTCTCGTGGATCGTCTTCGGCGCCCTGGCGGGTTGGGCGGCCAACCTGATCGTCGGCGGCCGACAGCGCCGCAGGCAGGGCTGCTTGGTCAGCGTGCTGGTGGGCGTGGTCGGTGCGACGCTGGGCGGCTTCGTCTACCAGCTCGCCACGGGTGAGGAGAAGACGTTCGAGTTCGATTTCCCCAGCTTCGGTGTCGCCGTGCTGGGAGCGGTGTTGCTGCTGGCCGTGGTCCGGTTGGTCGAACGGCACCGGTGAGGACGCCGGACACCGTGGGCGACCGCCTCGGCCTCCCGAGGACCCCGGCGAACGCGATCGAGCCACGCTTTGTAACGTTTTCCACACAGTTGGTTATCGCCATAACGGTCACGCCCTACCATCGACGGTCCGTGGCCGGGTGGCGTACGACGTCGGGGGGCGGACGCCACCCGGCCCGTCCATACGGAAAAATCGAGGTCCATGAGCTCCAACTCGCTCGGCCATGCCGCGCGTCTCGTCCGTGAAACCCTTCCACCTATGCACCCCGCGGGGCGTCCGTTCGTCGCGGGCGGTGTCGCCGCGACCCTTCTGCTGCGGAGGTTCTCGCCTCGGCTGGGACTACTCGCGGGACTCGGAACGCTGGCGACCGCGGCGTTCTTCAGGGAACCGCAGCGCGTCCCGCCGCTTAGGGACGATCTCGTGTTGTCGGCGGCCGACGGTCTGGTGTCTCTGATCGAAGAGGCGAGTCCGCCCGCCGAGCTCGGCCTGCCCGACCGGCCGCTGACCCGGGTCAGCGTGTTCCTCTCGGTCTTCGACGTTCACGTCCAGCGCATGCCCGTCCGGGGTACCGTCGAGAAGGTGGCCTATCGGCCCGGCAAGTTCCTTTCCGCCGACCTGGACAAGGCTAGCGAGGACAACGAGCGCAATTCCGTACTGCTGCGCACCGACAGTGGCCACCAACTCATCGTCGTGCAGATCGCGGGACTTGTGGCACGGCGTATTGTCTGCCAAGTCGGTGAGGGCGATCACGTCGAGCCCGGTTCGACCTATGGCCTGATCCGTTTCGGCTCACGGGTGGACACCTATCTGCCACCCGGGAGTCGAGTGCTGGTCCGTGAGGGTCAGCGCACCATCGGGGGCGAGACCCCTCTCGCCGAATTGTGAAGCTGCGAAGGACTGAGTTCATGTCCCGGACCACACCTGGCGTCCGCCTGCTGCCCAACGCGGTCACCGTGCTCGCACTGTGCGCGGGGTTGTCCGCCGTGCAGTTCGCTCTGGGAGGCCAGTACGGACTCGCGATCGGCGCCATCGGCCTCGCCGCGGTGCTCGACAGCCTGGACGGGCGGATCGCGCGACTGCTCGATGCCACGTCCAAGATGGGGGCGGAACTGGACTCCCTGGCCGACGCGATCTCGTTCGGTGTGGCTCCGGCACTCGTGCTGTACGTGTGGCTTCCGGATCCGGGCCGGTTCGGCTGGGTCGCCGCGTTGATCTTCGCGGTGTGCATGGTGTTGCGGCTGGCCCGGTTCAACACGCTGCTGGACGACAGTGAGCAGCCGCCGTACGCGAGCGAGTTCTTCGTCGGCGTACCCGCCCCGGCCGGGGGGCTGCTGGCGTTGTTGCCGGTCATGGCCACGCTCGAATTCGGCCAGGGTTGGTGGTCGCACAAGCCGGTCGTCTGGGTGTGGACCGTGGCGATTGCGGTGCTGCTCATCAGCCGGATCCCGACCCTGTCGTTGAAGAAGCTGCGTGTTCCGGCCAAGGCCGCGGCTCCGCTGTTGGTCGCGGTGGGACTGACTGCCGCCGCGATCATCCAGTACCCGCTGATCGTGCTGATCAGTGTGCTGTTGCTGTATCTGGCACACCTGCCGTACTCGGTGCGGCGGTATCGGTGGTTGGCCAATCATCCGGAGGCGTGGGACGTACCGCCGAAGGAGCGCAGGGCCATTCGCCGTGGCCGGACACAGCGCAGGCTCGGTTTGCGTAAACCTCAGTTCCGCAAGGTGGCGGGGGCTGCTCGGCGCGCGGTGAGGCGTCCGAGGGCCACCACCGCGCATGTGCCGAGGGTGTATCCGCCGGACACGGTCGCACCGCCGCCGTCCCGTACCGACAGCCGCGGTCCACGCAAGCGCAACTGGCGTCGGATCGGGCTGCGGCAGAACAAGGATTGACCCACACGACATGAGTCACCCGTTTAGAGTGATGACGTGACATCACCACAGCTGTCGCTGACCGTTCGGCACACCACTTCCGCTCTCGACTCGCGTCGCGGCGTCGTGCGGCTGCATCGCGAAGTGCTCGATGCTTTGGGATTACGCGCTTGGGACGCGGTGCGGCTCACGGGTGCCAGGGTCAGCGCGGCGGTGGCCGCCTGCGCGCCCAACGGGTCGGCTCCGGGCGTGCTGTTGGTCGACGACGTGACGATGGCCAACCTCGGGGTGACGGAGGGTTCCGAGGTGATCGTGGAGCCGTGCGAGGTGAGTGCCGCGCGCACCGTCACCGTGGACGGTTCGCGGTTGGCGCGGATGTCGCTTTCCCCGCACACTCTGAGGCTGGCTCTGCTCGGCAAGGTCTTCACGGTGGGCGACGCGGTGTCGTTGCTGCCGCAGGATCTCGCTCCGCCGCCCGGATCGGATGTCTCCGCGGCCCGGGGTGCGTTGTCGCGCGCGGTCGGGGCCACGTGGACCACCGAGCTGCTCACGATCACGGCGACGGAACCGTCGGGGCCCGTGGCGGTGGGTCAGTCGACCGTCGTGACGTGGCGTGGTGAGACTCCCGAGCCCGCGCCGGAACTTCGGGTGGAGCAGCAGCGGCCGGAGCGGCCCGCGCCGGGCTCGTCCACCGGCGGACCGAACGTCGATGTCGGGTCCGGCGCCGCCGGAGCCGACGAGGGCGCGGAAGAGCCGCCCCCGGTCTCCGACCTCACGGGCGCGGAGTCGACGGCCCAACGGTTGGCGGAGTGGTTCGATCTCGCTTTCCGGCAGCCCGATCTGCTGGCCAAGCTCGGCACGTCGCCGAGGCTGGGGGTTCTGCTGTCCGGGCCGGAGGGCGTCGGTAAGACGACGTTGGTCCGTTCCGTGGCGCGTGCCGCCGATGTCGACGTGGTGATGTTGGAGGCCCCCACTCTCGCCGTGTTGGAGCCCGACGCGGCGGTGGCGCGGCTGTCGAACGCCCTGTCCGGCGTCTCCACCGAGCGGCCGTGTGTACTGCTGATCTCCGACATCGACACGCTGCTTCCGGCGTCGCAACCTCCGCCTGTGGCGACGGTACTGCTCGACCGGCTGCGCTCGGCGCTCGCCCGCCCCCGGTTCGCGGTGGTGGCCACCACGGCGCATCCCGAGTCGGTGGACCCTCGCCTGCGCGGGGTGGACCTGCTCGATCGGGAGCTGCGACTCGGTATGCCCGACGCGCGCACCAGGACGGAACTGCTGCGTGTGCTGTTACGCAACACTCCGACCGAACCCGGTATCGACTTGGGAGCCGTGGCCGAGCGCACACCGGGATTCGTGGCGGCAGACCTGGTGGCGCTTCGCAGGGACGCCGCCCTACGCGCGGCGCTACGACACTCGGGTGATGACGAGGAGCCACGTGTCCGGCAGCAAGACCTGCTGGAAGCCGTGGAGTCAGTGCGCCCGATCTCGATGTCCACCACCGACACGTTGGCCACCGGTGGGATCACCCTCGACGACGTCGGCGACATGGCGGAGGTGAAACAGTCGCTGACCGAGTCGGTGTTGTGGCCGCTGCGGTACCCCGACTCGTTCGCACGGTTGGGTGTGGCGCCGCCACGTGGCGTGCTCATCTACGGCCCGCCTGGCAACGGCAAGACCTTCCTCGTGCGGGCGTTGGCGGGTACGGGGGCGCTGAACGTCTTCTCGGTCAAGGGCGCCGAGCTGATGGACAAGTGGGTCGGCGAGTCGGAACGTGCCGTGCGGGAGCTGTTCCGCAAGGCCGCCGAAGCCGCTCCGTCGTTGATCTTTTTGGACGAAGTGGACGCGTTGGCTCCCCGGCGGGGCCAGTCCAGCGATTCGGGAGCGTCCGACCGGGTGGTGGCGGCGTTGCTCACCGAGCTGGACGGTGTGGAACCGCTGCGGGATGTCGTGGTCGTCGGTGCCACCAACCGCCCCGAACTCGTCGACCCGGCACTGCTCCGGCCGGGCCGTCTGGAGCGGCTGATCTACGTGCCGCCACCGGACGCCGAGGCGCGGGCACAGATCTTGCGGGCCGGCGCTCGGAACACGCCACTGGCGGACGACGTCGATCTCGACGTGTTGGCCGATCAGCTGGACGGCTACTCCGCGGCCGACTGCGCCGCGCTGATCAGGGAGGCGGCTCTGGCCGCCATGCGTGAGTCCCTGGAAGCCGCCGAGGTGACGGCACGACACTTGGAGAAGGCGCGGGAGACGGTGCGACCGTCGCTCGACCCGGTGCAGCTCGCGGAGCTCGAAGCCTATGCCAGGTCGCGCTGACGGTCGGCCCTACTTGCCGCCGCGAGGCTCCTCGTAGTCCTTGGTGACGATCACGATCACACCGGCGCCGAAGTCGGCGATGCCGTCGAACCGTGGCTTGGCCTGCAGCCCGAAGTCCTCTGCCAGCGCGCGTGCCGCGGATTCCTCGTCGGTACCGGGACTGAAGTAGGCGGTGCTGGTGGGGATGTTGCTGGCGGAGTAGTTACCGACCTCCACGACGTTCCAGCCACGCACGCTCAGGTGCTCCTCGGCCTCGGCCGCGAGCCCGCCGATGGTGCTGTTGTTGTAGACCCTCACCGGGACCTTCAGTTCGGCCACCGGCTGATCCACCGCGCCGTCGTCCGACGTGCCCTGGTCGGCGTCACTGTCGCCACCGCTCTCACCGTCGCCGCTGTCGCTGCCATCGGCCCCGTTGTCCCCGTCGGAGTCACCGCTGTCGCCTCCGGTGCCGTCCGGTGGGGACTGCGGCGCCGATCCATCCGGTGCGTCGGGCTCACCACCGCCGGTGCCGCGCTCGGTGGCGTCGGGCCCGGCGGGTGAGGTGGCAGCGGCGTTGTCGGGCTCGGCATCGCCCGACACGAGCGTGATGCCTCCGATAGCCGTCGCGACGACCGCGACCGCGAGCAGTCCCAGCCCCGCGGCCCGCAACGGCCTTGACATCCCGTCGAAGATGCTCATGGCAGTTCAATCCCCAACCGCCGTGCCACGCGGGCACGCTGCCGTGAGGCGCGTACCTTCCGAAGCCGCTTCACCAGCATCGGGTCCGCATGCAAGGCTTCCTGCTTGTCGATGAGCTTGTTCAGAATCTGGTAGTAGCGCGTGGGTGACACGCCGAACTGGTCGCGGATCGCCTGTTCCTTGGCGCCCGCGTACTTCCACCACTGCCGTTCGAACGCGAGAACGTCCAGTTCACGCTGGGTGAGACCGACGTCGGAACCGACCTGCTGGGACGGTTGCCCGTCGGGGGCCGTCGACTCCGCGGCGTCCACTGGCACTCCTGGTCAGCTCGGGTGGTTCATACGGCTCTTCTCAGATTGCCATTAGATCACGAAGCGCTCGCCGGAGCCCGTAGCACGCCCGGCGCGTCCGAGTGTCGGGACGGCTAAGATGTCGGCGTGACCATCCACGCCATCTGCATCGCCGGCGAACCCGTTCTGCACCAACCCACGCGCGAGGTCTCCGAGTTCGACGACAAGCTCGCCATGCTCGTCGAGGACATGTTCGAGACCATGTACGCCGCCGAGGGAGTGGGGCTGGCCGCCAACCAGATCGGCGTGGACCTGCGCCTGTTCGTCTACGACTGCCCCGACGACGAAGGCGTGCGGCACAAGGGTGTGGTCGTC
Source organism: Actinomycetes bacterium (assembly GCA_021793175.1). Classification (GTDB taxonomy): domain Bacteria; phylum Actinomycetota; class Actinomycetes; order Mycobacteriales; family Pseudonocardiaceae; genus Saccharomonospora. The sequence goes on from JAJYTH010000140.1 coordinate 6,049, forward strand.
AACCCGAAGCTGGAGACCTCGGAGATCCCCGAGACCATGCCCGACCCCGAGAAGGACTGGGAAGGGTGCCTGTCGGTTCCGGGTGAGTCGTATCCGACGGGTCGCGCTTCGTGGGCGAAGGTCACGGGTTTCGACGTCGAGGGCAATCCGATCGAGGTCGAGGGCACCGGCTACTTCGCGCGCTGCCTGCAGCACGAGACCGACCATCTCGACGGCTATCTCTATCTCGACCGACTGATCGGTAGGCACGCCCGCGCCGCGAAGAAGATGCTCAAGGCCAACAAGTGGGGCGTGCCCGGCAAGAGCTGGCTGCCCGAGGCCTGAGACCCAGCGTCGTCACCCCCGTCATCACGTCCACCGCCGCGTCCGAAAACACGCGGCGACATCCGACGAACCCCAAAGCAGCGCGGTCGACCGCACCACCGGTGGCTTGAGGTTCGTTCCTGCGCATGGCATGGTCTGGGGGATAACTACACATCGCGGGAGCTCGCGCCTTGGCGGGCTGAGAGGGCGGCTGGTGTCCATTCTTCGGGACCCGGCGCCGCCGACCGCACGAACCTGACCGGGTAATTCCGGCGTAGGGAGTGATTCCGT
>JAJYTH010000141.1 GCA_021793175.1 Actinomycetes bacterium
GCGACCCGCGGTTCGGGGCTGTAGCTCAATTGGTAGAGCGCCGCTCTTGCAAGGCGGAGGTCAGGGGTTCGATTCCCCTCAGCTCCACCAAATTAGTCATTGCACGAACACCTTCCTTTGAGGCCCTGGCTGGCGTGTTGTCGCTGGTCAGGGTCTTGTTTGTGTCTGCTGTTGTGTCGTGTGCGTGGGGTTGGGGGATGCGGTATCTGGGGGATGATGGTGCTGGGGCTGGTGATCTTGATTTCGGCGATGAGGGTTTCGACGAGGGCTTTGCGGGTCTGGTCGGTGCCGGAGTCGATGATCTCGGTGATGTGGTCGGCGATCTTGGCGAGCGTGGCCGCGTTGGGCGCGGCGGGTTCGGCGTCGAGTGCGGCGGCCAGCTCGTCGCGGCGGGCGTGCAGTTGCTTGCTGGTGACGCGTAGCTCGGCGAGGCGTTGGCGATGAGCGTGTGGTGGTCGCGGTAGAAGCTCGCGAGCGCGTCGAGCACGGCGGTTTCCACTGCGTCGGCGTTGATGCGGTGCCCGTCGCATTTGGCGGTGTCGTAGCGGGAGCGGGTGAAGCGGGTGTAGTAGCGGTAGACCTTGTTCTTGCCGGTCGCGCGGTTCAGCCGTTCCAGCCGTGCCAGAAGGGCGTGCGGTCCTCCCCAGCGGCGACGAGGGCGTTCTTCAGCGCGCCGGGCCGGACGTCGGTGTCGGCGAGTTGGTCAAGAGGCAACCAGTGAAACTCCAGGTGGTCTTCCTGGCTGACCGGCTCTGCGGCGTCGATGGACACCTCGAAGACGAGGTTGATTTCGTGGTGGGTCACGCCGTCCTCGATGTAGCCGTGTTCGACAGCCCCGACGAAGCCCGCGATCTTGGCGTCGGTGCCGAGTTCTTCGGCGAGTTCGCGCACGAGGGCGACTTCCACCCGCTCACCCGGTTCGACGTGGCCGCCGGGCAGAAACGACCAGGACTTGGTGCGCTGACGCACCAGGAGAAGTTGACCGTCGCGGCGGATGACGGCCCTGGCGATGATCTCGGTGGTCGCGGCGCTCATGCGTACCTTTCCTGTCGGTCGCGGCTGGCACGTCGGACGGGGCACAACAGTTGACGCCCACTGCCACAACCTCCGGCACATCCCTGGCGAGCGCGAACGCCTCCGCCATCGGTTGCCCGGCGCGCGTGCGATCCCCGTCGATGTTGTATGTCAGCCACGCAGGAATGCCGATCCCGGAAACCACGATCATCAACGCTTCCGCCTCGTCGATGTCCGGCACCGTCTCCAGCGCCAGCACATCCGGCCCCGCGTCCGCCAGCACCTCCAGGCGGGGACGGTCACCTCCAGGCGGGGACGGTGCCATGCCGCCAACTCAGCCACGCTCAACCCGTAGCGGCCCCGACACTCCGCCCCATCGGCCAAGGCTGCACCATACGGGCCGAGCGAGGCCGCCACCCACCGCTCACGCCCGTCATCGGCCATCTCAGCGCGGGCAGCCTGCGCCAGCTCGACGCTGCGCCGCAACAACCGACCAGCGTCATCCCGCCCGATGCCCCGCTCCGCGAAGCCATCGAAGGATGCCTGGTAGCTCGCCGTCGTCGCGATCACGGCGCCCGCGCGGAAGAACGCCAGGTGAGCGGCCTTGATCTCCTCGGGAGCGTCCACCAACAACCGCGCCGACCACAAAGGGTCCGAGAGATCATGCCCGCGCGCCTCAAGCTCGGTCGCCAAACCACCATCCGTGATCAGAGGAGCGCCGTTCGTTTCGAGGAAGCCCACAAGGTCACTCTAAGCCCCGATCGCCTTCCTCTCGTCCCGCGCCAGCGCAGCCCCACCGGATATCCGTCCCTCGCCCTTCCAACGCCGCAGGATTCGGCGGCCATAGTTGTTCGTTCCGGCGATCCGGTCCAGCTCCGCGCCGGTCGGCAACCACAGCGCCCGATCCCCGCGAGGAGTCTGGGCGTTCGACTCGGTGGCGGCGGTCATCGGCGACCACCGCCCGCACGGCGACCCATCGTCGTCGGGTCGACTCCGGCCAGCTCGGCGCAGCGGTCGATGCAGACGAACACCTGTGAGCCGGTCATCGACCGGCCGACAGGAACGGACACGGAGCCACGAGTGAGTAGGTAGTCCAGTCCACAGGTGACGCAGGCCAGCCCATCGGCCTGGGCGTCGGTCAGTCCGGTGATGATCTCTTCGCGGTTCACTGGGCACCACCGCCCGAGAACACGCGACGAGTACCCACCGGCTTGATCCTGATCTCAGGGCCTTCCGCCGTTAGGGTGTTCGTGTTCTGAAGCGTTAGGCCCACGGTGTGGTCGGCCTCAGATCGGAAACGTCCGGTCTGAGGCCGTTCTTTTTCCGGTGATTCGGTTCAGTGAAGCACGCCGGTTCTCCCTGCCGGGTAAGGATCACGGCGGGCTTCCCAACCGGTCGGCGACGGTTCTCGGGGCTGTGAAGCGCGTCCCGATGTCAAGAAGTGGCCGAGGCACATAGGCCCTCGTAGGCCCACATAGACCTCGGCCACAGAAGCCCACCACGTGGGACTACTCCCGCACGGGAATCCGATCGGTACTCTCCCGAGCGCGTCGTCCGCTGTAGACCCGGTGTAGAATCAGCTCCAGTGGTCCGCGGGTGAAGCGTCGCAGCCACAGCCATGCCAGCGACATGAACAACGCCACCACGCCGGCCCAGAGCGCCACGACCCACCACGGTCCAGCGTCCGCGAAGGTCACCGCGAGACCCAGCCCCCAGCCGTAGCAGAGCACACTGCATATCAGGTTCTGGAACACGTAACACGTCATGGCGGTCCGGCCCGTCGCGATGAGTCCTTTTCTCAGCAGGCCCCCACGTGTGCGCTCGGCGGCCTCCACAATGGCCGCCAATAGTCCGAAAGCGACGATAGGCGGCAGGACATAGCGGTCGACGAAGAACCACTCGACTCCCGCGAAAGCGGTCACGAGGTTCAGTGGAAAACCGATGCCGAGCCCGAGAACGAGCATCCGACGCCGCACGTGCTTCCCGCGTTCACTCGCCTCGAACGTACCCGCGCGCAGCACCTCGATTCCCGCCAGGAACAGCACTGTGGACAGTGGGATGATGATAATCAGTTCGGCGCGGAACATGCCGGCCAGTTCGATGCGTGTCAGTACCTGTTCAGCCCAGCTCGCCGATGTGTAGAGATCGGTCGTCGTCTGTTCTTCGCCGGACAGTGTGATGTTCCCGGTGAGCAGCACCGACGTCAGGAACCCGATCAACAGCAGGTGCACAGCGGCGGCTATGGCCAGCCACGTCCGTCGCACGCGGTCCCTGCGTGCTACCAGGAACGCGACGTGTACCGAGACGATCGCATAGCCGGTGAGTACGTCGAACTCGAAGATCAGTAAGTAGTGCAGTAGGCCTTCGACGAACAGCAACAGCGCTCGCAGCAGGTACCTGCCCGGCCAACGTCGCCCTCGTCGCGCCGCCGAGCGGTACTGCAATTCCAGTCCGACCCCGAAAAGGATCGACAACAGTGCGAGGAACTTGCCGTTCGACAGCGTGAGCAGCAACGTCTCGACGACCCCCTCGACGGGACCGTCGCCTTGCGGCGAGACCCACCCGAACGCACCCGCCGGATCGGTGAAGATCCAGATGTTGGTGCCGAGGGTCCCGAGGATGGCGATGCCTCTGGCGAGGTCGAGTGCGTCGATACGCGTACCACCCGGTGAGGCGGAGGAGTTCGGTCTTTCGTGGTTCACAGCGATACGAAGATAGGAACGACCGGCCGTTCACGGCTCCACTCAAAGGTGGAGATGCGGGTGGAGATCGCTGTCCCGCCTACGGCCGAGGTCGAGGACCCGGTCGGCATCGGAGCGAGGAACCCGTTGTCCGGCCGTTGTCGGTTCCCGGAGCGCGTGGAGGGACGCGGTTATAGGCGTGTGTGGGCCGAGCTCAGCGCACCAGGCCGGTTTGGTAGGCGTACCGTACGGCGCCGGCGCGATTACGTACACCGATCTTGGCGAACGCGTTGTTGATGTGGGTTTTCACCGTGCTTTCGGCGATGAAGAGCCGCGCGGCGATTTCGGCGTTGCTCAGTCCCGCGCCGATGAGACCGAGGATTTCGCGTTCCCTGGCGGTGAGCGTCGTCGCACTCGGGTCGGGCGTGGGTTCCGAGGGCCGAGGCCGTTGTTCGGTCAGCGCTGTCACCAGCCGTCGTGACACGGCGGTGGTGAACGTCGCTTGGCCCGTCACCGCCGCCCGCAGCGCCGCGTGGATCTCCGCGCGACCGGCATCCTTCGTCAAGTAGCCCTGTGCGCCGGCCCCGAGAGCGTCGCGGATCGAGTCGTCGTCGGAGTACGTCGTCAGTACGAGCACCGCTACTTCCGGGTGGCGATTGCGGATTTCGCGGGTCGCGGCGACGCCGTCGAGCACGGGCATGCGCAGGTCCATCAGGACGACGTCGCAGGGCTTCCGGGTCAGGATGTCGAGGGCTTCCCGTCCATGGGCGGCCTGGCCGACGACCTCGACATCCTCGGTCAGCTCCAGTAACGCCGTGAGTCCTTCGCGCACCAGCTGCTGGTCGTCGACGACGAGTACTCGGATCGGTTCCCCGTTCATGCGGCCGCCACCTCCCTGGCGGGGTGATCGACGTGCTGGAGCGGCATGGTGGCGATGACCGACCACCCGTCACCGTCGGGGCCGGCTGTGAGGGAGCCACCCGCCAGCGCGACCCGCTCCGCCATGCCGGTGAGGCCGAAACCGGTGCCTTCGTCGCGGGGGCGGGGGTCCGTGGACTCGTTGCGGACCACCACGCGAACCGCGGTGTCGGTGTAGTCGATGGTGATCGTGATCGGCGCGCCGGGCGCGTGGCGGGCGGCGTTGGTGAGCGCTTCCCGCACGGCGCCGAGCAGGGACACGGTGGCCGCCGATGGGATCGGGCGTTCGGTGCCGGTGCTGCGCAGGGTCGCGGTGGCCCCGTGGTCGCGTTGGTGGTCGTCGGCGAGTTCGGCGATGGCTTCGGGCAGGGTGGGTACGTCGCGCCGCAACGCCGACACCGCGTTGCGCGCTTCGGCCAGCCCCTCGGAGGCCAGCTTGCTGCAGCGTTGGATGCGTTCCAGCGCGGATGCCGGGTCCTTCCCCGCCGCGAGTTCCGCCTCCACGACCTTCAATTGAATGCTCAGAGCGCCGAGAGAGTGGGCGAGCACGTCGTGGATTTCCCGGGCGATCCGGGTACGTTCGTCCAACGCAGCCGCGCGGGCGTGTTCACTACGAGCGAGTCGGGTCTGTTCCAACAGCAGCTCGGTCTGGCGTGCCCGGAACTGGTGCTTCCTGCGGTTGATGCCGATCAGCAGGACGATCACCGTGATGAGTGTCGTGGTCAGGGCCTTCATGATCCCCAGGTCGGTGACGACGCTCGCCATCGCGATGGCCGCGATGTTCGCCAGGGTCACCATGACGATGGTGCGGGTGCGGGGCGCGGGATGAGAGGCGTAGACCCCGAGTACCAGCACCGATACCACCACCATGGACGTCTCGCCTGCCATGAGCGCGGCCGCGGGGGACAACGAACACGCGGCCAGTGAACTCGCCGCCGCTCGGGGATGCCGTGGGGAGAGCACCACGAACAGCACCCAGCACACGAAACTGGCGATCAGCGTGACGCTCACCCACAGCGGTGGCCCATAAGCGAGTATCGTCCCCAACGCCCACGCGAACAGCGCGATCGTGAGTCCTTCGGCGAGCCACCATGTGCGTCCGTAGTGGTCGATGAACAGCGGTTGTTCGATCACGTCGTGGTGTCCTCCGATGACGTGGGGCTGCGGAGTGTGCTGTGCGAGCTGCGCAGTCGAGCGCGGCGGCCACCATGGGCGGACCGGCCGGGCCCTTCCACCATGCCGGACAAGGTGGGCTGAGGGACTCGACGAGCGGTACGGATGTGCCACTTCGAGAATGTGGACTTCATGCCTGTCGTGATCGTAAGCGCGGGACAGTGATCTTCGGTGTGGCCGGGTGATGCTTTTCTGTTCCCTGGGCATGAGAAGCGGAGGCTGGCGAGAATTATCCGTGACGGGCGTGCGGTGGTTCTTCGGTGAGGTCGGACGGTGCTTTCGGTCTTTCCTCCCGTCGTCTCCGGCGTCGGGTGTTCCTGAGGGCACCCCGGGATCCGGGATGTTGTGTCGCTCCGGGGCTCGTCGTCGAGGGGGATGAGGAGCGTGTTCGACGCCTTACCCGCTTTCTGTGCACAGGGCGCGGTCAGGTTGGTCCACGGTCTGGTTCACTGTGCGATCTATGCGCACAAGCCTTGTCGTGATCGGCGCGGCCGTGGCCGCGTTCGTGGCCGGATGTTCCGGCGGTCAGTCGTCGGAACAGCCTCAGACCACAATGGATAGACCTACTTCGGAATCGTCGGAGGCGGTGTCGGAGCTGACCCTGCCACCGGAGCCCGAACCCGAGAACGCGGGGCCGTGTCCCTATCTCGACACGGAATTCGTGGCCGAGTTCAACGGTCAGCGGGTCGGCGAGGTGAAGACGTCCTCTGAGGAGCCTCATCCGACGTGTTTCTTCTACCGGCCCGACGGCGATCT